>NZ_JAMYNN010000009.1:0-221097 GCF_040319055.1 Mesorhizobium sp. M0960 | reverse complement strand
CCACAACCCCCCCCTGTTTTGGCGCGCCGGCGGACCCGGGGCCCACCGCCCCAATCCCGCCCCCCCGCCCCTCTTTTTTACCCCCACAGCCAAAAATTATTTGGGTGGGGCCCCCGGTGCGGCCCCCCACGCTTTTCCAACAGGTCAAAATTCCACGTGAATTTTGTTTCGGGCCGTGCCAGATTGGCCCGAAGCGGGAGGAAGACACTCCTGCCTGACGCCGAATGCCTGCCGGAGAACCGGGCCGGCATGCGGTGCATAATGGACAAATAACCGACAGGGGTGTGGATCACATGAAACGTATCGTTCTCGGCCTTATGGCCGCAGCTGCAATGGTTCTTCCGGCCTTCGCCGCGGACATTCAACCCGCGATCCTCTACGATCTCGGCGGCAAGTTCGACAAGTCGTTCAACGAGGCGTCCTTCAACGGCGCCGAAAAGTTCAAGACCGAGACCGGCATCCCCTATGTGGAATTCGAGGTCAGCAACGCCACCCAGCGCGAGCAGGCGCTGCGCCGCTTCGCCGAGGATGGCCGCAATCCGATCGTCATGGCGGGCTTCTCCTGGTCGGATGCGCTTGACAAGATTGCCACGGAATTCCCCGAGACCAAATTCGCCATCATCGACATGGTCGTCGACAAGCCCAATGTCCGCTCCCTCGTCTACAAAGAGCAGGAAGGCTCCTATCTCGTCGGCGTGATGGCGGCGATGGCTTCGAAGTCGAAGAAGGTCGGCTTTATCGGCGGCATGGATATTCCGCTGATCCGCAGATTCGGCTGCGGCTTTGTCGGCGGCGCCAAAGCGGCCGGCGCCACCGACGTCATCCAGAACATGACCGGCGATACGCCCGCAGCCTGGAACGATCCCGCCAAGGGCGGCGAGATCGCCAAGACGCAGATCGACCAGGGCGCCGACGTGATCTATGCTGCGGCTGGCGGCACCGGTGTCGGTGTGCTGCAGGCGGCGGCCGACGCGGGCAAGCTCGGCATCGGTGTCGATTCCAACCAGAACGGCTTGCAGCCCGGCAAGGTGCTGACCTCCATGGTCAAGCGTGTCGACGTTGCCGTCTACAACACCTTCATGGATGCCAAGGACGGCAAGTTCACGGCCGGCATCAATGATCTCGGCCTCAAGGAAGGCGGCGTCGACTACGCCATGGACGACAACAACAAGGCGCTTGTCGACGATGCGATGAAGGCAGCGGTCGAAAAGGCCAAGGCCGACATCATCGCCGGCACCATCAAGGTGCACGACTACATGTCGGACAATGCCTGCCCGTATTGATCGACAGACATTGCTGAGCTGACGAGCCGTCGGGTGAAAGCCCGGCGGTTTTGCATTGTCAGGCCGCTCACCAGTGCGGCGGCTTGGTCACCGGCACGTCGGGTGCGGCCTGTTCCTCCAGCGCCAGGAAGCGCTCGGCCAGCGCGTCGAGCTTGCGCTGCATGCGCTCGATCACCTTCCACTGCTCGGCGATCTGGCCGGACAGTTCCTCGATGGTCTTCTCCTGCTCGGCGGCGCGGATTTCCAGCGTCGTCAGCCGGTCGTCGGGCATGGTCATTTGAATTCCTCGATCAGGCGATTGTGCAGGGTGCGGCCACGTTGGAAATTGACAAGCATGACGGGATTTGTCGAGAGTGAACCGTGCTCCGGCCAATTGGCACAGACCCAATTGGCACAGACTGGGCGTCATGCTAGGCGTTTGACCAAGCGGTAAAAAAATAACAGTGGGAACAGGCTGCATGGCGCAAGCCGCAATCGAGCTGATCGGCATCGACAAGAGCTTTGGCGCCGTGCGCGCCAACCGCGACATCAATCTGGAAATTACGCGCGGCACCATCCATGGCATCGTCGGCGAAAACGGCGCCGGCAAGTCGACGCTGATGTCGATCCTTTACGGCTTCTACCAGGCCGACAGCGGCGAAATCCGTGTCGGCGGCCAGCCGGCATCGATCAAGACACCGAACGATGCGATCGCGCTCGGCATCGGCATGGTGCATCAGCACTTCATGCTGGTCGACAATTTCTCGGTGCTGGAAAATGTCATTCTCGGCGCCGAAAGCGATGCGCTGCTGAAGAAAAGCATCGCCAAGGCGCGTTCCGAGCTGGAGCGGCTCGAGCGCGAATACGGGCTCGAAGTCGATCCGGACGCCATCATCGAGGAGTTGCCAGTCGGCCTGCAGCAACGCGTCGAAATCCTCAAGGCGCTCTATCGCGGCGCCGAGATCCTGATCCTCGACGAGCCGACGGGGGTGCTCACGCCGGCCGAGGCCGACCACCTGTTCCGTATCCTCAGGCAGCTGAAGGAGCAGGGCAAGACGATCGTGCTGATCACCCACAAGCTGCGCGAGATCATGGCGATCACCGACACGGTCTCGGTGATGCGCCAGGGCACCATGGTGGCGACACGCGAAACCAGGAAGACCACGGTCGAGGAGCTGGCCGAGCTGATGGTCGGCCGGCGCGTGCTGCTGCGCGTCGAGAAAGGCGAGGCGAAGGCCGGCGGCGTCAAGCTCGCGGTCAAGAACCTGACGGTCAAGGATTCCCGCGGCGTCACCATGGTCGACGACGTCTCCTTCGATATCCATGCCGGCGAGATCGTCGGCATTGCCGGCGTCGCCGGCAACGGACAATCCGAACTGCTCGAGGCGATTTCCGGCATCAGGCGCGCCGTTTCGGGTTCGGTCACGTTGGACGGCAAGCCGATCGACCTCACCGGCGCCGCCGATCCCGGTGAACTGCGCGAGCGCGGCCTTGCCCATGTGCCGGAGGACCGCCATCATGTCGGCCTGGTGCTGGCCTTCGAGGAGAACGAGAATTCGATCCTCGGCTACCAGGACGACGAGCGCTATCTGAAGGGGCCGTTTCTCGACATCGACGCCATCCGTAACGATGCCAGGGACAAGATCGTCAAATACGACATCCGACCGGCGGACTGCCGCCTCAAGACCGCCAATTTCTCCGGCGGCAACCAGCAGAAGATCGTGCTGGCGCGGGAAATGGAGCAGGATCCCGGCGTGCTGATCGTCGGCCAGCCGACGCGCGGCGTCGATGTCGGCGCCATCGAATTCATCCACAAGCGCCTAATCGCGATGCGCGACCAGGGCAAGGCGGTGCTGGTGGTTTCGGTCGAGCTCGACGAGATCCGCTCGCTTTCCGACCGCATTCTGGTGATGTTTGCCGGCCGCATCGTCGGCGAGCGCGGCCCCGACGCGACCGAGGGCGAACTCGGCCTGCTGATGGCCGGCGTCGAGCACCGGGAGGCCGCGGAATGAGCACTCCCTATGCCAAGCTGCCGGCCTGGGCCGATTATGTGCTGATCCCGCTGATCAATCTGTTCGTCGCCTTCGTCGTTGCCGGTTTCGTCGTCATATTGGTCGGCGAGAACCCGCTGCGTGCTGCGGTCATCCTGGTCGAGGGTGCCTTCGGTCGCGGCCAAGGCATCGCGTTCACGCTTTTCTATGCCACCACCTTCATCTTCAGCGGGCTGTCGGTGGCGGTTGCGGCGCATTGCGGCCTGTTCAACATCGGTGGCGAGGGCCAGGGCTATATCGCCGGTCTCGGTATCGGCATCGTTTGCCTGGCCTTCGACAGCGTGCTGCCTTGGTGGCTGACCTTCCCGATCGCCATTATCGCCGCCGCGGCGATGGGCGCGCTGTGGGCGCTGATCCCGGCCTATCTGCAGGCCAAGCGCGGCTCGCACATCGTCATCACCACCATCATGTTCAATTTCATCGCCGCCAGCGTCATGGTCTATGCGCTGGTGGGCATGCTGAAGCCGCCCGGCTCGATGGCGCCGCAGACGCGCACCTTCCTCGAAGGCGCACAATTGCCGAAGCTCAACTGGATCATCGAATTGTTCGGCGCCAAAATCCGTTCGGCGCCGTTCAACGTCAGCTCGCTGCTGGCGCTGGCCATGGCCTTTCTGGTGTGGGTCCTGATCTGGCGCACCAAGCTCGGCTACGAGATGCGTACCTACGGCCACAGCCCGAAAGCGGCGCGCTATGCCGGGATTTCGGAAATCCGCATCATCATCATTGCGATGATGATCTCGGGCGCGCTGGCCGGCATGATGGCGCTCAACCCGACGATGGGCGACCAGCACAATGTCGCGCTCGAATTCGTTTCGGGCGCCGGTTTCGTCGGCATCGCGGTGGCGCTGATGGGGCGACTGCACCCGGTCGGCATCGTGCTTGCCGCAATCCTGTTCGGCATGCTCTACCAGGGCGGCGCCGAGCTCGCCTTCGAGATGCCGGCGATCAGCCGCGACATGATCGTCATCATCCAGGGCCTGGTCATCCTGTTCGCCGGCGCGCTCGAGCATATGTTCCGGCCCTATGTCCAGGCGCTGTTCGCCTCGCTCAGCCCGAGATCGGTCGGCATGGAAGCGGTCAAGGGGAAGGGCGCCTGAGATGGATTTCTTCAACGCCATCGTACAGGTCCTGGACTCGACCATCCGTCTGTCGGTCCCCTTGCTGCTCGCCTGCCTCGCCGGCCTCTATTCAGAGCGGGCCGGCGTCTTCGACATCGGGCTCGAAGGCAAGATGCTGGTTGGGGCCTTCGCCGGTGCCGCCGCCGCCTCGGTCTTCCACTCGGCCTATCTCGGCCTCGGCATGGCCATCCTCATTTCGGTCGCCTTCGCGCTGATCCATGGCTTTGCCTCGATCACCCACCGCGGCAACCAGATCGTTTCCGGTGTCGCGATCAATTTCATTGCCGCCGGATCGACGATCATGCTCGGCCAGGCCTGGTTCCAGCAAGGCGGGCGCACGCCGGCGCTGGCCGCCGGCGAGCGCTTCGAGACAATCATCTGGCCGGGCGCGGATGCGCTCAGGAGCATGCCGATCCTCGGGCCGATCTATTCGGAACTCATCTCCGGCCACTCAGTGCTGGTCTATCTCGCCTTCCTGGCCGTGCCGTTCACCTGGTGGGTGCTGTTCCGCACCCGCTTCGGCTTGCGCCTGCGCGCCGTCGGCGAGAACCCGGCCGCGGTCGATACCGCCGGCATATCGGTCGCCTGGCTGCGCTATCGGGCGCTGATCTGCACCGGCGTGCTCACCGGCATTGCAGGTGCCTACCTGTCGATGGTGCAGAATGGCGGCTTCGTGAAGGACATGACCGCCGGCAAGGGCTACATCGCGCTGGCCGCGCTGATCTTCGCCAAATGGAAACCGGTCAACGCCATGTTCGCCTGCCTGCTGTTCGGCTTCCTCGACGCGGCGTCGATCCGCCTGCAAGGCACGCCGCTGCCGCTGATCGGCAAGGTGCCGGTGCAATTCATGCAGGCGCTGCCCTATGTGCTGACCGTCATCCTGCTTGCAGGCTTCATCGGCAAGGCAATCCCGCCGCGTGCCGGCGGCGTGCCTTATGTCAAGGAACGCTGATTTATCATGGCTCGTGATCTGTTCGAAGCGGCGAAAGCCGCCATGGCCAAGGCCTATGCGCCCTATTCGAAATTTCCGGTCGGCGCGGCGTTGCGCACCGAGGACGGCCGTGTCTTCACCGGCGCCAATGTCGAGATCGCGTCCTATCCGGAGGGCTGGTGCGCCGAAACCACCGCGCTCGGCCACTACATCATGGGTGGCGGCGGCAAGATTACGGAAATCGCCGTGATCGCCGAACGCGTGGCAAAATGCTCGCCCTGCGGCGGCTGCCGGCAGCGGCTGGCTGAATTCTGCCGGCCGGAAACGAAGTTCTATCTCTGCGATGATAGCGGCGTGGTCGAGACCGTGACCATGGGCGAGTTGCTGCCATACGGCTTCCAGGGCGATGTGTTGAAATGAAGGAAGCACTCGATCACCTCGTCGAAAGGCTGGACGGGCTGGCGCCGACCACTGCGCTGGTGCTGGGATCGGGGCTTGGCGGGCTTGTCGACAAGGTCGAGGATGCGGTGCGCATTTCCTATGCCGACTTGCAGGGCTTCCCCAGAAGCGGCGTCAGCGGCCATGCCGGCGAGGTGGTGGCGGGGCTCTTTGCCGGCACGCCGGTGCTGATGCTGTCCGGTCGCGCACACTATTACGAGCACGGCAACGCGGCGGCGATGCGGCCTGCACTCGAGGTGCTCGCCGGCCTCGGCATCTCCAGGCTGATCCTCACCAACGCCGCCGGTTCGGTCGATCCCGGGATGGGCCCGGGCTCGGTGATGCTGATCACCGACCACATCAATTTCTCAGGCTCCAACCCGCTGATCGGCGAGCCGAGCGACCGCCGCTTCGTCGGCCTGACCGAAGCATACGACGCCGGTCTCCGCTCCGCCATCGAGCAAGCCGCGAAGGCCACCGGTACCAGGCTGCACAAGGGCGTCTACATGTGGTTCTCCGGCCCATGCTTCGAGACGCCGGCCGAGATCCGCATGGCTCGCATCATGGGCGCCAACGCGGTCGGCATGTCGACGGTGCCGGAGGTCATTCTCGCCCGCTTCCTCGGGCTGCGCGTCGCAGCCTGTTCGGTCGTCACCAACCTTGCCGCCGGCATGACCGGAGCCGAGCTGTCGCACCAGGAGACCAAGGACATGGCGCCGGTCGGCGGCGCGCGGCTGGCGACCATTCTGCAGCGTGTTTTTCAGGACGGGCTTCCGGAGCACAGGGTAGACGCCTGATGCTTCCCCAGGAAATCATCCGCCGCAAGCGCGACGGTCAAAAACTCTCGGCTGAGGAGATATCGGCTTTCATCGAGGGCCTGACCGCCCGCACCGTTACCGACGCGCAGGTCGGCGCCTTCGCCATGGCGGTGTTCTTCAACGGCATGAGCCGCGACGAGGTGGTGGCGCTGACTATGGCGATGCGCGATTCCGGCGATGTGCTCGACTGGTCGGATCTGCCCGGCCCGGTCACCGACAAGCATTCGACGGGCGGCGTCGGCGACAATGTCTCCTTGATGCTGGCACCGATCGTCGCTGCCTGCGGCGCCTATGTGCCGATGATTTCCGGCAGGGGCCTCGGCCATACCGGCGGCACGCTGGACAAGATGGATGCCATCCCCGGCTACATCAGCCAGCCGGATGTTGCACGCTTCCGCAAGACCGTGCTCGAAACCGGCTGCGCCATCATCGGCCAGACCGCCGACCTCGCACCCGCCGACGCCAGGCTCTACGCCATCCGCGATGTGACGGGAACGGTGGAATCGGTGCCGCTGATCACCGCTTCGATCCTGTCGAAGAAGCTGGCGGCCGGCATCAATTCGCTGGTGCTCGACGTCAAGGTCGGCAACGGCGCTTTCATGGAGAAATCGCGCGATGCAACGGTGCTGGCCAACAGCCTGGTCGACGTCGCCAATGGCGCCGGCCTTAGGGCCTCGGCGCTGGTCACCGGCATGAACGAGCCGCTGGCGTCCGCTGCCGGCAATGCGGTCGAGCTGCGCAACGCCGTCGACTTCCTCACCGGCCGCTTCCGCGACCGGCGGCTGGAGGAAGTGACGCTGGCGCTGGCCGCCGAGATGCTGCAATCGGCAGGCCTGGTGCCGTCCAACCAGGACGGCCTGCGTCGCGCCGCCGAGACGCTGGCCGGCGGTCGCGCCGCTGCCATCTTCGCGCGCATGGTGGCGGCACTTGGCGGTCCCGCCGATTTCATCGAGAATCCGGAAAAATATCTGCCGAAAGCGGCAACGGAATTCGCCGTCAAGGCGAGCGCGAACGGCTTTGTCACCGGCATAGCAACCCGCGAGATCGGGCTTGCCGTGGTCGGGCTTGGCGGCGGGCGGACGCGGCCGGACGACAGGATCGATCACGCCGTCGGCGTCACCAGGCTGCTGCCGGTCGGCGCTGAAGTGCGGACCGGCGAGGCGCTGGCGCTGGTCCATGCCCGCAATGCCGGGGATGCCGAGGCGGCCGCGGCCGCCGTGCTTTCGGCCTATACGATCGGGACTTCCAAACCGGCCGCGGAGAAAACCGTCATCCGGCGGATCCTGCCGCGCTGATAGTCACTGAACCAGCAGCAGCGTGCCGTCTTCGACCTGATATTTTTCGAGCCGCTGCAGAAAGCTCATGCCGATCAGGTTGGTGTGCAGCGCCCTGTCGTCGAGTACGACGGCCTCGACGCCCTCGACGGTGATCCTGCCGATCTGCAGGCGGTCGATCGTCACCACGGCGGCCTTGATCGCACCGTTGGCGGTGTTGACCTGATGGCTGAAGTCGGTCGAATTGAGCGAGATGCCGATCCTGCGCGCGGTCGAGCTGTTGATGGCGACGAGCGTCGCACCGGTATCGATCATGCCTTCGATCTGGCGGCCGTTCAACTTGAAGACCGACATGAAATGCCCGCGCGCGTCCGCGGTGACGACGACCTTGCGGCCGAGCGGCTGCGGCGTCGCCGGCCTGTCCGGGACGGCGGCGAGGTTCAGGTCGGTTTGGGTGTCGGCCGGCTTGGCTCCGATGGCGGATTTCAACAGCCGCTCGATCGTCTGTGGATTCGACTGATAGACGATCGGCAGCGATGCCGACGTTCCGGCAAACACGCCAAGGATGAGAAGCTTGCGCAGCATGGACCGGCCTTTGTGGTTGCCGATCCTTAGTCCGACAAGGTGTTTGCCGCTTTAACGAATGCGGAAACCAGCCGTTTGCGTAAACAATCGGTAAACGGACCTATTTGGTGCCGTACATACGGTCGCCGGCATCGCCGAGGCCGGGCATGATGTAGCCCTTCTCGTTGAGTTGGCGGTCGATGGAAGCGGTGAAGACCGGAACATCGGGATGCGCCTGGGTAAAACGCTCGAGGCCCTCTGGTGCCGCCAACAGGCAGAGGAAGCGGATGTTGGTGGCGCCGCGGCCTTTCAGCTTGTCGATCGCCGCGATCGCCGAATTGGCGGTCGCCAGCATCGGATCGACGACGATCACCAGCCGGTCGGCGAGGTCGCCCGGCGCCTTGAAGAAATATTCGACCGCTTCCAGCGTCTCATGGTCGCGGTAGAGGCCGATATGGGCGACACGCGCCGCCGGCACCAGATCGAGCAGGCCTTCGAGCAAGCCGTTGCCGGCGCGCAGCACGGAGGCGAAGACGAGTTTCTTGCCCTCCAGCGTCGGCGCCTCCATCGTCTCGATCGGCGTCTCGATCGTCGTCGTGGTCAGTTCGAGGTTGCGGGTGACCTCATAGCCGAGCAGTAGCGAGATCTCGCGCAGCAGCCGCCGGAACCCGGCCGTCGAGGTTTCCTTCTTGCGCATGATGGTCAGCTTGTGCTGGACAAGCGGATGGTCGACGACGGTGACGCCCTTCATGGTGTTCTCCGAACTGCGCAGGTGAATAGTGAATGGTGTATGGTGAATAGTGAATAGTGAACTGGTTTGCGAGTCCTTGGTTGCGCGGAAAAACTCGCGGTTGACGGACCGAAGCGCCAGGCTCGCAATTCACCATTCACCTGCCCTTGGCGCCGAGCCTGCCCAGCAGCGCCGCCCTGGTCTTCCTGTCGACGAAAGCTGCCTCGATGGCCGTCCTGGTGACGGCGGTGAGCGCCTTGTCATCCATCGCAAAATGTTCGGCGGCGATGTCGTATTCGCGCTTCAGCGAGGTCCAGAAATAGGGTGGGTCGTCGGAGTTGAGCGTCACCTTGCAGCCCGCCGCCCTCAAAGCAGGAAAGGGATGGTTGGCGAAGCTGTCGAAGATTTTCAGGGCGATGTTGGAGCCGGGGCAGCATTCGAGCACGACGCCTTCGTCGGCGATGCGCCGCACGAGATCGGGGTTCTCGATGGCGCGCACGCCGTGGCCGATGCGAGAGGGGCGGATATGGTCGAGTGCCGCCTCGACGCTCTCCCAGCCCATCAATTCGCCTGCGTGCACGGTGATGCCGAGGCCGGCCTCGCGGGCGATCTCGAAGGCCCTGACATAATCTTCCAAATCGCCAATCCGCTCGTCGCCGGCGACGCCGAAGCCGGTGACCAGCGGATGCCCGCTGCGGGCGGCGAAACGCGCCGCCCGCTCGATCGATTCGACACCGAAATTGCGCACGCCGGTGACGATCATGCGGCCTTCGATGCCGGTCTTCGCCTTGGCGCGGGCCATGCCTTCGCCGAGCGCATCGGTATAGGCCTTCGGCGACAGCCCGGCCTTGCCGGCATGGTCGGGCGAGGTGAAAACCTCGGAATAGATGGCGCCGTCGCGGGCGAGGCTGGTCAGGTAGTGATCGGCCAGCCGCGCATAGTCTTCTTCGGTGCGGAACAGGTCGGAGGAGAAGTCGTAGGCGGCGAGGAAAGAGGTGAAATCGTGCCAGACGAAGGAGCCGTTCTGGATATAGGGCGAGGCATCCCTGCCGTATTTCTCGGCCTGGCGGAGGACGAGTTCAGGCGCCGCTGCCCCTTCGATGTGGCAGTGCAGTTCTGCTTTCAAAGGCATTCAATTATCCCGTCAGGCCTTTTTCTTACGACGCAGGTTCTGGTCGGAAAACCGTGCGACGCTTTTCCGGAACCTGCTTCGAAGCGCGGCCGAACACCGCGCCTTAAACAATAGCGCCCGCACCATCGATCGGCTATGGTCCCGCCGATTTTATGGCGGATCAAAACGATGTCGGTTGAAAGAACCACGGCTGCGGGCGGCATGGAAACTTCCTATGGTTTCAAGCGGGTAGGGCCAGGCGACAAGCAGCCCCTGGTCAATGATGTTTTCCACAAGGTGGCGAACCGGTACGACCTGATGAACGACCTGATGTCGGCCGGGTTGCATCGGTTGTGGAAGGACGCCATGGTCGCCTGGCTCAATCCACCGAAGCGGCCGGGCTGGCGCGTTCTCGACGTTGCCGGCGGCACCGGCGACGTCGCCTTCCGCATCGTCGAGGCGAGCGCCAGGCACGCCCATGCAACGGTTCTCGACATCAACGGCTCGATGCTCGCCGTCGGCCGCGACCGAGCCGAGAAAAAGGGCCTGTCGGCAAATACCGATTTCGTCGAGGCCAATGCCGAGGAACTGCCTTTTGCCGACGCTACTTTCGATGCCTACACCATTGCTTTCGGCATCCGCAACGTGCCGCGCATCGATGTGGCGCTTGCCGAAGCCTATCGCGCGCTGAAGCCTGGCGGGCGCTTTCTCTGCCTTGAATTTTCCGAGGTCGAGATGCCGCTGCTCGACAAGGTCTATGAGGCATGGTCGTTCAACGCCATCCCGCGGATCGGCAAGGCGGTGACCGGCGACGGCGAGCCCTACTCCTATCTGGTCGAATCGATCCGCAAATTTCCCAACCAGCAGAATTTCGCGGCGATGATCTCGCGCGCGGGCTTCGAGCGCGCCTCATTCCGCAACTATTCCGGCGGCATCGCCGCGCTTCATTCGGGCTGGAAGCTTTGAGGCTGGCCCGCATTTTCATAGCCCGACGTGCCTTTCGCCAGTTCAGGAAACCGGCAAGGCAAAGCCAGCCATGAGCAGCATAGGCGCTGGTTTCAGGCTCGTGCGGGCCGGCTGGGTGCTGGTCCGCGAGGGTGTCATCGCGGCGTTGCCCGGCGACGAACTCTTCGGCCTGCCGAAATTCGGCTGGCGCATGGCCCGGCTGTTCACCCGCCGCCGCGCGCTTGCCTACGAGCGCGGCGACCGGCTGGCCAAGGCGGTCGTGCGGCTCGGCCCATCCTACGTCAAGCTCGGCCAGTTCCTGGCGACGCGGCCGGACGTCGTCGGCAACGACATAGCGCTCGATCTCGCCATGCTGCAGGACAAGATGCAGACATTTCCGAAGGCCGAAGCCATAGCGGCAATAGAGGCCTCGCTCGGACGCAAGGTCGGCGAGCTCTATGCCAGTTTTGGCGAGGCCGTCGCCGCCGCCTCGATCGCCCAGGTCCATACCGCCGAAACCCTGCAGGACGGCGTCGTTACCCGGGTGGCGGTGAAGGTCATCCGGCCGGGCGTGCGCCGCCGCTTCTTTCGCGATCTCGAGAGCTATTTCCTCGCCGCCCGGCTGCAGGAAAAATACATCCCGTCGTCGCGCCGGCTGCGGCCGGTCGAGGTGACCGAGACGCTGGCCCAGACCACCAAGATCGAAATGGATTTGAGGCTGGAGGCGGCGGCTTTTTCGGAGCTCGCCGAAAACACCAAGGACGATCCCGGCTTTCGCGTGCCGTCGGTCGACTGGGAGCGCACCGGCCGCGATGTGCTGACCATGGAGTGGGTCGACGGCATCAAGATGAACGATATTGTCGGCCTGACCGCCGCCGGCCACGACCTGAAGGCGATCGCCGCCAATCTGGTCCAGTCGTTCCTGCGCCATACGCTGCGTGACGGTTTTTTCCACGCCGACATGCATCCGGGCAACCTGTTCGTCGAGGCCGACGGCACCATCGTCGCCGTCGACCTCGGCATTGCCGGCCGGCTCGGCAGGAAGGAGCGCCGGTTCCTCGCTGAAATCCTCTACGGCTTCATCACGCGCGATTATCAGCGCGTCGCCGAGGTCCATTTCGAGGCCGGCTACGTGCCGCGCCAGCACAATGTCGCGGCCTTCGCCCAGGCGATCCGGGCGATCGGTGAACCGATCCACGGCCAGCCTGCCGAGACAATCTCGATGGCCAAGCTGCTGACGCTTTTGTTCGAAGTGACCGACCTCTTCGACATGGCGACGCGGTCCGAGCTGGTGCTGCTGCAGAAGACCATGGTCGTCGTCGAAGGCGTCGCCCGCACGCTCGACCCGGCCTTCAACATGTGGAAGACGTCGGAGCCGGTGGTGAGCGGCTGGATTGCCCGCAACCTCGGCCCGCGCGCCCTGCTGGCCGATGCGCGCGACGGTGCCAGTGCGCTGCTGGCGCTGGCCCGCCAGGCGCCGGACCTCGCCGCACGCACCGAGCGGCTGTCGCGCGAGATCGACCTGATGGCCGAAAACGGCCTGCGTTTCGACGAAAGGACCGCGCGCGCGATCGGCAAGGCCGAGGCGCGCTACACCCGCTCCGGCCGGCTGGCGCTGTGGGTGATCGCTCTGACGCTGCTGTATATCGCCTGGAAGCTGCTCTAACGCCTTGTTGTCGCTTGATTGCATTGATATCATTGCTTGCAGCGATCTCGGGCAAAGTGCAATCACATGGCCAGCATCACGATCCGCAACCTTGATGACGAGGTCAAGGATATGCTGCGCCGATTGGCTGCGGAGAATGGCCGGTCAATGGAAGACCAGGCGCGGGTCATGATCCGCGCAGCGGTCGAAGGTCAACTCGGTTCGTCCGGCCGCATCGACCAGATCGAGAAAACGTTGCGCGAACTGACAAGCTTGCAGAATCCTGCAGCTCCGGTGGTCGCGGTCCCCAGCCAAGTCGCGCGAGGTGTCCTCTCCGGCAAGCGCATCCTGCTGATCATCGGCGGCGGTATCGCCGCCTACAAGGCGCTCGACCTGATCCGCCGGCTGCGCGAGCGCGGTGCTTCGGTGCGCGTGGTGATGACCGCCGCGGCGCAGGAATTCGTCACGATGCTGTCGGCCGGAGCACTGTCCGCCGATCATGTCTTCACCGAGCTGTTCGACCGGCAGGACGAGCACGACATCGGCCACATCAGGCTGTCGCGCGAGGCCGACCTTGTGGTCGTGGCGCCGGCCACCGCCGACCTGATGGCAAAGCTCGCCAACGGCCACGCCAACGACCTTGCCTCGACGGTGCTCATCGCCACCGACAAGCAGGTTTTGATGGCTCCGGCTATGAACCCGAAAATGTGGACGCACCCGGCGGTCCGGCGCAACCGCTCGATGCTGAGTAAGGACGGCGTCGCATTCGTCGGCCCGGCGAAGGGCGAGATGGCCGAAAGCAACGAGGCGGGCGAGGGCCGCATGGCCGAGCCGCTGGAGATCGTCGCCGCGATCGAGGCGCTGCTCGACAGTCGGCCAAAGCCGCTGGCGGGCAGGAAGATCATTGTCACTTCCGGGCCGACGCATGAACCGATCGACCCGGTGCGCTACATCGCCAACCGTTCGTCGGGCAAGCAGGGCCATGCCATCGCGGCGGCGCTGGCCAGGCTCGGCGCCGACGTGCGTCTCGTCTCCGGTCCGGTCGGCATTGCGGATCCGGCCGGCGTCGCCACGATGCATGTCGAAACGGCCGTCGAGATGAAGGATGCGGTCGAACAGCTGCTGCCGGCCGACGCGGCAGTGTTCGTCGCGGCTGTCGCCGACTGGCGCACTCAAAGTTCGGCCGGGGAAAAGATCAAGAAGGTGGCGGGCGAGGGGCCGCCGGCGCTGCAGATGGTGGAAAATCCCGATATTCTTGCCGGCGTCGGGCATCACAAAAAGCGGCCGATGCTGGTGGTCGGTTTCGCCGCGGAGACGCAGGACCTGGTCAGGAATGCCGAGGCCAAGCTTGCGAAAAAGGGTGCCGATCTTATCGTCGCCAATGATGTCTCGCATGAAGATGGTTCCCCGGGCGTGATGGGCGGCGACCGCAACAAGGTGCGGATCGTCTCGAAGGCCGGCGTCGAGGAATGGCCGGAGATGAGCAAGGAAGAGGTGGCGACGCGGCTCGCGGCACTGATCGCCGGCCGGCTGAAGACGGTCGTGGTTTAGCGATCTCCCCTCGGGTGTTTAGCCGATCTCACCTCTCGTGGGGGAGATTGGCAGCTTCGCCAGCCGCGCGTCGTCGCTCGCGCCCGAAATCCGCAAGGCGGCAAGGCATCCCAGGATGCCGAGCGGGATGAAGGCGAGGAACAGCCAGGCGGCGACATTTGCCGCGGCCTCGCGGTTCAGGCCTTCGGAAAAGCCGCTGGCGTTGGCGACGATGCCGGTCAGTGCCGCACCCACGGCATAGCCGATGCGCTGCATGGTCGGCACGGCGGCCGAGGCGATCGTCTGCTCGCCTTCCTTGGCCGATGCCACGATGACACGCGTGACAAACGGCCAGGCGATGCCGAAACCGCCGCCTTGCAGCAAGGCACAAAGCAGGATCAACGGGATCGAGCCCGCCGGCACCGTATAGGCGAAACCCGCGACGCCCGTGGCGATCATCAGCGCCCCGCCGACGATGATCAGCCGCTCTCGCTCCGGCGGGGCATTGGCGACGAGGATCGACAGGATCGACCAGGCGATCGATTCGGCGGCGATGATGTAGCCGGTGGTGAGGATCGGAATGTCGTGCAGGCTGGTCAGGAGCAGTGGCCCGTAGACCGCAAACGAGCAGGTCGCCACCGAAAACGCCGCGACCATGGTCATGCCCGCGCCGACCGGCGAGCGCCATGAAAACAGCCGCGACGGGAACAGCCGCGAGCGCGGCTTCAGCGCGTCGATATAGACGAACAGCGCCAGGCCGATCATGCCGAGGGTGAGCAGCAGCGACGAGCGCAGCAGGGCGATGTCGACGCCGGCGGTGGCGATCAGCACGACGCTGACGGCAAGACAGCCAAGTGCCGCAAACGGGAAGGGCGGCGCCGACCCGCCGGTCGCCTGCGGCCTTGTTGCTTTAGGTGTATCGAGCACGAGGAAGCTTGCCAGCGCCATAGCCGTGCCGCCGAGGGTGAAGACGCCGAAGGCCCAGCGCCAGGACAGCAATTCGGTCATGACCGCGCCGAGCACCGGCCCGCTGAAGGCGGCGACGCCCCAGATCGCCGACATAACGCCGAAAAGCTGCGGCCAGATCGCGCGGGCAAACAGCCGCTCGACCGAGACGAAGGCCAGCGACACCAGCGCGCCACCGCCAAGCCCTTCGATCAGGCGGCCGGAGAGGAACAGCGGCATCGACGGCGCGGTGGCGCAGACCAGCGCGCCGGCGGCATAGAGCAGGGCGGCGGCCGTCATGTTGGTGCGCAGCGCGACATAGCTCACCAGCCGTCCGGCGGCCGCACCGGCAACGATGGCGCCGAGCTCGTAGATCGCCAGCGACCAGCCGACCAGCTGCACGCCGGCGAGCTCGCCGACCATGGCCGGCATGACCGTTGCCACCATGGTTTCGTTGGTGGCGTGCAACAGGATGCCGAGGCTGATGAAGCAGAAGCGCGCCAGATCGCCGCTCGCCCACAGCGCGCGCCAATCGACCCTGTTTGTGCTTGTTTTGGTCAAGTCCACCCCCGAATTCCTGCCGAGCCAGAGCATCTTTGCCACTTCAGGCGCGATGCGCGCCTTGTTCGCGTGCGGTTTGTAAAACCTCAACCGCGGTTGAGCTCAAGCGGTTTTTTGATCGCCGTTAGCGCGGCGGATGCCAAAGATCATGCGGCGCGAGACAGTCACGAGATGTCGAGATCTTAGTCAGGCCGAAGATGTAAGCAATATTGGATCGCCGCAATCTTCGGTCACGGTAACGGCATGGATCCTAGGATCCATGCCGTGATCTTCGAGCGCTGCAACTTTGAACATCAGGGCGGCCCATCCTCTGCGGAGCGGGCCTGCCGGAACCCATGAGCTTTCGGCAGCTATTCGCAGGCCGACACCTACGCTGCCCGGCTGCTCGGGGAGCCATGCTACGCCGCTATTTGAACGAATGGATCAAGTCCAGCGAAGTGACGGCGACCGCCAGATTGACGCCGGTCTGCGCCTGGACACTGAGCGGCTGCAGCGAAAAGGCGCTGCCGAGGCCGCCGACCAGAAGATTGGCGCCGCCACCGGTGACCACGCTCGCCTCGGCATTCACGCCATAGTAGCTGCCGGCAAGGTCGCCTTCATCATGGTTGCGGGTTGCTGCCAGAACCGTCCATGCCAGTTGGCCCTGATGCGTCCGGCCGACGTCGACGCCGAGCTTGGAAATTACCCCGGTATAGACTTCGGGTGGGCCGCCACGATGCGGACGAAAGACACAGGAAACACCCTTGTTGGAGGTGACCAGATAGGCCGTGCCGCCGTCGATGGTGCAGTCGAGCACGCCGAGCTGGAGCTTGCCGGCGCTGGCGGGAGCGGCAACGACGGTCGTGGCGAGTGCGGCGGCACAGGCAAGTTGCTTGATCATGGGAGGGTCCTTTCCAAATGGCTTTGAACAACGGCTGAGCACGCCGAGCGTTCCGCCGAAAACTTGGCGCCAGCAAGGCAAGGCTAAACGCAGGGTTGTCGGAGTGCGGAAACGGAGGCCCGGTCAGCCGGCGCTGGTGCGGGCCAGACCGTCCTTGGCCGGTTGGTAGGTCGGATTGAGGTGCACTGCCTCGCGGTAGGACTTCGCGGCCCTGACCTTGTCGCCGCGCCGCTCGTAGATCAGCGCCTGGTTGGACCAGGCCTCGGCGTTCTTGCCGTCGAGCTTGATGGCCATGTTGAAGTCGGCGAAGGCATTGTCCTCGTCGTTCATGGCAAGGTAGGAGAGGCCGCGTCCGTTGTAAGGCTCGGAAGCATCCGGCGCCAGCGAAATGGCGGTCGAGAAATCCTCGATGGCAAAGGCGTGCTGGCCCTGGCTCTGGTAGATCAGGCCGCGATTGTGATAGGCGCGCGCGTCAGTCGTGTCGAGCTGGATCGCTTTCTGGAAATCGTTGAACGCCTCCTGGACCCGGCCTGCCTTGCGGTAGAGATTGCCGCGGCCGATATAGGCGGCGTCGTAGTTGGAATTGATCTGGATCGAGCGGTTGTAGTCGGCCAGCGCGCTTGCCTGATCACCGAGGAAGCGCTGGATGAGCGCCCGGTTGGAATAGGCCTGGTAGAAATTCGGATTGAGCTGGATGGCAGTGTTGAAGTCCTTCAGCGCTGCCTGGTACTGGCCGCCGCGGCCATAGGCCGAGCCGCGCACATTGTAGGCTTCCGGATCCTGCGGGTTGCGCTGGATCACCGCCGACAGCGAGGAAATGTTCTCGGTCGAGGCTTGCGCCTTGTCGATGTTGTTGAACTCGCCGGTCGGAACGCTCTGGCAGCCGGCAAGCGTCAACCCGGAGAGCAGGGCTGCCGTCAGGGCGAGGCCGCGCCACGCGGTTCTGCGCTCTACGGTGATTGCGTCCATGTCTGCCCTGTCCTTACTGCGCCGTCTGGTCCGTTCCCCCTCCGAACCGGCATCTCTCCCAACCGGTTCTCTCGAACCGGGTCGAAATCACAACAAAAAGGTGGCGGCGATTCCGCATCGCGCCACCTTGGATATCCTTGGAAAAGGAGGAAAAATTGACGTCAGAACCGCGGCGGACGCGGAGCACCGGCGCCGGCAGCACCGGCCGCGACCGGACGTGGCGTCATCGGCAGAAGGCCTTCGCGCTGGGCGCGCTTGCGGGCCAGCTTGCGGGCGCGGCGCACGGCTTCCGCCTTTTCACGGGCGCGCTTCTCGGAAGGCTTCTCGTAATGTCCGCGCATCTTCATTTCGCGGAAGATGCCTTCACGCTGCATCTTTTTCTTGAGCGCGCGAAGCGCCTGATCAACATTGTTGTCGCGGACGAGTACCTGCACGTGCAATCCTGTCTTTCGGTTTGAAATCAACAGGCAAGCGGCCATAGCCGCAAGCCTCCGCGGCGCGTTACACCACGAATTGGGGCGGCTGATAGCAGAATCAAGGGGCGCTGTCCACAGCCGATTGAGAGGCGGTGCCGATCCCGAAACGAAAAACCCGCCTCGGCGGCGGGTCTCTGGTGTGAATCATCACCATAGGCAATTTAGTAGCATAGCTGCCGGCACAAAGCAAGAACAAAATTCGCCTTGGGCCAGATAGGCGCCGCTATGCCGTGGCCACGGCCGTGGCCAGGTGGAGCTGCTCGAAACCCTCGAAGAACTCGCTGTAGTCGCAGGTTATCTCCTCGCCGGCGGCGATATCGCGGGTCGCGGTGGCCCCGCCATATTGCGAAAAATCGGTGTTTGGCTTGTCGGCATGGTTCATGAAGCGGCCATTGTCGACCTCATAGACCATGAAGCCCGGCCGGTCCGGGCTGGGATAGGCATATCTGTCGAGCAATTCCTTGAGGTGCGGCGGCGCCGTCTCGTATTTTTCCATCGGGATCAGCCGGTCGAAGTCCGGATCGAGACGCCAGATCTGCGCGCCTTTCCGGACCGGCTCGGCGGCGAACACGCCGACGCCTTCGATTGCGCTTGCAGCGATATAGGTCCTGATCAGCAACATGTTTCCAACCCGTCTTCGAGGAGAAGACGGAATCGTCAAATCGCCGAAAAAATCAAGGGCCGGTTCGCGACATTTCGGCTGGCGGGCATGCGTTGCGCCCTCCGAACCCTCACGTCCGGGTGATCGCGACGCCGCCGTCGGCGAACAGCGCCGCGCCGGTGGTGAAGCTCGATGCGTCGGACGCCAGGTAGAGCGCCGAGCGGGCGATCTCCTCAGGCTCGGCGACGCGCTTCAAGGCATGCAGGTTTTCGACGAAGGCTCGCGATTCAGGTGTCTTGAACGTCGCCGAAGGCGTGTCGGTGCCGCCCGGCAGCAGCGCGTTGACTCGAATGCCCTTGGCGCCATATTCGGCGGCCAGCACCTGCGTCAACCCGATCAGTCCGGCCTTGCTTGCGGCATAGCTGGTCATGCCCGGCATGCCGACGGTGTGGCCGACGAAGGTGGAGGTGAAGATCAGCGAGCCGCCGCCGCGATCGATCATCGCCGGCACCTGGTATTTCGCGCCGAGAAAGGCGCTGGTCAGATTGGTATCGAGCGTCTCGCGCCAGCCCTCCAGCGACAGCTCCGAAACCGGCCCCATCCTACCGACCGAGCCGGCATTGTTGAAGGCGATGTCGAGCCCGCCGAATTTCCCGACCGCCAGGTCGACGAGGGCTTTTGCGTAGGCTTCGTCGCGGACATCGCCGGCAAGAGCGACGGCGGTGCCGTCGGCGTCTTCGATTTCGGCAACCAGCGCATCGAGCTCCGCCTGGCGGCGGGCTGCGACGACCACCTTGGCGCCTTCCTCCGCAAACACCTTGGCCGTGGCGCGGCCGATGCCGGAGCTGGCGCCGGTGACGATGGCGACTTTGTCGGTAAGTGCGAACATTTTCTGCATCCTTTTCTTCGCGCCAGCCCTTGCCGGCAATCGGGATGCTTGGTCGCAGATCGAGGCGGCGCGGGCCACCCGATACCCGCGAGGTGCTTCGGATTTGGTTTGATCGCCCGTCACGTCGCATACCTCTTTTTCGTCACGGCGCAAAACGGCAAGCGCCGTCGCAAACAGTGCAAGGCTGGCAGTGCGGTTTCGCTAGTGATACAGCTCGCGCGCCGGGGTTGGCTGATCTGCCCGGCCGCCATTTGCGAGGCCTGCAACGTTGAAGAAATACTCGGTATTCGCTATCGCCCGCGAGGCCATGCGCGGCCACAAGGGCTGGGAGGAACAGTGGTCCTCGCCGGAGCCGAAGAAGGAGTATGACGTCGTCATCGTCGGCGCCGGCGGCCACGGCCTGGCCACAGCCTATTACCTCGCCACCGTGCATGGCATCACCAACGTCGCGGTATTGGAAAAAGGCTGGCTCGGCGGCGGCAATACCGGCCGCAATACCACCATCATCCGCTCGAACTATCTCTATGACGAGAGCGCCGGCATCTACGACCATGCGCTGATGCTGTGGGACGGGCTCAGCCAGGAGCTCAACTACAACGTCATGTATTCGCCGCGCGGCGTCATGATGCTCGCCCACAACATCCACGACATTCAGGTGCTGAAGCGCCACGTCCATGCTAACCGGCTGAACGGCATCGACAATGAATGGCTGACGCCGGAACAGGCCAAGGAATTCTGCCCGCCGCTCAACATTTCGCGCGATGCCCGTTATCCCGTGATGGGTGCCGCGCTGCAGCGCCGTGGCGGCACGGCGCGGCACGATGCTGTCGCCTGGGGCTATGCGCGCGGCGCCTCGGCGCGCGGCGTCCACATCATCCAGAATTGCGAGGTCACCGGCGTCAAACGGGCGCCGAACGGCGCGGTTACCGGTGTCGAGACGACGCGCGGCTTCATTGGCGCCAGGAAGGTCGGCGTGGTCGCCGCCGGCCACTCCTCGGTGATCATGAACATGGCCGGCGTGCGCATGCCGCTGGAAAGCTATCCGCTGCAGGCGCTGGTGTCGGAGCCGGTCAAGCCGGTGGTGCCTTGCGTGGTGATGTCGAACACGGTGCATGCCTATATCTCGCAATCCGACAAGGGCGAGCTGGTCATCGGCGCCGGCACCGACCAATATGTCTCCTATTCGCAGACCGGCGGGCTGCACATCCTGCAGCACACGCTCGACGCGATCTGCGAGATGTTCCCGATCTTCACCCGCATGAAGATGCTGCGCTCATGGGGCGGCATTGTCGACGTGACGCCGGACCGTTCGCCGATCCTGGCCAAGACGCCGGTGCCCGGCCTCTACGTCAATTGCGGCTGGGGCACGGGCGGCTTCAAGGCGACGCCGGGTTCGGGCCACGTCTTTGCCCATACGATCGCCAGGGACGATCCGCACCCGATCAACGCACCCTTCACCATCGAGCGCTTCCGCACCGGCCGCCTCATCGACGAGGCGGCGGCGGCGGCGGTGGCGCACTGATGATGACCGAGATGGCCGTCGCCATGCCGCTGATGCTCGCCGGCGAGCAAGGCCTGTTTCATTTTCCGTCACCGGACGAGGTGCGCACGCAGCCGATCAGTCGCGCCGGGAACGAGGCCGACTGGCCGTTTTCCATCGATGACGGCATGCTGACCTGCGTCTGGAGCGGCGGGCGAAAGATCGTCCTCTTCTTCGAGGCCCGTCCTTCCGATCTGGATCCGGACGAGCCTTTCCAGCCGCGCGGCGTCATCGTCACCACCGATCCAATCCAACTGACCATCGGCAACATGGCCAATCGCGCTCTGTTTCGCCCTGCGGCAAGCATCGAGGAGCGCATCCGGCTCGTCGCGCCTTTCGTCACGATGGGTCAGAGGCTTTGCGACCAACCTGCCGGCGCTCGCGTCGGCCACGGCGAACTGTAGGACCAACCATGCTTCTCATCCGCTGCCCCTATTGCGAGGAAGAGCGTCCCGAGCTCGAATTCCGCAACGCCGGTGAGGCGCATATTGCGCGTTCCCCAAACATCGCCGGCGAGAGCGACGACGACTTCGAAAAGTTCTTCTTCATCCGCTCCAATCCCAAGGGGATCATCTATGAGCGGTGGCGGCACATGCATGGCTGCGCGCGGTTCTTCAACGCCGTGCGCGACACCGTCAGCGACAGGTTCCTGATGACCTACAAGGCCGGCGAGCCAAAGCCGGCGAAGCTGCCGGGAGCCGCCAAATGAGCGCGACGTTCCGCATTGCCGGCGCCGGGCGGCTCAAGCAGGCAAAGATAGCTGGCTTCAGCTTCGACGGCCGCCCCTATACCGGCATCGAGGGCGACACGCTGGCCTCGGCGCTGCTTGCCAATGGCGTCCATCTCGTCGGCCGCTCGTTCAAATACCACCGGCCGCGCGGCTTCCTGTCGGCCGGCGCCGAAGAGCCGAACGCGCTGGTCGAGATCAAGCGCGACGCGGCACGCAAGACGCCGAACGTCCGCGCCACGATGCAGGAACTCTATGACGGGCTGACGGCACAGTCGCAGAACCGCTGGCCGTCGCTCGCCTTCGACATCGGTGCGGTCAGCAGCATCGCCTCGCCGATGCTTTCGGCCGGCTTCTACTACAAGACCTTCATGTGGCCGAAGGCTGCGTGGAAGAACCTCTACGAGCCTAAGATCCGGGCCGCGGCCGGTCTCGGCGTCGCCCCCGACCAGCCGGATCCCGACCATTATTCGGCGCGCTTCGCCCATTGCGAGGTGCTGGTGCTTGGCGGTGGTGCGGCGGGTATTGCCGCGGCATTGGCTGCCGCCGAAACCGGCGTGCGCGTCATCCTTGCCGACGAGCAGGCGGAATTCGGCGGCAGCCTTCGCTTCGAGAGCGGGGCGAAGATCGAAGGCCAGGACGGCTTTTCCTGGGCGCAATCCGCTCTCGCCAAGTTGAGCGCGATGGACAATGTCCGCGTACTGCCGCGCACCACGGCCTTCGGCTATTACGCGCAGAATTTCGTCGGACTGGTTGAGCGCGTCAGCGACCATCTGCAGAGCCCCGGCCGCGACCTGCCGCGCGAGCGGCAGTGGCAGGTTCGCGCCAAACGCGTGGTGTTGGCGACCGGCGCCATCGAGCGCCACATGGTGTTTGCCGACAACGACCGTCCCGGCGTCATGCTGGCGTCGGCGGCGCGCACCTATCTCAACCATTACGGCGTCGCGGTCGGCAGGAATATCGGCGTCTATACGGCGAACGATTCCGCCTATGCGGCGGCGATCGACCTGAAGAAGGCCGGCATCAACGTGGCGGCGATCGTCGATCTGCGCGACAATCCGACCGGGCCGGCGATCGACGAGGCGAGGGCGCTCGGCATCGAGATCAATTTCGGCCGCGCGGTGATCCGCGCCGGCGGCAAATTGCGCGTGTCGTCGATGACCGTGCAACCGAAGAATGGCGGCGGCGAGCGCACCATGCCAGTCGACGCAATCCTGATGTCGGCCGGCTGGACGCCGTCGGTGCATCTGTTCTCGCAATCGCGCGGCAAGGTTGCCTTCAACGACGAGACCAAGCGCTTCGTGCCCGGCATTTATGCACAGGATTGCGTCTCGGTCGGCGCCTGCAACGGCACGGACGGGCTGTCGGCGACGATCGACGAGGCCTATGCAGCGGGCGTCAAGGCGGCCAAGGAAGCCGGCAGCAAGCCAGCCAAGGGCACCAAGCCGAAAGTCGATGCCGGCGAGAGCTGGTCGCGCGGCATGCTGGGTGCGGCGCCCGGCGCCGGGGCAGAAACGACGGTAAAGGCGTTCGTCGACTTCCAGAACGACGTCACCGCCAAGGACATCCGCCAGGCGGTGCATGAGGGCATGCGCTCGATCGAGCACGTCAAGCGCTTCACCACCAACGGCATGGCGACCGACCAGGGCAAGACCTCCAACATGCACGGCCTGGCGATTGCCGCCGAGACGTTGGGCAAGCCGATCCCGCAGGTAGGGCTGACGACGTTCCGTGCGCCCTATACGCCGGTGACGTTCGGCTCGATCGTCGGGCTCGCGCGGGGTCCCCTGTTCGACCCGACCCGCAAGACGGCGATCCATCCCTGGGCCGAGCGTCAAGGCGCGATGTTCGAGGATGTCGGCCAGTGGAAGCGCGCCTGGTATTTCCCGAAGCCGGGCGAGGACATACATGCGGCCGTCGACCGCGAATGCGTCACGGTGCGCAAGACGGCCGGCCTGTTCGACGCGTCAACGCTGGGCAAGATCGAGGTGGTCGGGCCGGATGCGGCCAAATTCATGGAACTGCTCTACACCAATCCATGGGAGAAGCTCGAGCCCGGCCGCTGCCGCTACGGCATCATGCTGCGCGAGGACGGTTTCATCTATGACGATGGCGTGGTGGGAAGACTCGCTGCGGACCGTTTCCACGTGACGACGACGACCGGCGGCGCGCCGCGCGTCATGAACCATATGGAGGACTATCTCCAAACCGAGTTCCCGCATCTCAACGTCTGGCTGACCTCGATCACCGAGCAGTGGGCGGTCATTGCCGTGCAGGGGCCGAAGTCTCGCGACATCATCGCACCGCTGGTCGAGGGCATCGACATGTCGGATGAGGCGCTGCCGCATATGTCGGTGCGCGAAGGCCGGATCTGCGGCGTACCGACCAGGCTGTTTCGCATGTCGTTCAGCGGCGAGCGCGGCTTCGAGGTCAATGTGCCGGCCGATTACGGCGAGGCGGTCTGGGAAGCGCTATGGGCCGAGGGCCAGAAGCATGGCGCCTGTGCCTACGGCACCGAGTCGATGCATGTGCTGCGCGCCGAAAAGGGCTACATCATCGTCGGCCAGGATACCGACGGCACAGTGACGCCGAACGACGCCGGGCTCGACTGGGCGGTCGGCAAGAAGAAGGCCGACTTCGTCGGCATTCGCGGCATGGCGCGGCCGGATCTGGTCGCCAAGGGCCGCAAGCAGCTTGTCGGCCTGAAGACCAGGGATCCCAAGGTGGTGCTGGAGGAGGGAGCGCAGATCGTCGCGGACCCGAAGCAGGCAATCCCGATGAAGATGATCGGCCATGTCACGTCGAGCTATTGGTCGCAAAATTGCGGCCGCTCGATCGCACTGGGGCTGGTCGCCGGCGGCCGCGATCGCATGGGCGAGACGCTCTATGTACCGATGCCGAACGGGGTGATTGAGGTGGAGGTCACCGGTATGGTGTTCTTCGACGAGAAGGGGGAGCGCCTCAATGGCTAAGGCCGCTGTGAAAACCGCCGTCGCCGGGCCGTCGGTCGAACGCCGTCCGGCTGTCGCCGGCCAGTCGCTTTCCGCCACCGGCGTCACACTTGTCGTGCTGCCGCCGGCCGAACGCATATCGCTGCGCGCGCCGGACGCCTCGATCGCGGCACTTTCGAAAGCACTTGGCATCGCCCTGCCGCTAAGGCCGAAAACCTCGGCGGCAAAGGCTGGACGGACCGCCTTGTGGCTCGGGCCGGACGAATGGCTGGTCATCGATGAAAGCGGCAAAGATCCACTCGCCGATTGCGCCAAGATTTCCGCGCTGCATTCGGCGGTCGGCATCTCGCACCGCAACGTCGCCGTATCGGTCACCGGACCGGCTGCCGCGACGACGATCAATGCCGGCTGCCCGCAGGATTTGTCGCTCGACGCCTTTCCGATCGGGGCGGCATCGCGCACCATTCTCGGCAAGGTCGAAATCGTGCTGTTGCGCACGGCGGCCGACGCGTTCCGCGTCGAATGCTGGCGTTCCTTCTCCGACTATGTCTTTACTTTTCTGTCGGAGGCAGCGCGCGACGCGGCAGCATAGCAATGTTCGCCGCGCCCAGCCGTTCTGCGACAGCGAGCCGAGGGAGAATGCAAATGCCGTCGAACTCCGCGCCGAAGTTGCCGGCCAAGACGCCGGCCGTGCGCTCTTTCGAACACGAGCAGCGCACTGAGGCGGATGTCGAAGAGGAACTCGAGGAAGGCCTCGAGGATACGTTTCCGGCCAGCGATCCGGTGTCGATCACCGGAACGGCCATTCCCGGCGCGCCGGCAAGACCCGGCAAGGCGAAGAGGGTGGCGGGACAGAAGCGTAAGAAGTGATCTGCACGGCGCGATAAAGCAGGGCTGAGGCCGGCAAGATAGGCGGCCGGAAATTGCTGCCGCCCTTTCGGTTCATCGCCGCATATTATCGCCGGTCGGCTCAGAAGCTGCTAGGCACGATCCACGGGTCGATGCCGATGCCGAGCCTCGGGCCCTTGCTGCCGGCCTTGTGGGTCGCGGCATCGGCGTTTTCAAGCGATCCGGTCGGCGCGCAATCGAGCTTCACATCGGTCTTGGTGTCGATGCAGGCGGCTTCTTGCTTGGCTGGCTGACTGCTGCCGGCAAATGTCGCGCCAGAGAGCGCCAGCAGGGCGGCGAGCGTGAGAATTGCCTTCTTCATGATCTGTCTCCGGTTCCAGCATTCGTACATGTACGGTATTGCGTACAGATACGCCCAGGACTGAGGGAGTTCAAGCAAAAATCGTACGCGTACGGAGAAATTAGGCGCAGGAATTGCCGAACGCTCGGCACCGGAGCGCGGATCGTTCGGAGAAAGATTCTACAGATCGGGAGGAACGCCGCTCCTCAGCAGTTGACCGGCGGGCCGAGCGGCGCAATCTCGTGCGCGGCGATGGCTTCGAGCATGATGTCGCCGATCCGTGTGATGAACGTCGTCTGGTCGCCGAACGGGTAGAACGGGAAGGTGATCAGCAGCGAGATGGCGCCGTGGCCGACCGCCCACAGCATGGTGGCGATGGCGCGCGGATCGCCCTTGAGCCTGCCGGCGGCGACGCAGGCCTCGACCCTCTCGATCAGCACTTTCATCGCCGGGTTGCCGCTCTGCATTTCGGCGAACGTCTTGCCGGCCGGCGGCCTGACTTTTTCGGTCATGAAGACGGTGCGGTATTCGTTGGGATTCTCGAGCCCGAAGGCGGCATATTCGACCAGCACCGCCTTGAGTGCCTCGATCGGGTCGTCGGCCGTATGATTTGCGATGCGCCTGGCCAGGGTCTCGAAGGCGTTTTCGGCCAACGCGAACAGGATGTCCTGCTTGTCGGCGAAATAGGAATAGACCGACATCGGCGCATAGCCGACGCGCTTGGCGAGCTTGCGGATGGTGAGGCCGTCATAGCCTTCTTCCTGGACAAGCTTGTGCGCGGCGTCGACAAGTTCGGAACGCAGTTCGGCCTTTTGTTTTTCGCGGCGCTCCTGGACGCTTAGCTGCAATTGTTCGACTGCCTTTAATAACTGATGGCTGGATGCAGCATATATACGCTGTACGACGTCGGGCAAGGGTGGCACGAAGCAGAAGCTTGACGTCACAAAACGATGTAACCCGGCAATAAAGCCGGCAACATCGGACTGTTACAGACAAACGCTAATTCGCGGCTCTGCAAGAATTGTGATCTGGGAGGCCAACATGGCCCTGACTGAGCTTTCGTCCGGCGTGCCGGACGTGAACCCGCTTTCCCATCGCGCCAGGATGGCGCTCAGGCGCGTCGTCATGGTCGCATGGCTGGCGATCGCGCTCGGCTTCGCCATGGAGGCTCTCATTCTGACCGTCAGATTTGCGGCAGGTTCCTACCCGGCGACGACGCTGATCCTGATCGAACTGGCGCAAGGCGTGACCTGGTCGTTCTTCGTCTGCGCCGGCGTCAGCCTCGGCACGGCGCTCGCCAAAGTGCGAGCCTCGCTCGGCGGCCTGATCGCCGCGATCTCGGCACCGCTGGCCATGGGCATCGCCAAGGGGACGCAAAAGGTCATGGTCAGCGCGCTCGACGCGGCGGCAAAGCCGGCCATCCTGTCGCTCACGACGCTGGGCGTCCTGCGGGCGATCGAATACGGGCTGCTCGGCTGGATACTGGCGTCGCTGGCATCGAAGGAAGAACCCCGACCGCTTCATTTCGCGCTGGCAGGCGCCCTGATAGGCGCGGTATTCGGTGGCGGCATCACGGTGCTGACGATTGAGACGGCCGCGGCGAACGACGCTGCTCTGGCACTGCCACAGGCTATCGCAACCGGCCTCAACGAGATCGTGTTCCCAATCGGTTGCTCATTGGTCGTCTACATTGCGCTGCAGGTGAGCCGCCACATGAAGTACGTCGCGGCCGAAGCCAAATAGATTTAGGTTCCCAGGCCCGGATGCCAGTCAAACCGCTTCCGGCTGGCGTTCGATCAGCGTCAGCGTCAGCCAGCGCGCGGTCAGCGCCGGTTTTTTCGAGCCCTCGATCTCGATCGTCACGTCGTGCGCAGTCTGCACCCAGCCCGACGGCCTGACCTTGACATCGGCCAGCACGAAGCGGGTGCGGATGCGCGAGCCGGTTTTCACCGGCGCCAGGAAGCGCAGCGAATCGAAGCCGTGATTGACGCCCATCTTGCTGTTTTCCAGCGGCGGCATGGTTTCGAAGGTCATTGCCGACAACAGCGAAAGCGACAGGAAGCCGTGCGCGATGGTGCCGCCGAACGGCGTCTCGCGCCTGGCGCGCTCCGGATCGCAATGGATGAACTGATGGTCGTCGGTGGCATCGGCGAACTGGTCGATCATGCGCTGCGTGACCACCCGCCATGGCGACACGCCGACTTCCTTGCCGACGTTGGCCAGAAGCACATCGAGACTGATCGGTTCCACGCTGATGTCCTCCATCTTCACCCCCGGCATTTCACTCGCCGGATGGCGTGCGTCTCATTCCTTGAACAATGTCAGCCCGTGTTGCACCGACTGCCCGCCATCGATCGGCAGGATGGCGCCGGTGACATAGCTGCCGGCACGGCTGCACAAATAGAGCGTTGCGCCGGCAATGTCATCCGGCGCGCCGATGCGGCCGATCGGAACGTGGTTGCCGACATGTCTTGCCTGGTCTTCGGTGCCGGTGGCGAAGGCCGTCATCCGGCTCTGGAAAGGGCCGGGCGCAAAGGCGTTGACGGTGATGCGTCGGGCGGCCAACTCGATCGCCAGGATGCGTGTCAGGTGGTGAACCGCAGCCTTCGAGGCCGAGTAGGAGTAAGCGTCTTCGGCCAAAGGCTGCGTGCCCATCACCGATCCGAGATTGATCACCCGGGCCGGGTCGGCCTCGCTGGCAGCAGCCTCGAGCAGAGGCAGCAATTCGCGCGTCACATAGAAGACCGCAGTGACGTTGACGCCGAACACCTTGGCCCAGGCATGATAGGGAAAGCTTTCCAGCGGCGCGCCCCAGGAGATGCCGGCATTGTTGACCAGGATATGCAGCCGTTCGGTCCGCGCCCTGACCTCGGCGACAAGCGCTGCAATGCCGGCCTCGCTGGAGACGTCGCCGGCGAAACCCTCGGCCCGGCCGGATGCCCCAAGCCCGTTCAGCTCGTCCGCTACCTTGGCGCAATCCTCGCCCTTGCGCGAGGCAATCATCACCGAGGCGCCGGCCCTGACCAGAGCGGTCGCCGCCATGCGGCCGATGCCGGTGGCGGCGCCGGTGACCAGCGCCGTCTTGCCGGCGACTGAGAACAGCTCGTCCAGATAGCTCATCGAATTCCTCCGCGCAGTTCACCGCTGTTTGATGGTGGGTCAATGAGCGGCTTCGCGTCGCCAAGGCTAGCCGAACTTCGATCACCCTTGCCACGGGTAAAGTAGCTGGAGTGGGGCGATGGCACGCCTTGCGGCTGAAATGGTTAAGCCCCAGCAGCAAGGTGGTCATTCGGCCGTGACATGGGTCGGATGAATGATGCAGCCGTCCCCCTAAGCGAGCACCTTGGCCAGCGGTTCATTTCGCGCGTGAAGCAACTCGTCATTACTCCTCCGCCCAAGCCGCAGGCAGATCTTGAGGACTTGGGACGGTAGCCGAGCGATAGGCAGGACTGACGTTCGTGATCGTGGGGGAGCTATGCCTTCCCGAGGGAGCTGTGGGTAAGAAACAACGCATCGTCCTGTTGGCAGCGGTCTTTGCGTCTGTCTTTGGCGTCTTTTTGCTGATCCTGATCCTGCAGATGGTCAGCCTTTTGGTTGACTAGACCCCAACGAAGACCGTTCGCCCGAAGGGCCGCTCTACCGTAGGCTTTCCAACTCGCGGATGCGTTTGGTGCCGTCGGCCTCGAGCTGCCTTGTGACGGCGCCGATCAGCGTTTCGACGACGACGAAAAGTGCGGCGGATGAGTCCCAGGCCGAAGGCACGGCGGTGCGCCCGGCGATGACGTGGCGGGCGAAGCGGGCGATCGGCGACAGCCACTGGTCGGTAAACAGCACGATCTGCACGCCACGCTGGTTGGCCGTCTCGGCGAAGCGGACAAGGCTGTCCTGGTAGCGCCTGATGTCGAAGATCACCAGCACGTCGCGTTTACCCATGTCGATCAGCCGGTCGCGCCAGACGCTTTCCTGCCCGCCGAGGTGAAAAACGTTGGGCTGGATGATGGCGAGGTGGGCGGCCATGTAGCGCGCCAGCGGGTCGGTGAAGCGGCCACCGATCAGGAATGTCTTGCCGCGCCGGTCGGCCAGCTTGGCGACGATGTCGGCAAGCTGCTTATCCGAAAGGTGCCGGAAGGTCTCGCGCATATTGTCGAGCGTCGCTTCCAGCATCGGCGACACGGCGCTGCTGCCCGGCGATGGCGGATTGAGCGTGCGCGAGGCCGGCGACTGCAATTGCGCCGCCAGTTCGTCTTGCAGCGCCGACTGGAATTCCGGATAGTTCTGGAAGCCGAGCCGGGCGACGAAACGCAGGATCGTCGGCGACGATACGCCGGCGGCAGCCGAGAATTCGGCGACCGTCTTCAGCCCGATCAGCGGATAGCTGGCGATCAGCGTTTGCGCTGCGCGCCGCTCGCCGGCCGGCATGGTGCCGATGCGGTCGGAGATCAGTTCGGCAATGCTGGAAACCATGTTTTTCCCCACCCTGGCCGGGCCGTTACCGCATTATCGAAATCGCGTTTGACAAAGCCGGCCAAACTGTATGAAATCATCCGTAGGGACGCAATGAGGCAAAATACGTAACATACGGTACAGCGCTCCCCGGGGACGGCAGACAATGGAGACAGCACGGCCGGCCAGCCTTGCATCGCCTGAAACCGTAAGGGTGACGAACCCCGGCGGATTGAGCCCTTTCGTGCTAACCTGCGACCACGCCTCCAATTTCCTGCCGCCGGAATTCGGAACGCTCGGACTTGCCGCCGAGGAGCTTTCCCGCCACATCGCCTGGGATCCCGGCGCCTTGCCGGTGGCGCGCCGCATGGCCGAGGCACTCGATGCGACGCTGGTCGAGACCTGCATTTCGCGGCTCGTCATCGACTGCAACCGCCCGCTCGATGCACCGGACCTGATAGTGACGGTCAGCGCCAGCGAAAAAACCGTGGTCCCGGCCAATCAGGGGCTTTCGGCCGATCAGCGGGAGGCGCGCATCGCGCTCGCTTGGCGGCCGTTCCACGACCGGATCGCGACGATCATCGACGAGCGCCTGGCGGCCGGACGGGAGACGCGGCTGGTCTCGGTCCATTCTTTCACCCCGGTCTACAAGGGCAGCAGCCGGCCCTGGCATATCGGCGTTATCCACGACGAGGACCGCTGGCTGGCGGCGCCGCTGATCGCGGCGCTGCAGCGGGTCGCCGGCGTCACCGTCGGCGTCAACGAACCCTATTCGCCGGCCGACCGCGTCTATTTCACGCTGGAACGCCATGCCCGCTCGCGCGGGCTGCCCTGCGCAATGATCGAAATCCGCAACGACGAGATCTCCGGCGCAGCCGGGCAGCGGAAATGGGCGGATCTGCTCACGGGTATTTTTCTCAATCTGGAGCCCGAAGCGGCCAAGGCCTCCAGACCAAGCGCAGTCGGAAAGTCAGTTCAATCGGCCAGCTAAGAAACAAAAAGGGGACTTCAAAATGGTAGCACCGGGTTACAGCGAAGGTGACAAGAAGGAGGACCTGAAAGTTCTCCACGGAATGGGCTATGCTCAGGAACTGTCGCGAAGCATGAGCCGCTTCTCGAATTTCGCGATCTCGTTCTCGATCATCTGCATCCTCTCAGGCGGCATCAATTCCTTCGCGCAGGCGACATCGTCCATCGGTGGCGCCGGCGCTGGTATCGGCTGGATCGTCGGGTGCATGGTTTCGGGATTTTTCGCGCTCGCCATGGCCCAGATCGCCTCGGCATTTCCGACCGCCGGCGGCCTCTATCACTGGGCATCCATTCTGGGGAACCGTTTCACTGGCTGGCTTACCGCATGGCTCAATTTGCTCGGCCTGATCACCGTGCTCGGCGCGATCAACATCGGAACGTCTTTGTTTTTCTACGGGACCTTCGGCGCAGGGCTTACCACCGACGGTGTTGCGTCTCCGGCTCAAGTCGTTGGTTTTGTTGCCATTATCACGGTCCTTCAGGCGCTGTTCAACCATTTCGGCATCAAGCTGACCGCCATGCTGACGGATGCGTCCGGCTTCCTGATTCTCGGAGCGACGGCGGTGCTGATCGTCGCCTGCCTGGTGTTTGCTCCAGCGATCGACATCACCCGGTTGTGGACGTTCACGAACTATTCGGGCGATGCGGGCGGCGGTGTTTTCCCGCAGTCCGATTCCATGACGTATCTCTTCCTGCTCTGCCTGCTGCTGCCGGTTTACACCATTACTGGCTATGATGCGTCGGCGCATACCTCGGAAGAAACGTTGAGGGCGGCGCACTCGGTTCCGCGGGCAATCGTTTCATCCGTGCTCTGGTCGTCGCTGATCGGCTGGGTGATGCTGTGCGCGATCGTGCTGGCAATTCCGGATATGGCGGCAGGCGCCAAGCAAGGGTGGGCCGTGTTCTTCGAAACCATGAACGCGATCTTGCCAGGATGGTTAAAGACACTGCTCTATCTGGCCATCCTGATCTCGCAGTTCCTCTGCGGCCTCGCTACGGTGACCTCGGCCTCGCGCATGCTGTTTGCCTTCTCTCGCGACGGCGGCATGCCGGTCGGTTCGGCCGGGCTCGCCAAAGTCAGCCCAACCTGGCGCACGCCGGTCAATGCCATCTGGACAGCTGCGATCCTCGAGATCATCTATGTCTTTCTTGCCCAGTTCATTTCGATCGGCGGCACCAACATCTACACCATCGTCGTCAATTCGACGCTGGTGTTCCTGTTCCTGTCCTTCACCATTCCGATCGCGCTCGGCATGATGGCTTTCGGAACGGCGAAATGGCCGAATCCCGGCCCATGGAATCTCGGTGCCGGCCTGTTCAAGCTGTTTTGCATCCTGTCGGTCATCGGCATGGCGATCATCTTCTACATCGCCATCCAGCCGCCGAACGACAAAGTGCTCTATATCACCCTGGGCTTCATTGTACTGACTGCGGTGCTTTGGTTCGGTTTCGAGAACCGCCGCTTCCAGGGTCCGCCCATCGGCGACCAGATCGCGAAGCGCCAGGCGGCGATCAAGGCAGCCGAGATAGCTGTCGGCGAAGCCGGCGCCTGACGCTCTCTCATGACCATGGCCGGCATCGCGCCGGCCATGGTTTCATTCCCTTTTCAAAACGACAAGCGCTGGAGTGCCGTAAGAATGGCTGGAAATTTCTCGTTCGATCAGTTGAAGCAAGCGGTCTCCAGCGGCGAGGTCGACACGGTGCTGGCCTGCATCGTCGACATGCAGGGGCGGCTCGCGGGAAAGCGGTTCCTGGCCCGGTATTTCGTCGATTCCGCGCATGACGAGACGCATGGCTGCAACTACCTGCTGGCCGCCGACATCGATATGGAACCGGTGCCCGGCTACAAGGCGGCGAGCTGGTCGAAGGGCTATGGCGATTTCGTCATGAAGCCGGACCTTGCGACGCTGCGGCGCGTCGCGTGGCTGGAGAAGACGGCGCTGGTGATCTGCGACGTGCTCGACCACCATACCCATGATGACCTGGCGCATTCGCCGCGCGCCATGCTGAAGAAGCAGGTCAAGCGGCTGCAGGAACGCGGCTATATCGGCTATTTCGCGTCCGAGCTCGAATTCTATCTGTTCAGCGAAACCTACGATTCCGCCCGCAAGAAGCACTGGCAGGGCCTCGAGACCGCATCGCCCTATATTGGCGACTACCAGATCGGCATCACCACCAAGGAAGAAGGTGTCATGCGCCGGCTGCGCAACGAAATGGAGGCGGCCGGCATTCCGATCGAGAATTCCAAGGGCGAATGGGGTCCCGGCCAGGAAGAGATCAATGTCCGCTATGCCGAGGCGCTCGACATGGCCGACCGCCACGTCATCCTGAAGAACGGCGCCAAGGAAATCGCCGAGTCCGAAGGCAAGGCGATCTCGTTCATGGCCAAGTACAATTACGGGCTCGCCGGCAATTCCAGCCACATCCATAATTCGCTGTGGAGCGCCGACGGCAAGACGCCGTTGTTCTACGACAAAAATGCCGAGTGGACGCTGTCGACGCTCGGCCAGCAATGGGCGGCGGGCCAGCTCAAATATGCCAAGGAATTCACCTGGTTCCTGGCGCCCTACATCAACTCCTACAAGCGCTTCCAGGCCGGCACGTTTGCGCCGACCAAGATCATGTGGAGCGAGGACAACCGCACCGCCGGTTTCCGTCTTTGCGGCGAGGGCACCAAGGGCATCCGCATGGAATGCCGCATCGGCGGTGCCGATTTGAACCCCTATCTGGCTTTCGCCGCGCTGATCGCGGCCGGGCTTGCCGGCATCGATGAAAAGCTTGAACTGCAGAAGCCCTTCGTCGGCGACGCCTACCAGGCCTCGCAGTTGCCTGAAATTCCAAAGACATTGCGCGACGCTACCGCGACGCTGGTGGAATCGAAGATGCTGAGGCAGGCACTCGGCGACGATGTGCTGGAACATTACGTCCACACGGCACACTGGGAACAGTTCGAATACGACCGCCGGATTACCGACTGGGAACTGCACAGGGGGTTCGAGCGGTATTAAATGACCTGGCAACGTCGGCGCCGCCCGCCCCTCACCTTTACCCGCTCCCTGTGAAGAACGGGGCCAACGCCGGTGTTTCGTCCCTTCTAGAGCGGCGTCACCAACGAGAATTATTGTAGAATGTGAGGACCCAAGGCATGACCGAAACGGTCAAGATAAAATCCCCCATCGACGGTTCGATCTATGCCGAACGGCCTCTGGCCACGGACCAGGCGATCGGTGCCGCGGTCGAACGTGCCAAGGCGGCGCAGGAGAAGTGGGCGCAGACGCCGGTCGTCGAGCGCGGCAAGTACATGCTTGCCATGCTGGAAGCGCTGGTCGCCATGAGCGACGAGATCGTGCCGGAGATCGCCTGGCAGATGGGCCGGCCGGTGCGTTATGGCGGTGAGTTCGGCGGCGTCAAGGAACGCGTCAGCTACATGGTCGAGATCGCCGAGGCGGCACTGAAGCCGGTCATGGCTTCCAACCCGAAGCACGGCTTTCGCCGCTATGTGAAGAAGGTGCCGCTCGGCGTGGTCATGGTGATCGCGCCGTGGAACTATCCCTATCTCACTGCCGTCAACACGATCGTGCCCGCGCTGATGGCCGGCAGCGCCGTCATCCTCAAGCACGCGGCACAGACATTGTTGGTCGGCGAACGGTTTCAGCAGGCGTTCGACAGAGCCGGCCTGCCCAAGGGCCTGTTCCAGAACCTCGTTCTGAACCATGCGCAGACCGAAAGGCTGCTCGGCTCCGGCAAGATCGACCATGTCAACTTTACCGGCTCGGTCGCCGGCGGCCGCGCCATCGAAAAGGCGGCGGCGGGCACCTTCATGACGCTCGGCCTCGAGCTTGGCGGCAAGGATCCGGCCTATGTGCTGCCGGATGCCAAGATGGACCATGCCGTTGCCAATCTGGTCGACGGCGCCTTCTTCAATTCCGGCCAGTGCTGCTGCGGCATCGAGCGCGTCTATGTCCACGAGAAGGTCTACGACGAATTCGTCGAAGGCTTCATCGCCGAGACCAGGAACTACGTCGTCGGCAATCCACTCGAGCAGGCGACCACTATGGGGCCGATGGCGCAGGCGCGCTTCGCCGACCTGATCCGCGAGCAAAAGGCGGAGGCGCTACGCAAGGGCGCCAAGGCGCACATCGACATGAAGGTGGCTAACGACAGGCAAGGCTCGCCCTATCTGGCGCCGGAAGTGCTTACCCAGGTCGACCACCAGATGAGCGTGATGCGCGAGGAAAGCTTTGGCCCGATCGTCGGTATCATGAAGGTGCGCCACGACGAGGAGGCGATCGCGCTGATGAACGACAGCCCCTATGGGCTGACGGCCTCGATCTGGACGCGCGACACGGACCATGCGGCGGCGATCGGCGATCGCGTCGAGACCGGCACCGTGTTCATGAACCGCTGCGACTATCTCGATCCGGCGCTGGTCTGGACCGGCGTCAAGGACACCGGCAAGGGCGCGGCACTGTCGGCCATCGGCTACGACAATCTGACCAGGCCGAAATCATACCATCTGCGCGAGGTGATCTAAGGTGGCGATCGGCAAGCCAACGATCGCTGTTGAGAGGGAGTAATGGCGGATACGCAACAATCGGCGCTGCCGGATCGTGAAGGTCCCGAGGGTATCGGCGGTTGGCTTGTCCTGCCGATGCTCGGGTTGATGCTCACCCCGATACTAGGGTTGGTACAATTGCACAATACCGACTATCTCGGCATGTTACAGAACTGGCAGGCCTTCAGTTTGTCCCAAGGTGTGCTGATTGTTGCCGAATTGGTGATATCCGGCATACTAAACCTTACGGCCCCGGCCCTATTATTGTTCTTCATGTTCAAGCGCTGGCAGATATTCCCCGGCTGGTACATGATTTGGGCATTCGCGATGCCGATATATTCCGTTGTCGATTCATGGGCCGGGTATCTGGCTTTTCCCGACAGCTTTCCATCGCTGGACGATGCGTTCGATAAAGAAACGATGCGCGGCATTTACCGTTCGGTCTGGGCCGCAGCCATCTGGATTCCGTACATGATGCGGTCAGACCGTGTGGCCAATACCTTTGTGAATTAACAACAGCCGAGAGCATGAAAGCAGTCAAGAAGGTCGAAATGACAAAACTCGTTTCCAAATGGAATTACCCGACGACCGTCCGCTTCGGCGCCGGACGCATCAAGGAACTGCCGGAGGTGCTGGCGGCGACCGGCATCAAGCGGCCGCTGTTCGTCACCGACCCGGGACTGGCCAAGCTGCCGGTGGTGGCCTCGACGCTGAAGATCCTCGACGACGCCAAGGTGCCGTATGGCGTGTTTTCCGAGGTCAAGCCGAACCCGGTCGATTCCAACCTGACCGCCGGCATCGCCGTGTTCAAGAAGGGCAAGCATGACGGCGTCATCGCCTTTGGCGGCGGCTCGGCACTCGACCTCGGCAAGCTGATCGCCTTCCAGGCCGGGCAGACGCGGCCGGTCTGGGATTTCGAGGATGTCGGCGACTGGTGGACGCGCGCCGATGCCGATGCGATCGCGCCGATCATCGCGGTGCCGACCACGGCCGGCACCGGCTCGGAGGTCGGCCGCGCCGGCGTCATCACCAATGAAGCGACCCACACAAAGAAGGTCATCTTCCATCCGAAACTTTTGCCTGCGATCGTCATTGCCGATCCGGAACTGTCGGTCGGCATGCCCGGTTTCATCACCGCCGGCACCGGTATGGATGCGCTCGCCCACTGCCTCGAAGCCTATTGCGCGCCGGGCTATCACCCGATGGCCGACGGCATCGCCGTGGAAGGCATCAGGCTGGTCTTCGAAAACCTGCCGAAAGCCTATGCCAACGGCAAGGATCTGGTCGCCCGCGCCAATATGATGAGCGCCGGTGCGATGGGCGCGGCCGCCTTCCAAAAGGGCCTTGGCGCCATTCATTCGCTGTCGCATCCGATCGGCGCGCTCTACGACACCCACCACGGCATGACCAACGCAGTGTTCATGCCCTATGTGCTGGCCTTCAATCGCGAGGCGATCGAGCCGCGCATCGCCCGGCTCGCCGCCTATTGCGGCATCAAGGGCGGTTTCGACGGCTTTGCCAAGGCGATCGTCAAGCTGCGCAAGGAGCTCAAGGTGCCGCACGCGCTGCCCGGCCTGATCAAGGGGCTCGACATGGACAAGAAGCGCAAGGGCCTGATCGCCGACATGGCGGTGGTCGATCCGACCGCCGGCGGCAACCCGGTCAAGCTGACCAAGAAGGCGGCGCTGACGCTGCTGGAAAACGCCATCGCCGGCGCCGTCTGAGGCAACTTCAGCATTGCAAATCCATTTGGGAAAAAAGAGGCGAAGAAAGGGGGAAAGGATGAAAGGCAAGGCCGAAACTAGTTAGCCGGAAAAATAACGGCGTAGCGATTGCTACAGCCGGTTAAAAAGAGTTTACTTTTTCGTACTGCAGGGCATCGCTTTCACAAAGCTTTCATCTGGCTGTCACACGAAAACGATACCGCATCGCAGGCGTCCAACGGCGTCAGTTCAACGGAGAGAACACATGTTCAAATTCACGGGAAAACTGCTTTCCCTTTCGGCCGTCGCCCTGATGGCGACCTCTGCCATCTCGTCGGCCCAGTCCATGGATGAACTGGTCGCCGCAGCCAAGGCGGAAGGCCAGCTCACCACGATCGCGCTGCCGCACAGCTGGTGCGGCTATGGCGACGTCATCGCCGGCTTCAAGGCAAAATATCCGGGGATCACCGTCAACGAACTCAATCCCGATGCCGGCTCCGGCGACGAGATCGAGGCGATCAAGGCCAACAAGGACAATAAAGGCCCGCAGGCGCCTGATGTCATCGACGTCGGCCTGTCTTTCGGCCCGTCCGCCAAGGCAGATAACCTGATCCAACCCTACAAGGTGTCGACCTGGGATACGATCCCTGACAGCGCCAAGGATGCCGATGGCTTCTGGACCGGCGACTACTACGGCGTGCTCGCCTTCGGCGTGAACAAAGCCGTCGTGCAGAACGCGCCACAGGACTGGGCTGACCTGCAGAAGCCGGAATATGCCAACTCGGTGGCGCTCGCCGGTGACCCGCGCACGTCGAACAACGCCGTCATGTCGGTCTACGCTTCGGGCCTCGCGGCTGGCGGTACCGGCGGCCAGGACGCCGCCGCCAAGGGTCTGCAATTCTTCAAGCAGCTCAACGATGCCGGCAACTTCGTGCCGGTCGACGCTGAAGCGGCAGCTGTCGCCCAGGGCACGACGCCGATCGTGATGAACTGGGACTACAACCTGCTTGCCATGCGCGACAAGATGGCCGGCAATCCGGAAATCGAAATCGTCGTGCCAAAGGGAGCGGTGGTCGCAGGCGTCTACGTTCAGGCGATCAGTGCCTATGCGCCGCACCCGAATGCCGCCAAGTTGTGGATGGAGTATCTCTATTCGGACGAAGGCCAGCTCGGTTGGCTGAAGGGCTACTGCCACCCGATCCGCTTCAACGATCTCGCCAAGAAGGGCGTGATCCCGAAGGAGATGCTGGACAAGCTGCCGGCCGCCGAGAACTATGAAAAAGCGGTCTTCCCTACTTTGGAGGAACAGAACGCTGCCAAGAAGGAAATCAGCACGAACTGGGATGCCATCGTTGGCGCCGTCGTGAAGTAATTCATAGGGCGCTGGGCGGTTCGCCGCCCGGCGCCCTATGCCAACTTCGGGAACTCCATGGCAGATTCCACAATGTCCCAGACAGCCAGCGTCAGTCCTGGCGCGCCGGAGATCAGCCGCCTTCGGCTGCCACTGCATTGGTTAGGCGTAACTCCGTTCTTCATTTTCGCGCTGCTCTTTCTGATCTTGCCCACGGTAGGGCTGATCGCGGGCGCGTTCAAAAATGCAGCTGGCGACTATACGCTCGATAACATCATAGCGTTGTCGCAACCCAAGCTCGCGGCGGCCTATTGGGTATCCATTCAGATCAGCTTTGTTTCTGCGATCCTTGGCGCCTTGATCGGCCTGGCAATGGCCGTGGCAGTCGTTCGCGGAGGTTTGCCGTCGTGGTTACGCTCGGCGACCTTGACCTTCTCGGGCGTCGCCTCGAATTTCGCCGGCGTGCCGCTGGCATTCTCGTTCATCGCGACGCTAGGTCGGCTCGGAGTGGCGACAATCCTGTTGCGAGACATTTTCGGCATCAACATCTATTCGCTCGGCTTCAGTATCTTTTCGTTTTGGGGCCTAATCCTCACCTACCTTTATTTCCAGATTCCATTGATGATTGTCATCATCACGCCGGCGGTCGATGGGCTGAAGAAGGAATGGGGTGAAGCTGCCGCCACGCTCGGCGCAAGCAATTGGCAATATTGGCGCATGGTGGTCATCCCGGTCTTATGGCCGAGTTTTCTCGGTACGACGGTCCTCCTCTTTGCCAACGCGTTCGGGGCGGTCGCAACAGCCTATGCACTGACGGGGCCGTCACTCAACATCGTGCCCATCCAGTTGTTCGCGCAGATTCGCGGCGACGTGCTTTACAATCCGAATCTAGGCTACGCGCTTGCATTCGGCATGATAGTCATCACCGGCTTGGCCAACCTCTTCTATATCTTGTTCCAACGGCGAGCCGAGCGGTGGCTGAAATGAAGCAAGGCAGCCGCTTTTGGGCTTGGCTCGTTTTTGGCGTGGGAACCGCCTATTTTGTCCTGCCGCTTTTGGCGACCTTTGAATTCTCCTTGCGTAAGCGGCGCGGGGAATACTCCTTTGACGCCTACCGCTCAGTCTTCGAAGATCCGAATTTCCAGACGACATTTACCTACTCCGTCGTTGTGGCGGTTTTCACCATTCTTTTAGGCGTGCTCCTCGTTGTCCCGACGGCCTACTGGATTCGGCTGCGGCTACCGAATCTGCGGCCGCTCGTAGAGTTCATCACTCTGCTGCCGCTGGTTATTCCCGCTATCGTCATCGTCTTCGGCTACATCAGAATGTTCGGTTCGAATTCAACGCTGCCTTTCCTGGCGACAGCGCGCGGCACCGATGTTCTGCTGGTCATCGGCTATGCAGTGCTGGCGCTGCCTTATATGTACCGGGCGGTCGATACCGGTCTCAGGACCATCGACGTCAGAACGCTCACCGAAGCCGCACAAATCCTCGGCGCCGGCTGGACCACCATCATCGCCCGCATCATCCTGCCGAACGTACTGATCGCCGTCTTATCCGGCGCGTTCCTGAGTTTTGCCATCGTCATCGGCGAGTTCACCATGGCCTCGCTGTTGAATCGCCCAGCCTTCGGCCCCTATTTGCAGAACATCGGCGCCAACAGTGCCTATGAGCCGTCGGCACTGGCGATCATTTCGTTCGCCATCACCTGGGGCTGCATGTCGCTGATCCAGATCCTGTCGCGCTTCGCGCCGAAATCGGCAAACCGCCCGAACTGATCGAAAGAAAAAGTCATGGCCGAGCCATTCCTCTCAATACAGCAGGTGCAAAAATCCTTCGGCGCCACCACCGTGGTGCAGGATTTCAACCTCGACGTCGAGCCGGGCGAATTCGTCTCCTTCCTCGGGCCATCGGGCTGCGGCAAGACGACGGTGCTGCGCATGGTCGCCGGCTTCGAGGAGCCGAGCGCCGGCAAGATCGTGGTGGCCGGCAAGGACATCACAAGGCTCAAGCCCAACCAGCGCAATGTCGGCATGGTGTTCCAGGCTTACGCGCTGTTTCCGAATCTGACCGTGGCGCAGAACATCGGCTTCGGGCTGAAGGTCGCGGGCATGCCCAAGCCCGATGCCGACAGGCGCGTTGCCGAGATGCTCGACCTCATCAAGCTGCCGCAGATGGGCGATCGCTATCCCTATCAGCTCTCCGGTGGCCAGCAGCAGCGTATCGCGCTGGCGCGGGCCATCGCGCCGAAGCCGAAGCTCCTGCTGCTCGACGAGCCGTTGTCGGCGCTCGATGCCAAGGTGCGCGTGTCGCTGCGCGAGGAAATCCGCTCGATCCAGAAGAAGCTCGGCATCACCACCATCTTCGTCACCCACGACCAGGAAGAGGCGCTGTCGATTTCCGACCGCATCGCTGTGATGTATGGCGGCAAGGCCGAGCAAGTCGGCACGCCGTTCGAGATCTACAACCGGCCGGCAACCAAATTCGTCGCCAATTTCGTCGGCACGCTGAACGTGCTGGAAGGCACGGTCACCGACGCGGCTTCGGGCAAGGTGCGCGTCAACTCGCAAGAGGTCTCGCTCAAGGGCAAGCTCAACGGTTCGAAGTCGGGTGACACGCTGTCGTTGGCGCTGCGGCCCGAGGCGATTTCGCTAGGCCGCCATCCCGGCCGCGACTCCAGCCTTTCGGGTGAAATCGCCGAGGTGCATTTCCTCGGTTCGGTGATCCGGGTGCGCGTCGGCATCGGCGGCAGCACGGTCTCGCTAGACACATTCAACAGCCCGGCAACGCCGCCGCCTGCAGTCGGCGAAAAGGCCGAGATTTCGTTCTCGTCCGGCGACATGCTTGTGCTGCATTGAGGCAGTTCTGGAAAAACTGTTCCACATTTTCCTGGGATCGCCTTCAGGCGATCCGCCAATAGACAGGCGGATTTGCCTCGGCGCGAGCAAAAGAACCGGATCTGCTCAGACCCAAGCTTGGTAGCGTGACAATTGTCGATCGGACGAATATACGGAGGTCGCGACGGTGTGATTTCCTGTGCTCCACATTTAGTCAGGAATGTTGCAATCGCGGTCAATCTCATGCGTCAAAAGAGACAAGCAGACCGCCAAGGGAAACCCGCTGGGGAGTGAAGATTGATCCTTGAATTGGAATTGTCTGCAGCCGGTTTTGTGACCTGCAGTTTGGGACATTTTGGCTGATGGGCTCCAGCAATTTCCTGGACTCTGAAGACGCTGTGCGCAGGTTGCCTGGTCATCCGGAACAGGCCGACTTGGCGCGCGCAGCGTATTTCCATCAACTGAAATCGATGCCGGCGCAGCTATCATGGAAGTGCCGAGTTGCGCCGCAATTTGCCGAAGCAGCTTGGGCGAGCCTTTGATCTCGGGGTGGGCAATGGAATCCTGTCTCTTGCGTCGGCGGCCGATGGATGGCAGGTCACGGCGGTTGAGCCGGACCCTAGCGCGTTGACCGGAACTGATGCGATTCGGGCGCCCGCCAGAAACACCGGTACGCGCATTGATGTCGTCGAAGCCGGTCACCTGGTATCGTTCATTTGTGAAAAGGAAGATCGTGATGTCGGCTAAAGGGGTCGAAGAAGCGCGGCCGATAACAGTCACTGATACCGCGGCTGACATCTACTCGGACAGTCAGTACCTTGCCAACAATCCTGACTGGCATCTGGCCGATACAGCCTGGAAGGCGCGCGAGATCGCAAACATCCTGGAGCGCAACAATGTTGTCTGGCGCGACGCCGTCGAGGTCGGCTGCGGCAGCGGCGGCATCGTCGGCAAATTGGCCGCGCAATATCCGGGCAGACCTATTCATGGATACGATATTTCCGAAGACGCAGCAAAACTCTGGCCGCTGCAAAAGGCGTCTGGCGCGATCTTCCACCACGAGGATTTTCTGGCGACCAAGTCAGTGCATGACCTTGTCATGCTGATCGACGTCTTCGAACATGTCGAAGACTATATGGGCTTTTTGCGGGCACTGCGCCCGCACGGCCGCTATCACGTTTTTCATATTCCTTTGGACCTCCACGTCCAGGGACTGGTTCGGCGAGCTTACATGCACGCACGTCAGAAGGTGGGGCATCTCCATTATTTCACGCGCGAGACCGCGCTTGCGACGCTTGAGGACACGGGTTACACGGTGGTCGATTGGCACTTTACCGACGTGGCGGGCGAAGCCAACGTTTCCACGAGGCCTCTGCGCACCAAATTGCTCAATCCAGTGCGCAAACTGATAGGCAGCGTTGCCCCCGCTACCAGCGCGCTGCTGCTGGGCGGCTTTTCCCTCATGGTGCTCTGCCGGCCGCGCGATGATCCGTCCGCCCCGGCTGCCATGCCCTTGTGAACTTCAGATAGCCGGAGAGAAATCCTGATGACGAATCCCCAACGCGTCCTCGTTACGGGCGGAGCTGGTTTCATAGGCTGGCGGTGCGCGCGAAATCTCGCCAAGGACGGCGCTCGGGTGTTGATCGCCGATAATCTTTCGGTCGGCATGCCGATGCCTGACATGGACGGATGCGAGACGCGGGAGATCGACATCCGCGACAAGAGTGGGATGGTAGAGTTGGCTGAGGGTTTCAAGCCCGACACCATTATCCACCTGGCGGCTATTCACCACATTCCGACATGCGAGCGACAGCGCGCCTATGCGTTGGACGTGAACGTGGTCGGCACCGAAATCGTCCTCGATGCTGCTGAAAAGGCTGGTGTCGGAACGGTCGTGCTGGCGTCCAGCGGCGCGGTGTACGACTGGGTCGATGCCCCGCTCGACGAGGATGCGACCAGGACCTGGCCTTGCGACAACTATGCTCTGTCCAAGCTGACCAATGAAAGCCAGCTTCGTTTCTGGGCCGACAGGACCGGCGGGAGGGGGCGTGTGGCGCGCATCTTCAACACTATCGGCCATGACGACCCCAATGCGCATCTCATTCCCGATATTCTCAACCAGCTCTACAATGCCAAGGGCCAGGCCAGGATCGCATTGGGCAATCTGAAACCGCGGCGCGACTACATCCATGCGGAGGATACCGCTGCCGGGGTGGCGGCTTTGGCCGGCGACACTGGTGAGGCGAGTTTCGATGTCATGAATATCGGTTCCGGCAGGGACGCATCGGTGGAGGAGCTTGTTCGCCTGATCGGAGCGGCGATGAAGGTCGATATCGAGATCGTCGAGGACAAGGCGCGCTTACGCAGGGTCGACCGCGCAACGCAACTGGCCAAGGTGGACAAGATCGGAAATCGAGTTGGCTGGTCCGCCAAGATCGAACTTCCAGCCGCCGTGGCCGATATCGTGCGCGGGTTTCCTTTCAAAAAGGCAGGCTGAGGCATCGAGGGGCGAAGATGATTACCGCGGGCTTCACGCTCATCGGCCGAGGCAACTGGTCAGGTGGGGAGACCTACCTGCGCAACATGCTCGGCGTTATTTCCAGCGAATTGGCCGGGAAGTTGCAGGCCAAGCTGTTCTTAACTCCGGCGCAGGCAGAAAAGATCGGCACATCGATGGATGCTTTCCTGGCCGCGCCGCCGATCGTCGATGCGAAGGTTGCTGATTTTGGCCGCGGTCGCAACGCCATCCGGGCGCTGGCCAGCGGCAGCGACGCCGATGCGGCACGGATACTAAGCCGCGAAGGCGTCGACGTGGTGTTCGAGCCGGCGCAGTTCTACGGCAACCGTTTTCCGATTTCTGTCGTATCGTGGATTCCTGACTTCCAGCACCGACACTTGCCACACCTGTTCTCGCGCTCCATGTGGTGGCGTCGCGATTTGGGATACCGTCTGCAGACGTCCGGCAAACGCATCATCCTGTTGTCGAGCGATGACGCCAGGCGGGACTGCGAGACGTATTATCCCGCAGCACGCGGCAAGACGGCGGTCGTTCGGTTTGCAATCGATCTTGATCCGGCCCCGCATATAGCAAGGCAGGCGGAGGTGATCGCACGGTATGAACTGCCGCAGCGTTATTTCTACCTACCGAACCAGTTCTGGTCGCACAAGAACCATGGGCTTGTGATCAAAGCATTGGCGCACATATCGGCAAATGGCGGGCTTGATAAGGTTGCCCCCGTGATCTTGACCGGGCGAACCGAAGACCCGCGCAATCCCCGACATTTCGACCAGTTGCTGGCTAGCGCCAGGGAGGCCGGCGTGTCGGGTCATTTCCGTCATCTGGGCCTTGTGCCTTACGAGGATGTGTTCGGCCTCAACGCTGCTTCCGATGCTCTCATCAATCCTTCGCTGTTCGAGGGCTGGTCAACCACGGTCGAGGAAGCCAAGGCGCTCGGCACACGGATGCTCCTCTCGGATATCAGCCTTCATCGGGAGCAGGCGCCAAACGCGACGTTCTTTCCGGTCGACGATGCCGTGGCGTTAGCGTCCGCCATGGTCACCATGTCTCAGGGACCGGCGCGAACGCATGAAAAGGCCGAAAAGCTGCGTGCCGATCATGCGGCGCGTCGCCAGATGTATGCGGACGCGCTTCTTGGAGCATTCCAGCGCGCCGCCGCAGTTCGCTGACCGCCCTCAGTCATGATCGAACCGTCCAGGCCCCTGCCGTCGGTCGCTTTTCACGGTTATAACTGGGCATGGCGCTTTTTGAACTGACCCTTGTTCTTCTCCTGGCCGCGGTCGCCCTGACGGCGTTGTCACGGCGTCTGCAGATTCCCTATCCTTCGTTGCTGGCGCTGGCCGGCGCCGGCATAGCCTTCCTGCCGTTTGCACCGACCATCGAGATCGACCCGGAGCTGGCGCTCGCTCTGTTCATCGCGCCGGTGCTGCTCGACGCGGCCTATGACACGTCGCTGCGCGATCTCAACCGCTACAAGGTTTCGCTCATCCTGCTGGCGCTCGGCGCCGTCATCTTTACCACCGTGACCGTGGCATTTGTCGGTTGGACGATGGCAGGCCTGCCCATTGCCGCGGCCATAGCACTTGGGGCGATCGTGGCGCCGCCCGATGCCGTCGCAGCCGCGGCCGTGCTCGGACAGTTCAAGGTGCCGCACCGCATCACCGCCATCCTGGAAGGCGAGAGCCTGCTCAACGACGCCACGGCGCTGTTGATCTACAGGATGTCGGTTTCCGCAGCCGCCGGCTCCATCCTGTTCAGCAGTGCCGTACCAATGATCCTGCTGTCGACGGTTGGCAGCCTTGCCGCAGGCTATGTGCTCGGCCGGTTGTCTCTCGCGATACTCGGCCGCATCGACGACCCGGCGAGCGGCACCGTGGTGCAATTCGCCTCAACGTTCGGCGTCTGGATCCTGGCCGACAGGATAGGGCTTTCCGCCATCATCACGATCGTCGTCTATGCCATGACGATCGCACGTACGTCGCCGCGCCGCATGCCGGCAAGGAATCGTGTCAGTTCCTACTCGGTCTGGGAGACGGCGGTGTTCGTGCTCAATGTCTTGGCCTTCGTTCTGATGGGACTTCAGGCACGGTTGATCGTCGGCCGCCTTGCTGAGCAGGGGCAGGTCGAAGCATTCATCTTCGCCGCAGCCGTGCTGGCTGTCGTCATCGTCTCGCGGCTGGTCTGGGTGCTGGGCTGTGGCGCGATCCTCAGAAGGCTGGCACGTCTGGGCGATGAGGACAGGCGGAGAGACGCTCCGACATTTCGCGGCGGCGTGCTCATCGGCTGGTGCGGCATGCGCGGCCTGGTGACGCTTGCGGCAGCCTTCGCCTTGCCGGCCGATTTTCCCGGCCGCGACCCGATCGTGCTCGCCGCTTTCACTGTCGTGCTCGGCACGCTGGTGCTGCAAGGCGTCAGCCTGAAGCCGTTGCTGCTTCTGCTCAATTTCGACCCCGACCAGACCGTCGACCGGGAGGTCGCGCAGGCGCGCGTCGCCATCATGCAGGCGGCGCTGGACGTGCTCAGCGGCAAGACATCGAGTGCGGCAGGGGCGGTGCGCGAGCAATATGCGGCGCAGCGCGCCATCGCCGAAAACCCGGAGGATGCCCAGGCCGCGACCGAGTATGACAGATTGCGTCTTTATGCCATCAAGAGCCAGCGCGATGCGCTGGAGCGTTTGCGCATCGACGGAACGATCGGCGACGAAGCCTACCACCGCCTCGAGGAAGAAATCGACTGGTCGGAACTGGCAGCATCCCCGCCCGGTCGGTTCCAGCCGCTGACCACTTAAAGCGCGTCGCGTTTGGACAGCCTCTTGCGACGCGCTTTAAGTTTTTGTCTCTATGCATGTCGTTATCCCAAAACCGCTGCGCACTTTTGGGCGACAAGCATTAGCATCTGGCCCAAGCTCCCTCCGCCCGGCTGCACATTGCAAGGCTGTCAGCGAACGGCTACTGCCAGCAGGAAACTGAGCCGGATAAGCAATGAAGCTGGTCAGCTACAACATCCAGTACGGCTTCGGCAGCGATGGCCGCTACGATCTGGCGCGCTGCGCCAAGGTCGTTGCCGGCGCCGACATCATCGCCTTACAGGAAGTGGAGCGGCACTGGTTGCGCAGCAACGAGGACGACCAGCCGGAACTTCTTTCGCAATTGCTGCCCGACTATCATTGGGCCTATGGCCCGGCCTTCGACATGGATGCCAGCCAACGGCGTGAAGGCCGCGTCGTCAACCGCCGGCGGCAATTCGGCACCATGCTTTTGTCGAAGCTGCCGATCGTCTGGTCGCGGCTGCACACGCTGCCGCTCAGGCGCACGCTGCGGCCGCTCAACACCCGGAATGCCGCACTTGAGTGCATGATCCGCACCCCCACCGGCCCGGTGCGGTTCTTCTCGCTGCATCTGGCGCATATCGCGGCCGAGGAGCGGCTGGAGCAGATCGAATACCTGCTCGCCGAGCATGACCGGGCGCCGTCCGAGGGCGGACCATGGAGCGGCGCCGACGATGAGCCGGCGCGCAACTGGAGCAATGGCGAACAGGAGCCGGAAAACCCGCTGGCGGCGATCTGGATGGGCGACTTCAACATGGAGCCGGGCAGCGCCGAGTACCGCCGCATCGCCGGCAGCGCGCCCTATCATCGCGGTGCCGCCTATCTCGACGGTTTTGTCGATGCTGCCGCCGTCGCCATGGAACCGACGGCGGATTTCCACACCCATGTGAAGACCATCGACGGCAGAGTGGCAAAGCGCCGGCTCGACCATTGCTTCGTCGGCGGCATGTTTGCCGGGCGCGTGCGTTCGGTCAGTGCCGATATCGGCCAAATCGCCTCCGACCATTTTCCGCTCTGGGTCGATATCGACATGGAAACGCCGGTAGCCACCGGGATCGGCGGCGGATGAGCCGCCGATGAGCCTGTTTGTCTTTTTCGCGGTGCTTGCCGCTGCGGCCATGCATGCGATCTGGAATGCGCTGGTCAAGGTCCATCTCGACCGTTTCCTGTCGATTACGCTGATGACGGCCGGCATGGGTGCCGCCGCGCTGGTGACGTTGCCTTTCGTCGAGGTGCCGAAGCCGGAAGTGTGGCCATACATCCTCGCCTCGGTTGTCTTCCACATGGGCTACAGGACGTTCCTGATCGGTGCCTACAAGGCCGGCGATTTCGCCCAGACCTATCCGCTGGCGCGCGGCGCCGCGCCGCTATTGGCTGCTTTGGGGGGCATTGTGGTTGTGGCCGAGATGCCGGCGCCGCTCGCTATCGTCGGCATCGTCTTGTTGTCGGCGGGCACGCTGGTGCTGTCGTTTCGCGGCGGCGCGCATCTGGAGAAGTTGAACCTGCGCGCCGTCGGCTTCGCGCTGGGCACATCGATCTTCATCGCCAGCTATACGCTGTCGGACGGCAGCGGCGCGCGGCTCGCCGCCACCGCGTCGAGTTATGCGGCCTGGCTGTTCGTCTGCGACGCGCTGTGGGCGCTGGTGCTGTGCGTCGTCTTTCGCGGCCCACGGGCGCTGCCGGTGCTGGCGCGCGACTGGAAGGCGGGAATCTATACCGGCGTGCTCAGCGGCGGCGCCTACTGGATCGTGATGTGGGCGATGACCAAGGCGCCGATCGCCTCGGTGGCGTCGCTGCGCGAAACATCGATCCTGTTCGCCATGATGATCTCGGTGTTCGCGCTCGGCGAGAAGATGACGGCATGGCGAGGTGCTGCGGTGCTTAGCATCGTCGCCGGCGTCGTTGCGCTGAGACTGGGATAGTCACGCGATCTCCAGGTCGAATACCATCAGCCCGTCCGTGCCACCTTCGAGCGCCGCGACCAGTCTCGCGCCGGCTCGCTGGTGCGCTTCATGCTCCAGATAGGCATCGCGTGCCGCCGCATCGCGAAAGTCGATGGTGAAGCCGTGCGTGAAGCCGCGGGCGAAGGGTTCTGGGCTGGTGTTGGCGCTGAACTCGACCTTGCCCATGCCGTCGATCACCGGCCGCAACGCTTCGAGATCGCCATGGATTGCCGCGCGCTCGGCGGTGGCGACATCGTTGCGGAATCTGACGAAAACACAGTGCCTGATCATTCTTTGTCCCTCATGCCGCTCGGTTGGTGGAAAACACCGCCGGCGGCAGCGGCTCCCGGCCAAGGATCAGATCGGCGCCCTTTTCGCCTACCATGATCGTCGGCGCGTTGGTGTTGGAGGAGGGGATGCGCGGCATCACCGAGGCATCGCAGACGCGCAGGCCCTCGATGCCGCGCAGCTTGAGATCGGGCGTTACCACGCTCATCGCATCGTGGCCCATGCGGCAGGTGCCGACCGGGTGGTGGTCGGTCTTGGAACTGCGGCAGGCGTAGTCGAACAGTTCGTCGCCGGTCTGCAGGTCGGGTCCCGGTAGTACCTCGCGCAGCACGTAGGGCTGCAGCGCCTTCTGCCGCATGATCTCGCGCGCCAGCCTCAGCCCCTTGATCGACATGTCGCGGTCATAAGGATCGGACCAATAGTTCGGATCGATCAGCGGGCGGTCGGCCGGGTCGGCACTGTTCAGCCGCACCGTGCCGCGCGAGCGCGGGCGCAGGAAGGCCGAGTTCAGTGTCACGCCCGGATTGTTCAGCTTCTCGACGCCGGCCTCGATGCCGGAGCCGAGGCCGAGATGCAGCTGGATATCGGGAGAGGCGGCGGTCGGATCGGCGTACCAGAAGCCGCCGGTCTCGAACAGGCTGGAGGCCACGGGGCCCTTCTTCAGGAGAAGATACTGCAGGCCGGCCCACGCCGTCCAGTGCAGCTTGGCGTAGTTGTCATAGGTGTGGTTGCCGGTGCATTCGGCGATGACGAACAGGTCGAGATGATCCTGCAGATTGGAGCCGACGCCGGGCAAATCGTGCACCGGCGTCACGCCGACCGCCTTCAGATGGTCGGCCGGGCCGATGCCCGACTGCATCAGAAGCTTCGGCGAGCCGATGGCGCCGGACGAGACGATCACCTCGCGTTCGGCGTGCAGGATCGTTGGCTGGCCGCCCGGCTTGTCGACGATCTCGACGCCGACAGCGCGGCCTTTGTCGACGACGATGCGTGTCACCAGAACGCCGGTCCTGATGGTGAGATTCTTGCGCTCGCGGATCGGCCTGAGATAGGCGACCGAGGCGGAGGAGCGTTTTGCGTCCTTCTGCGTCAATTGGTAGTAGCCGACGCCCTCCTGGCTGGCGCCGTTGAAGTCGGGATTAAAGGGAATGCCCATCTCTTGTCCGGCACGGAAATAGGCCTCGCAGATCGGCAGCGGCGCGATCGGGTTCGATACGCCGAGCGGGCCCTGGTCGCCGTGAAAATCGTTGGCATAGCGCTGGTTGTTCTCGGCGCGCTTGAAATAGGGCAGCACGTCGCGATAGCCCCAACCGGCAAGGCCTTCTTCCTTCTCCCAGGCATCGTAGTCGCGGGCGTTGCCGCGCGTGTAGATCTGGGCGTTGATCGAAGAGCCGCCGCCGATCACCTTGGCCTGCGTGTACCGGAAGACGCGATCGTTCATGTACTTTTGCGGCACCGTCGACCAGCCCCAGGCGGCGATGCCCTTGGTCATCTTGGCAAAACCGGCCGGCATGTGGATCAAGGGATGCCAGTCCTTGCCGCCGGCTTCGAGCAGCAGCACCTGATGCGACGGATCTTCGCTCAGCCGATTGGCGAGTACGCAGCCGGCCGGGCCGGCGCCGACAATTATGTAGTCAGTCATGGGATGTAGTCGATCATGGCGTCACCTGTTCATAGCCTCGGCACGGACAGCGCGCCGTCGACATTGATGACCGAGCCGGTCGAAAAGCCGAGCTTGCCCCCGGCGAGCGCCGCCACGGCGGCACCGATATCCTTGCTCTCGCCCCAGCGCATTGCCGGCACCAGGCCGCCGTCGATCAATCCGTCATATTTGGCGGTGACACCCGCGGTCATGTCGGTGCGGATGATGCCCGGCCGCACTTCGAACACGGCGATGTTTTCGGCGGCAAGCCGCAGCGCCAGGTTCTTCACCCACATCGAAAGCCCGGCCTTGGAAATGCAGTAATCGGAGCGTTCCGGCGAGGCCATGGCGGCACTGACCGAAGTGATGGTGATGATCGACCGCGCACCATCGCTCGGCAGGTCGAGCATCGCTTTGGCAACGGCCTGGCTGAGGAATACGGTGCCGCGCAGATTGATGCTGAGCACCCGGTCGAAATTTTCCGGCTTGAGTTCAAGCAGGTCGCCGCGCAGGACGGTTCCGATGCCAGCATTGTTGACCAGGCAGTCGATGCGGCCGAAGGCGCTTGTCGCGGCATCGATCAGCGCTGCATGGTCGTCGAGGTCGGCGATGTCGCCGCTGACATAGGCGAACTTCGCGCCGCGCCGGGTGATGTCGGCGGCGAGCCCGTCGGCGGCTTCGTTGGCAAGGTCGGCGACGAGGATGTCGAAGCCGGCGCTGGCCAGCGCCTCGGCGCAGGCAAGGCCGATGCCGCGCGCGCCGCCGGTGACGATCGCTGCCGGGCGGCTCATGTTGCGAGCTCCGTCTTGCGGATGTGGTCGGCGACGCGCAGCGCCTGTGCGGCGATCGACAGCGCCGGATTGACGGCGGCCGAATTCGGCAGGAAGCCGGCATCGACGACGAACAAATTGCTGTGGTCGAAGGAGCGGCAGAATGGGTCGAGCGGCGAGGTCGCCGGGTCATTGCCCATCTTCACCGTGCCGCACTGGTGCGAGGGCGTGCGCTTGTCGAACGGCCGCGACAGGACGATCGGATAGCCGCAGGCGCGGAAATTCTCGCGCATCACCTTGGTCAGCCCGTCGAGCGACTCCATGTTGGAGCGCCGCCACTGCATGACGATGTCCTTGCCGTCGACCATGATGCGGCTCTCGGGATCGGGCAGGTCCTCGCACATCAGATACCAGTCGACGGCGCGGCCGGCCATGAAATCGAGCGCGAATTTGGGCGCGCGCCTGACATTGGCCTTGAGGATGTTGCCGTCGATCTTGCCGAGGAGTTGGACATTGCCGAGCGGCTTGCCGCCCTTGCCGTCGGACAGATAATAGTCGTTCAGCATCAGCGTCTTCTGGTAGACGGATTTGTTCCGGCGGCGCGGATCGATCGCCAGCATGGCGCTCGAATTGTGGTTCATGAAGTTGCGGCCGACCTGGTCGGAGCGGTTGGCCAGGCCTTTGCCGCCGCCTTTGCCGTTGGGGGAAGGCGAACGCAGCAGGATGGCGGCGGAATTGACCGCGCCGGCCGACAGGATGACCAGCTTCGGCGCGACGCTCTTCAGCGTACCGTTCTGTCGATAATGGACGGCGGCGATCGTCCTGGCGTCCGGCGATGCTTCGAGATGTTCGACATGCGCGCCGGTCTCGAGCTTGATGTTCTGGTCGGCAAGGGCCGACGCCAGCGGCCCCGTTTGCGCGTCGACCTTGCCGGCGCCGGTGTTGGGAAACGCATCCCACGGCGTGCTGCCGTCTTTCAGCCAGGCTTCGATGTCGACGCCGAGCGGCAGCGATGCCGGATGCAGGCCCAGGCTCTTCAACTCGGCGCGCGCACGCGCGATAGGCGGCTCGTCGGGTACCGGGCCGAAAGGGTAGGGCGTCGAGTGGAACGGCTCGGTCGGGTCTTCGCCGAGCGCACCACGCACGCGAAAAAGCTGCTCGGCCCTGGAATACCAGGGTTCGAATTCCTCATAGGAAAACGGCCAGGCCGGCGAGATGCCGCCATAGTGCTCCATCTCCGAAAAGTCTTGCCTGCGGTAGCGGATCAGCACCGCGCCGTAGAATTTCGAATTGCCGCCGACATAGTAATAATTGCCAGGGTTGAACGCGGCACCCCCGGCCTCGAGCCACATCTCCTTCGGCCGGTAGTGGCCATCGACGAAGATGGCGCGGGTGTCGCGTGTATGCGGCGTCGCCGGCAGCGGTTCGCCGCGCTCCAGCATCAGGATCGAGGCGCCACCGCCGGCAAGGCCGGAAGCGATCGTGGCGCCGCCTATGCCGGAGCCGATGATGACGATATCTGGATTTGTCATGGCCGTCAGACGATGCGTCTCTCGGTCGCCGGATCGAAGAACACCGCCTTGGTCAGGTTGAAGGCGAGCGGCGTGACCGTGCCGGGCTGGATGTTGGCGTCGGCGCGCAGCCGCGCCACCACCGCCTTGCCGCCGAGATTGGTGACCGCGAACGTATCCGAGCCGGCCGGCTCGATGACCTCGATGTGACAGTCGGCGCGGGCGATGTTCGAGGCGTTGCGTTCGGCCCCTTCGGGATCGGTCAGTGCTTCCGGGCGGACGCCGAAGATGATCGGTTTTCCCTGGAACGCCGACAGGCCGGCCGGCGCATTGGCCAGCGGCAGCGAGATCGGCTGGCGCGCCTCGCGCTCCATGACGACGGAGAAGCCGCTGCCGTTGCTGCCGATCGTCGCCGGGATCAGGTTCATCGCCGGCGAGCCCATGAAGTCAGCAACAAACAGGTTGACCGGATTGTTATAGATTTCGGCCGGCGTACCGAACTGCTGCACCTCGCCGTCGCGCATCACCGCGATCTTGGTGGCCAGCGTCATCGCCTCGATCTGGTCGTGCGTGACGTAGACGATGGTGGTGCCGGTGGTGGCGTGCAGGCGCTTGATCTCGATGCGCATGTCGACGCGCAGCTTGGCGTCGAGGTTGGACAAAGGCTCGTCGAACAGGAACAGCTTTGGATCGCGCACCAGTGCCCGGCCCATGGCGACGCGCTGGCGCTGGCCGCCGGAAAGCTGGCTTGGCTTGCGCTTCAGCAAATGGCCGATCTGCAGGACCTTCGCCACCTTGTCGATGGCCTTCTGGCGCTCGTCGGCCGGCACGCCGCGCATCTCCATGCCGAAGGCGATATTGCCGGCGACCGTCATGTTCGGATAGAGCGCGTAGCTCTGGAAGACCATCGCGATGTCGCGCTTGGAGGGGTGGAGATCGTTGATCGTGCGTCCGTCGACGCGGATTTCGCCTTCGGTGATGGTCTCCAGGCCGGCAATGGTGTTGAGCAGCGTGGACTTGCCGCAACCGGAGGGCCCGACCAGCACGAGAAAGCCGCCCTTTTCGAGGTCGAGATCGATGCCTTTCAGGATCTCGACCGCTCCGAAACGCTTCTTCAACCCGTCAATTTCCAGAAAAGCCATGCGATTATCCTTTGACGGCGCCGGCCATCAGGCCGCGCACGAAATAGCGGCCGGCGAGCACATAGACGAGGAGCGTCGGCAGCGCGGCGATCATCGCCGCCGCCATGTTGACGTTGTATTCGACGACGCCGGTCGAGGTGTTGACGACGTTGTTCAGCGCCACGGTCATCGGCATCACGTCGCCGGAGCCGGCATAGGCGGAGGCAAAGAGGAAGTCGTTCCAGATATTGGTGAACTGGTAGATCACCGTCACCACGATGATCGGCAGCGAGTTGGGCAGCATGATGCGCCGGAAGATCTGGAAGAAGCTGGCGCCGTCGATCTGCGCCGCCTTCACCAATTCATTCGGAAACGCTTCGTAGTAATTGCGGAAGAACAGGGTGGTGAAGCCGATGCCGTAGACGACGTGGACGAACACCAGGTTCACCGTCGGATTGCCGAAGCCGAAGGTGAGGCCGGTCGCGTTCTGCAGTTTGACGCCGAACCGGCCGAAGCTGCCGAGGATCGTTGCCATCGGCAAGAGAACCGATTGGAACGGGATGAAGCAGGCAAACAGCATCAGCCCGAACACCAGCGTCGCCCCGCGAAAGCGCCACTTCGTCAGCACATAGCCGTTGAGCGCGCCGAGCAGGGTCGAGATGACGACCGCTGGAACCACCATCTTGATCGAGTTCCAGAAATAACCCTTCATGCCGACGCAGGTGAGACCCGAGCAGACCTCGCTCCACGCCCTTATCCAGGGTGCGAAAGTCGGCGCTTGCGGCAGCGCCAGCATGTTGCCGTTCTGGATTTCGTCCATGGTCTTGAACGAGGTCACCAGCATGACGAATAGCGGCATCAGGTAGAACAGCGCGAACAGCGCCAGCAGCCCGTAGATGACGATGCGGTTGACCGTCCTGGCGCGGATACCGCCAGTGTTCTGGCGAGCAGGAGTGGCCACGGCGCTCATCGCGGCTTCTCCCGGAGCTCGGAATAGAGATAGGGAACGATGATCGCGGTGATGGTCATCAGCATGATCACGGCGCTGGCCGAGCCGACGGCCATTTCGTTGCGCTTGAAGGTGTACTCATACATGAAGTTCGACGGCAGCCAAGCCGAGCCGCCCGGCCCGCCGCTGGTCAGCGCGACGACCAGATCGTAGGACTTGATGGCGAGATGCGCGAGCACGATCAACGCCGAAAGGAAGATCGGCCGCAGCAGCGGAATGACGATGCGGCGGTAGAGCTGGAAGGTGGTGGCGCCGTCGATCTGCGCCGCCTTCATGATCTCGCCGTCGATCCCGCGCAGGCCGGCCAGGAACATCGCCATGATAAAGCCCGAAGCCTGCCAGACGCCGGCGATGACCACCGTGTAGATGACGAAATCCTTGTTCTTGATCCAGTCGAAATGGAAGCTCGTCCAGCCCCACTGGTGCAACGTCTGCTCGAGGCCGAGGCCGGGGTCGAGAAACCATTTCCAGGCAACGCCGGTGACGATGAAGGACAGTGCCATGGGGTAGAGATAGATCGGCCGCAACATGCCTTCGCCGCGGATCTTCTGATCAAGCAGGATCGCCAGGAACAGGCCGAGTGCCAAGCAGATGGAAATATAGAGGAAGCCGAAAATCCCCATATTGGTGATCGACGTGTACCAGCTGGACGGCGGATCGCTTTCGAAGGTCCAGCGCCATAGCCGCTGATAGGCGCGTGGCCCGGTGATGGCGTAGGAGGGAAAGGTCTTGGAGTTGGTGAAGGACAGATAGATCGTCCACAGGATGAAGCCGTAGACGAAGACGACGGAGGCGGCAAAGCTTGGCGCTAGCACGAGCTTCGGCAGCGCGTCCTGAAGGCGCGAGCGCACAGAGGCGCCCGGACGGGCATCGTGCTCCGGCGTCAGCGTGATACTGGTTTCAGCAACTGTACTCATCTGTCCATTCCGTATGGCGGGTCCGGAATTCGGCTGTCGCGGGCTCTGCGGCACGAAAGCGTGCCGGTCGGCGCAACCGCAAAACCTCGCCGCAGGGAAATCTCCCCGGCTTGCGCCGGGGAGATCATTCACATCGGCGGTGCCTTACTTGGCGTCTTCGATCGCGCTGACCAGTTGGGTCACGGCCTCGTCCGAGGTCTTGATCTGGCCGTGCACGAACTTCGAGACGACATCCTTGTAGGCGTTGGCAACCGCCGGAGGCGCGCCATAGCCTTGCGCCAGCGAACCGAACAGCGTGCCGCCTTCATTGGCGGCCTTCAAATCGGCCATGCCCTTCTTGCCGCAAGCGTCGAAATCGGTGTCCGGCACGTCGGTGCGGGCCGGAACAGAGCCCTTGACGACGTTGAAGGCCGACTGGAAGCTCTTCGACAGAGTGGCGGTGGCCAAGGCGATCTGGGCGGCCTTGCGGTCCTCCGGAACGTTGAACATGCCGAACATGTCGGAGTTGTAGACGACGCTGCCATCGGTGCCGGGGAAGCGGTAGCACAGGAAGTCGGTGCCGGGGACCTTCTTGGCGGCGTTGAATTCGCCCTTGGCCCAGTCACCCATCACCTGCACCAACGCATCGCCCTTGATGACCATGGCGGTGGCGAGGTTCCAGTCCCGGCCCGAGAAGTTCGGGTCGACATAGGTGACGAGCTTGGCGAGATTGTCGAACGACTTCTTCATCGTGTCGGACTTCAGCGACTCCTCGTCGAGGTCGTTGAAGGCCTTCTTGTAGAACTCGGGCCCGCCGGTCGACAGCACGACCGAGTCGAACATGGTGGCTTCCTGCCAATTCTGGCCGCCCAGCGCGAGCGGGATGACGCCCGCCGCCTTGGCTTTGTCGAGCAGCGCGATGAAGTCGTCGAAGGTCTTGGGCTCGGTGCCGCCGATCTTGTCCATCACCGCCTTGTTGATCCACAGCCAGTTGACCGAGTGGACGTTGACCGGGGCCGCGACCCACTTGCCGTCATAGACCGAGAATTTCTGCAGGGCCGCGGGAACGGACTTGTCCCAGCCTTCCTTTATCGCCGTCTCGGTCAGGTCGCCCATGACGCCGGCTGCGGCGTAGTCGAGCACGGTATAGCCAAGCATCTGCGAGGCGGTCGGGTAGTTGCCGGCCGCCACCATCGCCTTCAGCGCGGTCATGGCGGCGTCGCCGCCGCCGCCGGCCACCGGCACGTCCTTCCAGGCAAAGCCTTCCTTGGCCAGATCCTGCTTGAGCACGTTCAGAGCGGCAGCTTCGCCGCCCGACGTCCACCAATGCAGCATCTGGACTTCCTTGACGTCCTCGGCATGGGCCGCGAACGCAACGCCCGACGCGAGTGCCGTCCCGATAAGCAGTTTGCGCAACATGTACTTCCTCCCTTGTTGAACTTACAACGACCGGCGGATGGCCACCGGGTTCTTCCCAACTCAGCCGACCCACCATCCGGTGCGCTGGCCGCGATGAAACTGGATTGTCTTTTCCTCGGTATAATCCTCGACGGCGCGCTTGCCGAGTTCGCGTCCCAAACCGGACTGCTTGTAGCCGCCGAAAGGCAGTTCGGGGTAACCCTCCATGAACGTGTTCATCCAAACGGTTCCCGAACGCACATTCCGCGCCACCGACATGCACGTATCGATGCTGGCGCTCCACACGCCCGCCGACAGACCATAGGGCGTGTTGTTGGCGATGTGCAACGCCCTTTCAATCGATTCAAAAGTCAGCACCGAGAGCACCGGACCGAACACTTCCTCGCGCGCAATGGCCATGTCTTCGGTGACGTCGCGAATGATGGTCGGGTCGAGATACTGGCCGGCGCTGGAAGCAAGTTGCTTGCCGCCAGTATAAATCCGGCTGCCGTCGTTTTCCGCTGCCGTCACGTAGCCGGTGACCTTGGCCACATGGTCGGCGGAGATCATCGCGCCAACCTTGGTGCGGTCGTCGAGCGGGTCGCCGACAACCACCTTGGCGGTGAGGGCTTTGACGGCGCCGAGGAACTCGTCGGCGATCGCCTCATGGACGATCAGCCGGCTGCCGGCATTGCAACATTCGCCGGCATTGAAGAAGCCGCCGAATACCGCCGCGTCGGCGGCGGCCTCGAGGTCGGCGTCGGGAAAGACGATCTGGCCGTTCTTGCCGCCGAGCTCCATCGAGACTTTCTTCAGCGAGTTGGCGGCAGACGCCATGGTCATCTTGCCGACGCGGGTGGAGCCGGTGAACGACACCATTTCGACCAGCGGATGGCTGACCATCGGTGCGCCGACATCGGCGCCCAGCCCGGCAAGGATGTTGACGACGCCATCGGGCAAGCCGGCCTGCATCAGGATCTCGCCGAGCACGAAGGTCGAGGCCGAGGTCATCTCGCTCGGCTTGACCACCGCCGTGCAGCCGGCGGCGAGCGCGAAGGGCAGTTTCTGGCTGACGATAAGGAACGGGAAATTCCACGGCGTGATGATCGAGACGACGCCGATCGGTTCGCGCAGCACGACACCGAGCATGGCATCGCCGAGATTGGCGTAGCTTTCGCCGTGAAGCGTGCGGGCGAGTGCCGCAGCATAGCGCCAGATGTCGATGGCGCCGCCGATCTCGCCGCGCGCCTGGGCAATCGGCTTGCCGGATTCCAGCGCGTCGAGCCGGGCAATCTCGTCCAGTCGCGCCTCGATCAGGCCAGCCGTCTTGAGCAGGATCGCGGCGCGCTCGGCGGCTTTCATGCGCGGCCACGGGCCGGTCTCGAAGGCCTTGTGCGCGGCCTGTACCGCCGCCTCGATGTCCGCCGCGCCGGCTTGCGCATAGCGCGAAACGGTGAAGCCGTGGCCGGGGCTGCTGCGCTCCAGCGTGCGGCCGTCCTGGGCGCCGACGAACTTGCCGCCGATCAGCAGTCGGTAGCTTTTCGGCGCTGCGGCTGCCTCGGCGGGCATGGTGATGTTAAGAGGCGCGTTCATGTGATTTCCAGGTTCCGCTCGCATTCTATGATCTTGAAAACGCCGGTTTCTGCTTGGCTTTGAAAGCCTCGACGCCGGCCCTGAGATCGCTCGTCAGCGCAACGAAGCCGCTGGCCAGCGCTTCGGTCGCGGCGGCACTCTCTTCGCCTTCGGCGATGGCAATCATCAGCTTGGCGGCTTCGGTTGCCAGCGGCCCGCGCTCGGCGATCTTGCCGGCCCAGGCCTTGGCGTCCGCGAACGCCTTGCCGGTCTCGACCGCCCGGTCGACAATCCCCCACGCCATCGCATCGGTTGCCAGAAACACCTCGCCGCCAAGCGCCATCCGCCGCACCGCCTGTGCACCGAAGCGGCGCACGGCGCGCTGTGTGCCGGACCAGCCGGGAACGACGCCGATCGAGGTCTCGGGGAAACCCAGCTTCACCTGTGTTTCTGCCACGCGGAAGTCGCATGCAGCCGCCAGTTCCAGCCCACCGCCCAGCGCATGGCCGGCAAGCACGGCGATCGTCGGCTGCCGCAGCCGCGCCAGCCGGTCGAAGACGCGGTGGCCGTAGCGCACCCATTGCACCTGGAAGTCGACAGCGCTCATTTCTGCCCATGCTTCGACATCGCCGCCGGCGCAAAAGCCCTTGCCTTCGCCGCAGACCAGCACGACGCGGACGCCATCCGCCGCCTCGGCCTCGTCGAGTGCTGCTTCCAGCGCCCGCAGCATCGGAATGTCGAGCGCGTTGAATTTCTCCGGCCGGCGCAGCGTGACAATGCCGATGGCGCCGTCAGTTTCAAAGGTTACTAGACGCTCAGCCATGTGCGCCCCCAAGCGAGGCGCCGCTATTAAGCAACAGGCCGATCGGTCGGTCGTGGTAGAGCGCGTCCGGCGTCACTTTGAGGTCGTTGGCGACAGCAAGCGGGATCTCGGCCTGCGCCAGCACATCGCGTTCAAGGTCGATGCCCGGCGCCAGCTCGGTGACCATCAGCCCTGCCGGCGTCAGCTTCATCACGCAGCGCTCGGTGATGTAGGTGATGTCCTGCCCTTGGGCGACGGCACGCTTGCCCGAGAAGGAGATGTGCTCGACCTCGCCGACGACTTTCTTGACCTTGCCCTCCTGGTCGATGCGGATGCCGCCATCGGCCAATGAGAGTTTGGCACCGGCATTGAAGAAACCGGAAAAGACGATCTTCTTCGCCCGCGCGGTGATGTCGACGAAGCCGCCGGCGCCGGCGGTGACATGCGGCCGCGCCGAAAGCTTCGAGACATTGACAGAGCCGTGGCGGTCGATCTGCAGGAAGGACAGCAGCGAGGCGTCGAAGCCGCCAGCCTGAAAATAGATGAACTGGTGCGGCGAGGGCATGAAAGCGTCGGCGTTCGACGAGCAGCCGAACTTGAAGTCGAGCAGCGGCACGCCGCCAACCGCGCCCTGTTCGATGACCCAGGTGACCTTGCCGTGCTGGCCTTCCTCGAGCAGGATGCGCGGCACATTGGCCGAGATGCCGAAGCCGATATTGACGGCCATGCCGTCGGCAAGCTCCATGGCGACGCGGCGGGCAATGACCTTCTGGACGTTCATTTCAGCGTTGCGAAAGCTCGACAGTGGCCGGAAGATCTCGCCGGAGATGGCCGGATCGTAGGGCGTCAGCGTCGTCTGCAACTGGTCGGGCGCCACCACGATATGATCGACCAGCACGCCGGGCACACGCACATCGTGCGGCTTCAGCGTGCCGTTCTCGACAACGCGCTTGACCTGCGCGATGACGATGCCGCCATTGTTGCGAGCGGCCAGCGCCTGTTCGAGGCCGCCGAGATAGGCGCCTTCATGCTCATAGGTGAGGTTGCCGCGCTCGTCGGCGGTGGTGGCGCGGATGATCGCGACCTGCGGCACGATCGAGCGGAAATAGAGCCACTCCTCGCCATCGAACTGCTGCACGGAAACGATCGGCTCGCTGGCGGCGGCATTCATGGCGCAGCCTTGGTGGCGCGGGTCGGCGAAGGTGTCGAGCCCGACCTTGGTCAGCACCCCGGGGCGCTTGGCGGCGGCCTCGCGATGCATGTCGAACAGGATGCCGGACGGCACGTTATAGGCGGCGACCGAATTGTCGCCGATCATCTTCCAGATCTGCGGCGGTTCGGACGAGGACGGCCCGGATGGATAGGAGCCGCACAAAGTGCGCTTCAACAAGCCGGGCTTGGCGAGATGATCAATGCCCTTGATGCCGTACATGTCGCCGGCGGCGATCGGGTGCAGCGTCGTGATATCCTTGGGATGCCCATCCGCGTCGAAGCGCTCGCCGATGGCGGCCAGCACCGCGTCCGGACAGCCGAGGCCGCTCGACGATGACACGGAAACGACCATACCATCCTTGATCAGGCCGGCAGCCTCAGTCGCGGAGACGAGCTTGCTCACCCAGCACTCCCGAGCTTCGGGTCGATGGCAACGGCCTTGCCGGACCTGGCCGACTGCAATGCCGCTTCGGCCGCGGTCAGCGACCAGACGCCGTCCTCGCCGGTGGCGGAAGGCTGGCCCTCGCCGCGGATCGCCGCGTGGAATTGGCGCAGCGAACGGGCATAGAGGTCTTCGCGATCGAAGCTCAATTCCTCCTCGCCCTGTGCCGTTCGCAGCAACACAGAGCCGACTGGCTTCTGCGTCATCACGTCCCTGCCGATCAGCGAGCCTTCGGTGCCATGCACCTCGAAGCCGGTCCCGGCGAACTTGGTGGTGAAGCCCTCATGCGACTGGGCGATGACGCCCGATGCGAAGCGCCAGAGGCACATGGCGCCGTCTTCCAGCCCGCCGGCGGCCATGCCGGCCGATTGTGTGAAGGCCGAGATCCCGACTGGATCGTCGCCGAGCACGAAGCGCAGCGTGTCGGCATCATGGACGGTGATGTCGAGCACCACGCCGCCGCCGGCGTCCGGCCTGGTGATGCGCCAGCCCTGCAGGTTTTCCGGCAGATAGACAGAGTGGAAGACGCGCGCGGCGATCGGCCTGCCGATGCGGCCGGCAGCGATCGCTGCGCGCATCGCCCGATGCGAGCCGGCATTGCGCAAATGGTGATTGGTGCCGAGCACGACGCCGGCAGCCCTGGCGGCGGCGACCATCTTGCGGGCGTCGGCGCTGGTCAGCGCCAGTGGTTTTTCGCAAAGCACATGCTTTCCCGCCTCGATAGCGGCGAATGCCTGTTCGAGATGCAATTCGTTGGTGGTCGAGATGTAAACGGCGTCGATGTCGGAGCTGAGCAATTCATCAAGCGCCGAGACCGCCGCCGGAATGCGGTTTTCGCTGGCATAGGTGGCGGCGCGCCCCGGGCTGGAGCTCATCACTGCGGCGATCTCGCCGTCCGGCTGCGCGCGGATGGCGCCGATCATGAACTGTCTTGCGATCGTGCTGGCGCCGATCAGCCCCCAACTGACGGTCATGCCGCGTCTCCCATTCCTGCGCAGCTATGTCCCTTGCGATCGGGGCCGCAGCTTTCCCTGACCACGAGGTTGACGGCGCCGATATGATCCTCGGCGCGCGTGGTGCGCGATTGGATCATCTTCAGCACGACATGGGCGGCGCGCTCGCCGAGACCGGCGGTGTTCACCGCGACGCTGGTCAGCGCCGGCATGTAGTGTTCGGCCTCGGCCACGTCGTCGAAACCGACGACGGCAAAATCCGCGCCGGGTTCCAGGCCGCGCTTGCGCAGGGCCAGCAAGACGCCGAAGGCGACCGCATCGTTGAAGCAAAGCGCCGCGGTCGGCGGCGCGGCCATGGCGAGCGCGGTTTCCAGGCAGGCAATGCCGCCCTTGCGGCTGGTTTCGCCCTCGAAGACCAGCCTGTCGGCCGGTGCGATGCCGAGCGCTTCACAGGCCTCGCGAAAGCCGCCCAGCCGCTCGTGATAGACGACAAGATCGGGCGAGCCGCCGAAGAAGGCCAGCCGGCGATGCCCCTTGCCGATCAGATGGGCGGTGGCAAGATAGGCGCCGCGATGGTTGTCGGGCGCGATCACCGGAATGCGGCTTTCAGGAAGCCGGCGCATGACGAAGACGACCGGAACGCCCGCGGTCTCAAGCCGGCGGAAGGCGCCAGGCGCGGTGCCGCGCGCCGGCGACACGACGAGCCCGGCGACCCCTTGCTCCATCAGCGATTTCAGCACCTCTTCCTGGCGCACCGGGCTCTCCGCCGTGTTGGCGATGAAAGGCACGATGCCAGCCGACTGGAAGACGCGCTCCATGCCGACCGCCATCTCGGCGAAAAACGGATTGGTAAGATCGTTGATGACCATGCCGATGACGTTGGAATGGGCCTTGCGCAGATTGGCGGCGCCGCGGTTGTAGACATAGCCGACATCCTCGATCGCCTTGCGCACCTTGAGCGCAGTTTCAGGCCGGATCAGCCCGCTGCCTTGCAGCACCAGCGAAACCGTCGATTTGGACACGCCCGCCTCACGGGCTATGTCGAGTATCGTTGCCTTGGCCCGGCTGGCCATCCAGATCTATCCTCCCGATGGTTTCTTATGCGATTTATTGGAACGATCTAATCCCTCCTATGGATTTGAGTCAATCGCGTTTTTGCGAATCCGTGAAAATGCGGCTCATGGCGCCCAATTGCGAAGGAGTGTATGGCTTTCTGCTGTTGCGCTGCCGCAATTCGACCGGCGCACGGCGGAGCGGCAAAGCATCTTGATTTACTGGAACGTTCCATTTAATAGGCGCTGGGAAGGGAGAGAGCCATGGACATCACCTTGCCAGGGGAAGGCGGCGGCCGCATCCGCTACCGGCTTGTCGGCCAGCCGGTGCAGCCTGCGGCCGGCGCGCGGTTCTCGCGCATCGCCTATGCCGCCGCCCATGTGGTCGCCGATCCTGTGGCGATGACCGATCCGTGGTCCCGGCCGGCAGTCGACTGGGACAAGACGATGGCGTTTCGCCGTCACCTTTGGCGGCTCGGCTTCCGCGTCGCCGAAGCGATGGACACCTCGCAGCGCGGCATGGGTTTCGACTGGGCAAATGCCAGGGAATTAATCCGCCGCTCGATCGCCGAGGCGCGCAGCGTCGACGGCGCCGATCTCGCGTCGGGCGCCGGCACCGACCATCTGGCGCCGGGCGCCGCGAGCACGCTCGCCGATGTCATCGCGGCCTATGAAGAGCAGCTCGGCTTCATCGAAGGACTTGGCGGCAAGGCGATCATGATGGCCAGCCGTGCACTGGCGGCGGTCGCCAAAGGGCCCGACGATTATGTCAGTGTCTACGACCGCATCCTGTCCCAGTCCTCCGGCAAGGTCATCCTGCACTGGCTGGGCGATATGTTCGACCCGGCGCTGAAAGGCTACTGGGGCAGCAGCGATTTCGAAACTGCGCTCGAGACGGTGATCGCGATCATCGAACGCCATGCCGGCAAGGTCGAAGGCATAAAGATATCGCTGCTCGATGCCGGCAAGGAGATCGCGCTCAGGGACCGGCTGCCCGAGGGCGTGGTGATGTTCACTGGCGACGACTTCAACTACCCCAAGCTGATCGCCGGCGACGGCGACAGGCATTCGCACGCGCTGCTCGGCATTTTCGATGCCATCGCGCCCGTCGCCAATGCGGCGCTGGCAAAGCTGGCCGACGGCGACCGCGCCGGCTATGACGCGCTGATGGTCCCGACAGTGCCGCTGTCGCGCAAGATCTTCGAGGCGCCGACCGAATATTACAAGGCCGGCATCGTTTTCATGGCATGGCTTAACGGCCATCAGGAGCACTTTTCGATGATCGGCGGCATGCAATCGGCGCGCGGCATCCGTCACTATGCCGATGTCTTTCGCCTTGCCGATCAGGCGGGGTTGCTGGCCGAGCCGGAACTCGCCATCGCCAGAATGACAAGCCTCTGCGCAGTAGCGGGTGTCTGATCGCTAGACGTTACAGCGTCTGATCCAAACGCCTGGTTTGGGCGGTTTTGCGATTTGGCTTGTCTGGATAAATCTGTATGCGGTATGCGTCCGGCAACAGAGAAGCCGATCCGGCGCTCCGCCGGCCACTGGCAAAGCTGCCGTTCTGCATTGGGGTGAGTTGATGACCTTCGACCTTCAGGGCAAGCGCGTTTTTGTCGCCGGGCATCGCGGCATGGTCGGCTCGGCCATCCTGCGCAGATTGGCCGACGAGGATTGCGAGGTCCTGACCGCCTCGCGCGCCGAGCTCGATCTTCTCGACCAGGCCGGGGTGCGGCGCTGGATGGCCGACCGCAAGCCGGATGCAGTGGTGATGGCAGCGGCCAAGGTCGGCGGTATCCTGGCCAACGACAGGCTTCCGGTCGATTTTCTGCAGGACAACCTCGTCATGCAGAACAATGTCATCGACAGCGCCTTCCGTAACGAGGTGCAGAAGCTGCTGTTTCTCGGTTCATCCTGCATCTATCCCAAATTCGCGGCGCAGCCGATCTCCGAGGACGCCTTGCTGAGCGGCCCGCTCGAACCCACCAACGAATGGTATGCGATCGCCAAGATCGCCGGACTGAAACTGTGCCAGGCCTACCGGCGCCAATACGGTGTCGACTACATCTCGGCGATGCCGACCAATCTCTACGGCCCGGGCGACAATTTCGACCTCAATTCCAGCCATGTCGTGCCCGCTCTGATGCGCAAGGCGCACGAGGCCAGGCGCGCCGGCCGCAAGAGCCTGGAGGTGTGGGGATCGGGCACGCCGATGCGCGAATTCCTGCATGTCGACGACGCCGCCGACGCCCTGGTCTGGCTGTTGAAGAATTATGCCGGCGACAGCCACATCAATGTCGGCTCTGGGGAAGACATCACCATTGCCGACCTTGCCCGCACCATCGTGTCGGTCGCCGGCGCCGATGCCACGATCACATTCGATCCGACAAAGCCGGACGGCACGCCGCGCAAGCTGATGGACGTGTCGCGCCTGTTCGCCACCGGCTGGCGTCCGCGCTACTCGTTGCGCAGCGGATTGGAACAGACCTATGCCTGGTTTCTGGAGCACGTCGAGACTGGCGATCTTCGCCTCGGCGCGGCCTGAGGTCGGTATTGGCGAGCTCGGCGTCAGGATCGGATCAGGCCGAGAACGTCAGCCGATGAAAACACCGACGGCCGATTGAGGGATTGTCTGGATGGTGGGCGTGACAGGGATTGAACCTGTGACCCCTGCAATGTCAATGCAGTGCTCTCCCGCTGAGCTACACGCCCATCCGAAGCCGCGCATACACCATTTTTGGTTCAGCGCGTCAATAGCGGGAAAGGGAAAGAATGGCTGGCTTGCCGCGTCGGTCAAGACGCGACAAAAAGCGCGTCAGGCGGCCTGCAACATCTTTTCGACTTCGTTGACGAGGTCGCGCAGGTGGAACGGCTTCGACAGCACCTTGGCGTCTTTCGGCGCTTTCGAATCGGGGTTCAGCGCGACGGCGGCGAAGCCGGTGATGAACATCACCTTGAGATCGGGGTCGATCTCGGTGGCGCGGCGGGCGAGCTCGATGCCATCCATCTCGGGCATGACGATGTCGGTCAAAAGCAGCGAAAAAGGTTCCTCGCGCAGCCGCTCATAGGCGCTGGCGCCATTGTCGAAATCGCTGACCTGATAGCCGGCGCGCTCCAGCGCCTTGACGAGGAACCGGCGCATGTCGTCGTCGTCTTCCGCCAGCAGAATGCGTGCCATCTTGTCCCGTCCGAATCACCCAACCGACAATGCCGTGCGGCAAGCCCGTTAACCATGCTGTATATGAGGAGGTGACGGTAAACATCAAGTGAACGTTGGGCGCACAATCCTGATTTGGCTAGCGCTTCGGCGGCTGGACATGCGGGCGGCGAGGTGGCACTTTCCTGTCATGATGCATTGGTATTTCCGGGTTCGTTCAAATTGAAAACGGCAGCCGAGGATTTTTCGGTCGTTCCACCCTTCGAAATCCGATCGGGCGCCGAACAGCGCGTTCCCTTCCTCTTCAACTCGCCGCATAGCGGCCGCTACTATCCGGACCGGTTCATGGCGATGGCCAAGCTGGACCGCAACGCCATCCGCCGCTCCGAGGACTGCTATGTCGAGGAATTGTTCGGCGGTGCCGTCGCGCTCGGGGCGCCGATGCTGGCGGCAAACTTCCCGCGCGCCTATCTCGACGTCAACCGGGAGCCGTGGGAACTCGACCCTCGCATGTTCGCCGAACCGGTGCCGTCCTTCTGCAACATCCGCTCGGCGCGGGTGGCCGGCGGGCTCGGTACCGTGCCCAAGCTGGTGGGAGAGGGGCTCGACATCTATTCCGGCCGCTTGCCGCTGGCCGAAGCCGTGGCGCGCATCGAAGCGGTCTACAAACCCTATCACGAGACGCTGAAACGGCTTTTGACCAGAACCCATGCGCGCTTCGGTTATGCCGTACTAATAGACTGCCACTCGATGCCGGCAAGCATAAGAGTTGGCGACAGCGGATTGCGGCCGGATTTCATCGTCGGCGACCGGTTCGGCATCTCCGCCGCGGCGGCGTTGACCGAGACGGCGATCGGCCTGCTCACCGGCATGGGCTACAGCGTCGCCCACAACAAGCCCTATGCCGGAGGCTTCATCACGGAGCACTATGGCCGCCCGGTGCGCCATCTGCATGCGCTGCAGATCGAGGTCAATCGCGGGCTCTACATGAATGAGCGGACGTTCCAGAGATCAGCTGGTTTCGACGCCCTGGCCGACGACCTGGCGCGGTTTTCGGCCGAACTGATGGCAATGCCGGATCATCATTTCGTCGATCTGCCGCTGGCCGCCGAATAGCGGCCGGAATCGCGGCACTCGCCGCTCATGCGGCAGCGTAAAAAAAGACCGCATCGTTTGCACGACACGGTCGAAGTCTAGGGAGGAAACGCCCAAGGAGGGCATGGACAGGAACCCCTGTCCGAGAACAAACGTATTGTGCGCTGCACAAATGTCAAGGCACGTTCCGGCTTTTTTAATTCACTGTGAAGTGGGACGGCGGCGTTGCATTCGAGCAACAGTTGGCGTCGTGCGAAAGGCTCCGAATGCCCTTGTTTCGGCACAAATCCGTAGGCAAACCGGCATCTCAAACATGCTGGAGCGGGAGAATCAGTTGGACATCAGCATCGATTTCATGCGGCGCATTGCGCGTGCCGCCGCAGCCGAGACCTTGCCGCGCTTCCGCAATCAGGGCGCGGTCACCAACAAGGAGCGCGGCAGCTTCGACCCGGTCACCGAGGCCGACCGCGAGGCCGAGCGCGCCATCCGGGTGCTGATCAGCGAGCAGTACCCCGATCACGGAATTCTCGGCGAGGAACATGGCAGCGAAAACATCTCCAGCCGGCATGTCTGGGTGATCGATCCGATCGATGGCACACGCGCCTTTATTTCCGGCCTGCCGGTATGGGGCACGCTGGTCGGGCTGACGGTCGACGGCGATGCCGTCGCCGGCATGATGTCGCAGCCCTTCACCGGCGAGCTGTTCTACGCCAATGCCTCCGGCTCGCATTATGAGGGCCCGGGCGGCCCGCGAAAACTCACGACGCGCAAGACGACAAATCTCGCCGAGGCGACGCTGTTCACCACCACGCCGGCGCTGTTCAAGGGAGACGCGCGCTTGCGCTACGACTTGTTCGAGCAACAGGTCCAGCTCGCCCGCTACGGCACCGACTGCTATGCCTTCGCCATGGTGGCGGCAGGCAGCGTCGATATCGTCGCCGATCCGGGATTGAAGCCCTACGACATCGTTGCGCTTATCCCGATCATCGAGAAGGCAGGCGGCGTCGTCACCACTTTCGAGGGCGGACCGGCGGAAAAGGGCGGCGACATCCTGGCGGCGGCGACGCCGGAGCTGCACGCAGCAGCAATGGCGGCGCTGCGCGGCTGAGGATCCGTATACCCAAGCGTTTGTTTTGCGCAAATCCGACGGAAACCGTGGTACGGTTCTAAAGCGCGTCGGGTTTGAATCGACTCATGGGAGACGCGCTCGTTTGGATGTCGTTATCGCAAAACCGCTGCGCACTTTTGCGGGACATGCATTAGCTATCGGCAGGCCAAGCGTCCGAGAGACGCAGGCCCCACAAAATGAGCACGAAAGAGATGAGGCCGGTCGGCGCAGACGAATACGCCACGCCTTTGATGACTGTTTCCTGAAAGGCACTTCCGTGGAAGGCTCCGGCCGCCAACGGCATTGTCTCGTTGCCGGCCCCCCAGGCGCTGGCGATCACGTAGGCGGCCAGGATCGCCAAAGCCGAATAGATCAGCAGCCAGAACGCAATCCGCGACATCGCCGCGCCGAGATTGAGCCTAGACCATGCGAGGCCTAGCGCCAGCAACAGAACGCCCTCCAGGGCGCTGAGCGTGTGCGCGGACAGTCCGAGCCGCGGTGCGGCGAGGTACGGTATTGCAAACCCTTCGAATGACGAAAACAGCAGCAGCGCGACGCCAATCTGCAGTAGCCGATGCCCCTGACGTGACAGCGTGTTCGATGCGTTCATGGTCGTTTTTCTCCCGGTCTCTGCCGAATTGCCTCCAATCTCTTTGGCCGCTACCTAGCGCTCGATGCCTGAACGGGAATAAGGGGCAAGCTGCGCCGGGCAAGCAACCCGCGCAGGCTTTGTTGCCGGGCGCTGGCGAAGCGGTTAAACAGCGTCGCCGGTTCCTGGGATGAAAGCATCGAATGCCGCAAGCAGTTGCTCGCGATAGAGGTCGGCCTCCTGCAGGATCTCGTGGCGAGCGCCGTCGATCATCACTAGCGAGCCGACGCGCAGACGTCTTGCATAGGCTTCGACTGCCCTGGTCGAGACGACCTGGTCGGCGCCGGCGGCGATCATCAGCAAGGGCACCTGGATCTTTGCCATGAAATCCGGGTCGCTGACGATCAAGGACGCCTCCGTGGCCGCCTTCAGCCAGCAGATCGTCGGTCCGCCGAGCGCCAGCTGCGGATAGGTTTCGTAGATCAGCGTGTTGCGCCGATAGCGTTCCGGGTCGCTGGTCAGCTTGTTTATGGCGAAGGGCACCGATTCCTTCGGCCGCGGCCCCCATGCGGCATAGAGCCGGCCAAGGCCGAGAAGGCAGAACAGCGAACAGATGCCGCGAACGGTTTTTACCGAAACCGGGAGGTCAGGCACGGTGAAGAATGGTGCGATCAGCACCATGCGACGTACGCGGTTCGCCATTGAGGGTGCGGCGAGCAGCGCAATCACCGCCCCGGCCGAATGGGCCAGTATGTAGTAGGGTCCCCGGCAATCGGGCAGCACGATCTCTTCGAAGAACTGCTCGAGATCGCCGGTATAGTCGAAAAAGCTTCGGACGTAGCCGCGCTGGCGATCGCCGATCATCCGGTCGGAAGCGCCTTGGCCGCGCCAGTCGAGGGTCGCCACGCCAAAACCCCGGTCGGCAAGGTTGCGAATGGTCTCGAAATACTTCTCGATGCACTCGTTGCGGCCGGTCAGGACGACGACGGTGCCCTTCATCGGGCGGGCAACCGCGGCAAACAGCCCATAGCGGATCTTCTTGCCGTCGCGCGTGGTGAAGAAGCCGCCGGCCGCGTTTTCCGGCAGCGGATTGCCTGGAGTTTCGTAGAACAGGGAGGGCTGGGGGAACAGATCGGTCATACGGTGTTTGCTTGGCGTCGGTGACGGCGTGGGCGCAAGTCAGGCATAAACGCCCATGCGCCAAAAGCAAAGGAATTCGGGACGCCGGGGACGTTGACCCAGGCAGCGAACAAGTAAGGCCGGAAGCAGCCTAGGGCGTGCTTCCGGCCTCTGTCGACCCGGGAGGAAGGGACGTTACACCCGGTTCGGCCTCGTCGTGTCGCCTTCTCAGGCGACCTGTTTCTGATCTCGAGAACAGTTTTAATGCCGTCTGGCTGAACGCTCGCCGAAGCCACGGTTCATCTGCCGTTCATCGGCATCGGGACGTGATCAGGGGCCGATGCGGTTCGGACGCGGGCAAATCTTGAAATGCCGTCGCCCGCTTCCCAAATTTGTTATGCGGCCGCCAATGTCGGGGCCGCTGGCCCATCCGGAACGCCGTCACGGGTTTCGCACCGGCCATACGCAAACCTTGTTGCTCAACAGGAGAACACACCATGCGTCACGTTGATTTTTCCCCGCTCTACCGTTCGACCGTCGGTTTTGACCGGCTGTTCACCATGCTCGATTCGCTTGCGCAGCCGGAAGGCCAGACCTATCCGCCTTACAACATCGAGCGCACCGGCGAGGACGCCTATCGCATCTCGATGGCTGTGGCCGGCTTCTCGGAAGATGAGATTTCGATCGAAGCTCACCGCAATGTGCTGACCGTCAAGGGTGAGCGCAAGGAGGAAGCCAATGGCGAAGGCTCCGAACTGCTCTATCGCGGTATCGCCAGCCGAGCCTTCGAGCGCCGCTTCCAGCTTGCCGATCACGTCGAGGTTGTCGGCGCCGCGCTGAAGAACGGCCTGCTTTTTGTCGACCTCAAGCGCAACATCCCCGAAGAGCTGAAGCCGCGCAAGATCGCGATCACCTCGGCTCCGGCCAAGGCCAAGCAGATCGAGGCCAAGACCGCCGCCTAAATCGGGCAGCTAAACTCCCCGGGACGCCAACTCCCCGGGAAAAAGGGGCGGTGCAGCAAATGCGCCGCCCCTTTTTGCTGGTGGTAAGACTTGCTATCCGGCGAGCAGGTAGCCGAAACGGTCGACCTCGTCGGCCGTGGTCGCGAAGCTGGTGACGAAGCGATAGAGAGCTTCGTCCTGGCCGACATGGTTGTCGTAGCCGAGCGGCCTATGCCAGTCGTGGAACACGGCGCCTGCTGCTTGCACTCTTTCGGCCTCGGCCTTTTTCATGACCGCGAAGACCTCGTTCGCCTGCGGTAGCCAGGCCAGCCGGGCTGAAGGGGAATCTTCGATCGCCGCGGCTAGGCGTGCCGCCATCGCATTGGCGTGCCGTGCCGTGTCGAGCCATAGCCCACCCCTGAAATAAGCATCGAATTGCGCGGCGATGAAGCGCGATTTCGAGAACAGTTGGGCGGCGCGCTTGCGCAAAAACGCCAATTCCTTGGCTCGCTCGAGGTCGAACAGCACGATCGCCTCGGCGCACCAGCAGCCATTCTTGGTGCCGCCGAAGGAAAGGATGTCGACGCCGTGCTTCCAGGTCATTTCCGCCGGCGTCGTTCCCAGCGCGACGAGCGCATTGGCAAAGCGGGCCCCGTCCATGTGCAGCGGCAATCCGTGCTGCTTTGCAATCGCCGAAATCCTGGCGATTTCGTTCAGCGTGTACACGGTGCCGACCTCGGTCGATTGGGTGATCGAAACCGCCATCGGCCGCCCGGAATGGACGTTTTCGGGTGCGAAACGGTCCACTGCCCGTTCCAGATCGCCGGCATCGATCTTGCCGAGTGCGCCGTCGATTGTATAAAGCCGCGAACCGCCGGTGAAATATTCCGGTGCACCGCATTCGTCCTCGATGACATGCGATTCGCGATGGCAGAAGGAAATGCCGCCTGGCTTGTTGTAGGTAGTCAGCGACAGCGAATTGGCAGCGGTGCCGGTGGCCACGAAAAACACCGCGACCTCGCATTCGAAGATTTCACTGAAGCGCTGGTAAACGGCCTTGTCGAGGACGCCGTCGCCATAGGCGGTGGAGAAGCCGTCGGTATGGGCCGACAGGCCGGCAGCGATACGGGGATGGGCGCCTGCCCAATTGTCGGAAGCGAAAATCATGCGTCTGCCTATGCTGGGAAAATTGGTGCGAGCTTGGCCGCTTTCGCATGCCGGCCGCAAGTGGCAGATGCCGAAAATCCGCTAAAGCCAGCGAAAGCCAGACCGTAGATGCAGCGACTGAAGGTTACGCTGTCGCCGCGTTCCGCGCAATTTTCTGTCGCCAATGCTCCAATAATTTTGTGAATCGGTCTTGTATGCGCTTAAGATTTCTGTCATAAAAATTTAGGACAGTAGTGCTGTCTTATTTTGTCGCACAAAACTGGCCGCATTGGCATATGATTGCGCCTCTACGGCCATTGCCGCGAGCGACAGCTAGACAGCCTGGCTCTGGCCTGTACGAATACCATATGCGAACCATGCGGAAAGCCGCACGGTCGGCAAGAATTTCGCCAGACGTGCCGCAAGATTGAAAGGGGAGCCACGCGCTTCCCGACGGAAACCAGCGCCCGAAAGGGACGGAACGGAGGACACGACGATGACGGACATGACGCCATCTGCGACGAAGGCCGCGCAGACGAAAGCGGCAGTCGTCAAAAATCCGTCCCTGACCAATATTGGGCGAACCAGCACCGGCTATGCCGCGCACGGCCTCTACGATCCGCGCAACGAGCATGATGCCTGCGGCGTCGGCTTCATCGTCAACATGAAGGGCGTGAAGTCGCATCAGATCGTCGAGGACGGCCTTGCCGTGCTCGAAAACCTGACGCATCGCGGGGCCGTCGGCGCCGATCCGCTGGCCGGCGATGGCGCCGGCGTGCTGGTGCAGCTTCCAGACCGTTTCTTCCGCGAAGAGATGGCAGCCCAGGGCATCGAACTGCCGCCGGCCGGTCAGTACGGTGTCGGACACTGGTTCATGCCGCAGGATGCAGCACTTCGTGCTCACATCGAGGACATCATTGCCGAATCGGCGCAGTCCGAGGGGCTTCCGCTCATCGGTTTCCGTGATGTGCCCGTCGACAATTCGTCCTTGTCGACGGCGCCTGATATCGTGGCGTCCGAGCCGTTCCATCGTCAGATATTCATCGGCCGTACAGCCGACATTCTTGACGACGAGGAGTACGAGGCCAGGCTCTATCTGTTGCGCAAGGTGATATCGGGCCGCATCTACGCCGAGAACGACAACAAGGACATCGGTTCCTACTGCGTGTCGCTGTCGGCGCGCACCATCGTCTACAAGGGCATGTTCCTGGCCTACCAGGTCGGCGCCTATTACAAGGACCTCACCGATCCGCGCTTCGAAACCGCGCTGATCCTGGTCCACCAGCGCTTCTCGACCAACACGTTCCCGTCGTGGAAGCTGGCGCATCCCTACCGCATGGTCGCACACAATGGCGAGATCAACACCGTGCGCGGCAACAACAACTGGATGGCGGCGCGACAGGCGTCCGTCGATTCCGAACTTTTCGGCAACAACATCTCGAAGCTTTGGCCAATCTCCTACGACGGCCAGTCAGACACCGCCTGCTTCGACAATGCGCTCGAGTTCCTGTTCCAGGGCGGGTACAGCCTCAGCCACGCCATGATGATGCTGATCCCGGAAGCCTGGGCCGGCAACAAGCTCATGGATGCCGACCGCAAGGCTTTCTATGAATACCATGCCGCGCTGATGGAGCCGTGGGACGGACCGGCGGCGGTGGTCTTTACCGATGGCCGCCAGATCGGCGCCACGCTCGACCGCAACGGTCTGCGCCCGGCACGCTACATCGTCACCGACGATGACCGCGTCATCATGGCCTCGGAAGCCGGCGTGCTGCCGGTGCCGGAGGAGAGGATTGTCAAGAAGTGGCGGCTGCAGCCCGGCCGTATGCTTCTGATCGACCTCGAGAAGGGCCGCATCGTCTCTGACGAGGAGCTCAAGTCGGAGATTGCGACCAGGCATCCGTACAAGAGCTGGCTCGCCAACACGCAGCTCATCCTCGAAGACCTGAAGCCGGTCGAGCCGCGCGAATTGCGCAGGGATGTCAGCCTGCTCGATCGCCAGCAGGCGTTCGGCTACAGCCAGGAAGACACCAAGCTGTTGATGTCGCCGATGGCGACCACTGGCCAGGAAGCCGTGGGATCGATGGGCACCGACACGCCGATCTCGGCGATGTCGGACAAGTCGAAGCTGCTCTACACCTATTTCAAGCAGAACTTTGCTCAGGTCACCAACCCGCCGATCGACCCAATCCGCGAGGAGTTGGTGATGAGCCTGGTGTCCTTCATCGGGCCGCGGCCCAACATCTTCGACCTGGTTGGCAATTCGCGCCGCAAGCGGCTCGAGGTGCGCCAGCCGATCCTGACCAATGGCGATCTCGAAAAGATCCGCTCCATCGGCCACACCGAGGACCGGTTCGACACCAAGACGATCGACATTACCTATGGCTCGAACGAGGGCGCAGCGGGCATGCAGGGTGCCATCGACCGCTTGTGTGAGCGGGCGGAGGCGGCGGTCGCCGGCGGCTACAACATCATCATCCTGTCCGACCGCCAGGTCGGGCCGGACCGGATCGCCATCCCGGCGCTTCTGGCGACAGCCGCGGTGCACCACCACCTGATCCGCAAGGGATTGCGCACTTCGGTCGGGCTGGTCGTGGAATCCGGCGAGCCGCGCGAAGTGCATCATTTCTGCTGCCTTGCCGGCTATGGCGCCGAGGCGATCAACCCTTATCTTGCCTTCGACACGCTGCTCGATATGCACAAGCGTGGCGAACTGCCGAAAGAGGTGGACGCCTACGAAGTGGTCTCCCGCTACATCAAGTCGATCGGCAAGGGCATCCTCAAGGTGATGTCCAAGATGGGCATCTCGACCTACCAGTCCTATTGCGGCGCGCAGATCTTCGACGCCATCGGGCTGAAGACCGATTTCGTGCAGCAATACTTCACCGGCACCGCGACACTGATCGAGGGCGTCGGACTGGACGAGATCGCGGCCGAGACGCTCAGCCGCCATACCGATGGTTTCGGCAACGACCCGGTGCTGCGCAACAGCCTCGAGGTGGGCGGCGAATACGTGTTCCGCATGCGCGGTGAAGCACACATCTGGTCGCCGGATGCGGTGGCCACCTTGCAGCACGCCGTGCGCCAGGGCTCGTGGGAAACGTTCAAGGACTATTCCGCCCAGATCGACAGCGAGACGGCCCGTGCCCAGACCATTCGCGGCCTGTTCAAGATCAGGCTCGCGGAAGAAACTGGGCGCAAGAAGGTTTCGCTCGACGAGGTCATGCCGGCGGCCGACATCGTCAAGCGGTTCTCGACCGGGGCGATGTCCTTCGGCTCGATCTCCAGGGAAGCGCACACGACGCTGGCGCGCGCCATGAACGCCATCGGCGGCAAGTCGAACACCGGCGAGGGCGGCGAAGAGGCCGACCGCTATCTGCCACTGCCGGGCGGCGGCAAGAACCCCGAACGCTCGGCGATCAAGCAGGTCGCCTCGGGACGCTTTGGCGTCACGGCGGAGTATCTTGTCAATTCCGACATGATGCAGATCAAGGTCGCGCAAGGGGCAAAGCCCGGCGAGGGCGGCCAGTTGCCGGGCCACAAGGTCGACGCGACCATCGCCAAAGTCAGGCATTCGACGCCGGGCGTCGGCCTGATCTCGCCGCCGCCGCATCACGATATCTATTCGATCGAGGATCTGGCGCAGCTCATCTACGACCTAAAGAACGTCAATCCGGCGGCGGACGTATCGGTCAAGCTGGTCTCGGAAGTCGGTGTCGGCACGGTTGCGGCCGGCGTCGCCAAGGCGCGTGCCGATCACATCACCATATCAGGCTATGACGGCGGCACTGGCGCTTCACCGCTGACCTCGCTCAAGCACGCCGGCAGTCCGTGGGAAATGGGCCTTGCCGAGACGCACCAGACGCTGGTGCTCAACGGCCTCAGGTCGCGCGTCGCGCTGCAGGTCGATGGCGGCCTGCGCACCGGGCGGGACGTTGTCATCGGCGCGCTGCTCGGCGCCGACGAGTTCGGTTTCTCGACCGCGCCGTTGATCGCGGCCGGCTGCATCATGATGCGCAAGTGCCATCTCAACACCTGCCCGGTCGGCGTCGCGACGCAGGACCCGGTACTGCGCAAGCGCTTCAAGGGCACGCCCGAGCACGTCATCAACTTCTTCTTCTATGTGGCGGAAGAGGTGCGGGCGCTGCTTGCCGAGATGGGCTACACCCATCTCGACCAGATCATCGGCGACACCGACCTTCTGGAAAAGCGCGAGCTGATCCAGCACTGGAAGGCGCGCGGGCTCGACTTCAGCAAGATGTTCTACAAGCCGGATGCGCCGCACGAGGCGGTGCACTGGACCGAGCGGCAGAAGCATCCGATCGACGACGTGCTCGACCGCAAGCTGATCGAACTGGCAAAGCCGGCGCTCGAAGCCAGGCAGCCAGTCAGCATCGAACTGCCGATCCGCAACGTCGACCGTTCGACCGGCGCCATGCTGTCGGGTGAAGTGGCAAAGCGCTTCAAGCACAAGGGCCTGCGGGAGGACACGATCTCGGTCAAGCTCACCGGCACGGCCGGCCAGTCCTTCGCCGCCTTCCTGGCGCGCGGCGTCTCGTTCGAACTGGTAGGCGCGGCCAACGACTATGTCGGCAAGGGCCTGTCGGGCGGCCGCATCGTCATCCGTCCGCCGGAGAACACGAAAATCGTTGCTGCCGAGTCCATTATTGTCGGCAATACCGTGCTCTACGGCGCGACCGAGGGCGAGGCCTATTTCTGCGGCGTCGCCGGCGAGCGTTTTGCCGTGCGCAATTCGGGCGTCGCCGCCGTCGTCGAAGGCGTCGGCGACCATGGCTGCGAATACATGACCGGCGGTATCGTCGTCGTCATCGGCCAGACCGGTCGCAACTTCGCCGCCGGCATGTCGGGCGGCGTCGCCTATGTGCTCGACGAGGCGGGCGATTTCGCCGAACGCTGCAACATGGCGATGGTCGAGCTGGAGCCGGTTCCGGAAGAGGACGACCTGATGGAAAAGCTGCTCCACCATGGCGGCGATCTCGACCACAAGGGCCGTGTCGACGTATCCGGCGATATGACCAGCCATGACGAGGAGCGGCTCTACCAGTTGATCTCCAACCACGTCCACTACACGGGCTCGGAACGAGGTCGCGAAATCCTCGACGATTGGGCGATTTTCCGGCCGAAATTCCGGAAGATCATGCCGGTCGAATACCGCCGCGCGCTGATCGAGATGGAACGTATGCGCATGAACGTGGCGGCGGAATAGATTTGGAAATTGCCGGGAAGCCATGCGTCCCGGCAACCATCTTCATCAACAATCCTGACCTCGGACTGAAGGTTGCCACGGCTGCCTTATGAGGTTAACGGGTGCGTCGCCAGGCGTGCCTTCCGGACAGCAGGGACTGGACTATGGGCAAGGTAACAGGGTTTCTCGAGATCGATCGGCAGGTGCACAAGTACCAGCCGGCTTCCGACCGCATCCGGCATTTCCGCGAGTTCACGCTGCCGATGTCGGATAAGGAGGTCGAGAAACAGGCGGCGCGCTGCATGGATTGCGGCATTCCGTATTGCCATGGACCGACCGGCTGCCCGATCCACAACCAGATCCCGGACTGGAACGACCTCGTCTACAATGGCGACTGGGACAACGCGATCCGCAACCTGCATTCGACCAACAATTTTCCGGAATTCACCGGCCGCATCTGTCCGGCACCTTGCGAGGAAGCCTGCACGCTGAACCTCGAGGACATTCCGGTCGCCATCAAGACGATCGAGCAGGCGATTGCCGACAAGGCCTATGAAACCGGCCATATCCGGCCCTATCCGCCGGAACGGAAGACCGGCAAGCGCGTCGCGATCATCGGCTCGGGGCCGGCCGGCATGGCGGCCGCCCAGCAACTCGGCCGCGCCGGCCATGACGTTCACGTCTATGAGCGCGAGAGCCGGCCGGGCGGGCTGATGCGCTACGGCATCCCCGACTTCAAGATCGAGAAGCATTATATCGACCGGCGCATCGAGCAGATGCAGGGCGAGGGTGTCAGCTTCCATTGCGGCGTCAATGTCGGCGTCGACAAGCCGGTCGCCGAACTGCTCGCCGAATACGACGCAGTGCTCTATTGCGGCGGTTCCGAAACGCCGCGCCCGGCCAACATCCCGGGCGACGATCTCGACGGCGTGCACGACGCGATGCCCTATCTGGTGCAGCAGAACAAGCGCATCGGCGGCGAGCCGATCCAGTCGGTGGCATGGCCGTCGCGCCCGATCGTCGCCGGCGGCCAGCATGTCGTCGTCGTCGGCGGCGGCGACACTGCCTCCGACTGCGTCGGTACCGCCTTCCGCCAGGGCGCGGTGCGCGTCACCCAGCTCGACATCCGGCCGCAGCCGCCGGAAAAGGAAGACAAGCTGTCGGTCTGGCCCTACTGGGCGACCAAGATGCGCACCTCATCCTCGCAGGCCGAAGGCGCCGAGCGCGAATTCCAGGTGGCGACGCTTGAATTCATCGGCGAAGACGGCCAGCTGACCGGGGTCAAATGCTGCGAGGTCGACGAAAAGCGCAAGCCGATCGCCGGCACCGAATTCGTCATCCGCGCCGATCTCGCGTTCATCGCCATCGGCTTTGCCGGGCCGGCCGCTCGAGGGCCGGTGTCGGAACTCGACGGGCAGATGACGATCGTCACCGACAGCCGCCGTTCGAAGAACGTCGAGGCCAATGACCGCGATTACAGAACCAGCGTCGAAAGGCTCTATGCGGCTGGCGACGTGCGGCGCGGCCAGTCGCTGGTCGTCTGGGCAATCCGCGAGGGCCGCCAGGCGGCGCGCGCCATCGATGAGGCTCTGATGGGATCGAGCGTGCTGCCGCGCTGAGTCCGTTCCGAAACTCTACAGAAAGAGTCGCCGGTTTTACTGCCGGATCGCCGTCGTCGTGTCGGATGCAGCAGCCGCAGTCGCAGGTTGTATCTTGGGCGGCCACGAGAAATCGTCGGCGCGGCCGGGCGAGGCGTCGGTCGCCTTGCCCTCGACGATCAGCTTTTCGCCGGGCAAATTCTTGTCCGCCTTTGCCGGCGGGGCGGCGCCGAGAAGTTCCGAGCCGCCGTCCAGCGCCGGATCGCTGAGCAGCATCGGCACAGTGCGATCGGCGGCTATCGGTGCGGCAGCAGGTGCCGGCGCCTCGACGGGAGCGCCGGCCGGGGCAGAAGCTGTGACCACGCTTCCCGGAGCGGCCAGCCCAAGGATCTTCATCAGCGGCTTTTCGGTGTAGAAGGCGAGCTTGCGCTTGCCGGCCTTCGACATGTTGATGCCGTCGTCGGAGCGCAGGCGCACCGATTGGCCGTTTATGTCCGGTCCGCTGGTGATAAAGGCGCCGTTCTCGTCGACGAACCCGTCCCAGACATCGACGAATTCGCCGCCGTGGCTTTCGGCGGACGAGCGGTAGATGTCGTTGAAGGCCAGCATGTCGGAGGTCATTTTCGAGACCCGGAAGGCCGGCATGCCAACCCATAGATACGGCACCTTGGCTGAAGCGATGGCTTTGCCGAGCGCTTCGGTCCGGCGCTCGTACTCCTTGGTCCAGTTTTCGGATCGCGGCTGCTCACGCACATCGCCGACGCGCATCTGCTGACGGTCGTTCGATCCGAGCATGACGACGACGGCTGCCGGTTTTTCGGCAGCGATCAGCGACTTGACCTGTTCGGGCCAGTTGTAGACATCGTCGCGCACGAAGCTGGACGAGCCGTTGGCGCGGACGACAATCCTGACGCCGGTGTTTTCGGCAAAGGCGGCGTCGAGCCCCTCAGCCAGTCCAGACGCCATGAAATCGCCGACCACCAGAACGACGCGCGCATCGGGCGCCTTCTCGGCCACCGGGGTTGTCGGCTCGGCCGGCGCCGGCCGGCGAACGGACCGGGGCTTCCTCAGCTTGGGTCTGGGCTTTGTTCTCTGGAATTCTCTCGGGAATTCGGGCGGCGGCTGCTCAAACCGCTCGCTTCTGCGCGGAAACAACAGGTCGCGCAGCGACCAGCCACGACTTTCCGGCTCCTGCGCCATGGCCGAGGTATGAAAGGCGCTGGCCGCGCCGACTGCCAGAACGACGATCGCCAGAACGAGGATCGGCACGCGACGAACGATCAACCGGATGCGCGCAGCCGAAACCAATCACCCTCTCCATCCCGTAACCGGCTCTAGTTTTGCCTGAGCCATTTGAGCACTTCCTTGCTCGGATACCCGTCCTGGGTCAAGCCGGCCTTTGCCTGGAAGGCCATGATGGCGGTTTTCGATCCGTCACCGATCTTGCCATCGAACTTGCCGTCGTAATAGCCGTGCTCGGAAAGTCGCTTCTGAAGCTCCTGCCTTTCCTCGAAGGAGAGCTTGGTAAACGGTCGCTTCCAGTCCTGCACAAGCCCGCCATAGCCGGCGATTTCGTCGGCAAGAAGGCCCACGGCGAGCGCATATTTGTCGGCATTGTTGTAGCGCTTGATGACCGAGAAATTCTTGATCATCAGGAAAGCCGGCCCGCCCCGGCCACCGGGCAGCTTCAACGTCGCCTTGTCCCCACCGTTCTTGAATGGCTTGCCGTTGGCACGGGTGACGCCAAGCGCCTGCCATTGCGACAGCGACTTCGAGCCCCCGGGCAGCTTCTTGCCGTCCGGAAGGCTGACCTCATAACCCCAGGTCTTGCCTGCCTGCCAGCCGTTCTTCCTCAGCAAATTGGCGGCTGTCGCCAGTGCGTCGGGAATCGAATTCCAGATGTCGCGCTTGCCGTTGCCGTCCATATCGACCGCATAGGACAGGTAGCTGGTGGGGATGAACTGGGTATGACCCATCGCGCCGGCCCAAGAGCCGCTGAGATGGCTTTCGTCGATGTCGCCGGTCTGCAGGATCTTCAGCGCCGCGATCAGCTGGGTGCGGGCAAATTTCGCGCGCTTCGGGTCGGCATAACCAAGCGTCGCCAGCGAGCGCACGACATTGCGCATGATGTCATCGCGCTTGAGGGTTTCGCCGTAGTTCGACTCCATCGACCAGATGGCCAGCAGGATGTAGCGGTCGACGCCGTATCTTGCCTCGATCCTGTCCAGCCACGGCTTCCATTTCCTTGCCATCTGCTGGCCGACGGCGACCGACTGGTCATGGACGCGGTTGTCGAAATAATCCCAGGCGGGTGCGGTGAATTCGGGTTGAGTACGGGCCTTTTCCAGCACCATCGGATCAGCATCGCTGATGCCCTTGAATGCCTGGTCGTAGACGGAGCCGGAAACGCCGCTCGCCACGGCGGTAGCACGGAAGCTGGCGACCCATTGGCGGAAGCCGGCATCGGCAAAAGCCGGCCCGCTGGGCATGAGCAAGGCAAGCGAGAGGCTGGCGGCCGTCAGGACGCTGGTGAAGCGCCTTGCGACGTTGCGAACGGACATCTTTTCCTCCTTCTTTATCTCAGGAAGACTATTCATCGCCGAACCCGGTTAGCATTTGGTTTACCATAGGTGCCGTCCGGGATGAAAAGATGCGTCGACGCTTTACCAGCTGAGATTTCTGTCCCGTCGTTCAGTAATGCTCGATTTCGGCATGAAAATGTCTCGAATCGGGATTGCCGAACCGGCATGCAAATGGATAATTGGCACATGAAGAGAGTTCGCAAGGCAGTATTCCCGGTTGCCGGTCTCGGCACGCGCTTTCTCCCCGCCACCAAGGCCATTCCCAAGGAAATGCTGACGGTCGTCGACAGGCCGGTCATCCAGTATGTGGTCGATGAGGCGCGCGAAGCCGGGATCGAGCATTTCATCTTCGTGACCGGCCGCAACAAGGCGGTCATCGAGGATCACTTCGATGTCCAGTTCGAGCTCTACGACACGCTTGCGCAGCGTGGCAAGGATGATCAGCTCGCCCGCCTGCAGCGGCTGCAGCCGGCGCCGGGGCAGACCAGCTTCACCCGCCAGCAGGTGCCGCTCGGCCTTGGCCACGCCGTCTGGTGCGCGCGCGAGCTTGTCGGCGACGAGCCCTTTGCGCTGCTGTTGCCCGACATGATCATGCAGTCGGAAAAAAGCTGCATGAAGGACATGGTCGAGCTTTACGCCGAGACCGGCAACAACATCGTCGCCGTGCAGGAATGCGATCCCGCCGAGGCGCACAAATACGGCATTGTCGGCCGCGGCGAGGACGCCCATCACGGTTTCAGCATCACCGGCATGGTGGAAAAGCCGAAGACCGGCACCGCGCCGTCGAACCTCTTCATCAACGGGCGCTATATCCTGCAGCCGGAGATATTCAAGATACTCGAAGGCCAGGAAAAAGGCGCCGGCAACGAGATCCAGCTCACCGATGCAATGCTGAAGCTGCAGAAGCAACAGCCCTTCTACGGCTACCACTACCGCGGGCGGACGTTCGACTGCGGCTCGCCCGAAGGCTTCGTCGAGGCCAACGTTGCCTTCGCACTGTGGCGCAGCGACATGAATGCAAGCATGGCCGGTGTCATTCGCACGCTTCTCGACGAACTCGCGCCGTCAGAACGCCGCGGCGTAGCCTTCTAGCTTCAACACCGGTTCGCGCTGACTGGCTAAAGTGCGCCGCATTCGACCAGCCTTATGCGATGCGCTTTAGGTTCTTGTTTTATGCATGTCGTTATCGCAAAACCGCTGCACACTTTTGCGCGACATGCATTAGCGCTGCAACTTCAAGCCGACGAAGATACTGTTGGCCGTGTAGTCGCGTCCAACCAGGTTGCTGGTCAGTTTTTCAGTCCTGACGCGGGTGGTGAGCCCGGCATAGCGGTTCAGCCACCATGTCAGCCCAGCCTCGGCGCTCAGCGTCAAATCATGATCGTCGGAGCCGGTATAGTCGCGCCATTCAACGCCGAGAGCGGCATTTCCGGTCAGGTTGGCGCGGATTTGCCGCTCGCCGGTGAGGCTGCTGGAATAGAGCATGTCGCCGCTTTCGCCCGCGTTCGTCGTGTTCTCGGCGGTCGTCTGTGCGGTGAGGCCGATCGTGGTGCCGCGTTCCGGCGACCATTTGAGATCGGCATTAACCGTCGCGCCCGAAATCGCCGGCAGGGCGTTGTCGTCGATAGCTTCGCGCAACCAGCCGACCGAGAACTCGCCGGTAAGCTTCTCGCGGAGATCGAGCTCGACGCCGGCCCGTGCGCCAAGCCGCGTCGAGGAGCGCTGGAAGCCGTTTGGATCGACGCGCAAATCATAAGCGCGCCGGCCGACCTCGATTTCGGTGAACGGAGTGATGGCAGGCGAGATCTCGTAGCCGGTGCGCAAAATGGCCGTATAGAGCGTCGAGTCGCGGCCCTTCTGCGACAGCGATCCCCCCGACGAAAGCTTGGCGTCACCAAAGATGTCGTGCTCGACCGCGCCGGTCAGCGCGAAGCGCATCTTTCCCGCATCCTTCTCGACGGCGAGGCTGCCGCTCACGGTCTGGCGCACCGGCTGCCCAACGGCGCCGACGATGGCGTCCGGCGCCGAGGCCGATTCGGGCACGGCCTCGTAGCCAAGTTTGGCGATGGCGCGCAGATCATTGTCGAGATCGATGTTGAGCGTGCCGTCGACGCGGCCTTGCGCCTCGTGAACGTCATAGCCGGACAACGTCTCGCGGAAGATGCCATAGCCCTCAATCGTCGCCGAATTCTCCCGCCAGTCGGAGACGGCGTTGAAGCGCAGCGTCGTTTCCGACAGCAATGCCGGCTTGCCGAGGCTGCTCGAATCGGCGTTTGTTGAATACGTCAGGCCTTGCTCGAGCGTCGGCCGGATCACGAAGGAGCCGAGCTGGATGCCGGTGGCGGCGAACGGGTCGTCCTCGTTCTTCTTGTCCTGGCCTTCGATGGCTTCGGTGCGCTCGGCGCCGGGGTCGAGCTTGAGCCTTTCGGCGGAATCGATGGTCACCGCACGGCGGTTGGCCGTATCCTGCTCGTCTATGGCGGCGGTGTCGGTGTCGTCGGTCGTCGGCGTCGCTGCAGTCGCAGTGGCGCCTCTCTTGCGCTTCTTGTTGTCCACGGCCTCATCTTTGGCCTTGCCTTCTTCGACGGCGCGTTGCGTTGCGCTCGGCCGCCGTCGTGGCGGCGGAGCAGGGTCGGCAAACGGGTCGTCGCTGGCCGCTGGTGGATCGAAAGTGCCGCCGGTTGTGGCCGCCGCCTCGCCCGTGCCGTCGTCAGGCAAGGCCCCCGGGCTGGCCGGACGATAGGTAGGCAGCGGCGTATCGTCGTTGGCGGTTGCAGCAGCCATGCCCAACTGCCTGATCCTGTACTGCTGGTCGTCCAGGATTGTCGATTCCGAAACCTCACCGCGCAGCTCGATTTCCTGGGCGCAAAGCAGTGCCGGACGCGACAACGCAAGGACACTGGTTGCCAGCAGCAAAGCGCAAACCGCGTTGCCCTTTCGTCCTATTTTGTTTTGAGGCTGAAACCCGGACATCGGCACCACTGCTTGCGCGGCGCACGCGCGCCATACTTACGAAACCGTAAATGGGGATGGTTAACGGAGCGTTGAGGGATCGCCCGCCAAGGTGTTCTGGGCGGCAATTCCGTTGGACAGGCGCGCGCCGAAGCGCTAATCGCATCGTCCATGGACGTGAAATCCCCAGACAGGAAGCCGCTCGACGAGCAGGCCGCGATTGCCTCGGCGCTGAGAACGGTGGCGACAGAGCAGGCCGGCGTCGCGGCACTGGCAGACGCGCTCGAAAACGGGCTGGCCGAGCCGTTCGCACGGGCGGTCGACATGGTGTCGCAGATCGATGGCCGCGTCATCGTCACCGGGGTCGGCAAAAGCGGCCATATCGGCTCGAAGATCGCCGCAACGCTCGCTTCGACCGGCACGCCGGCCTTCTTCGTCCACCCTGCCGAAGCCAATCACGGCGACCTCGGCATGATCGCTCGGAACGACGCCATCATCGCCCTGTCGTGGTCGGGGGAAAGCCTCGAGCTCAAGGGCATCATCGCCTATTCCAGGCGCTTCTCGATCCCGCTGGTCGCGGTCACCGCCGGCGAAAAATCGGCTCTGGCGCGTGCAGCCGACGTGGTGCTTCTGCTGCCGCGAGCCCCGGAAGCCTGTCCGCACGGCCTTGCGCCGACGACCTCGACGCTGCTGCAAATGGTGATGGGCGATGCGCTGGCCATCGCGTTGCTCGAGGCGCGCGGCTTCACCCCGGACCATTTCCGAACGTTCCATCCCGGCGGCCAGCTCGGAGCCAACCTGACGCAGATCCGCGAGATCATGCATGTCGGCGACAGGCTGCCTCTGGTGTCGTCCGGCACCGGCATGCGCGAGGCGATCCTCGAATTGTCGCGCAAGGGGTTTGGCTGCGTGGCGGTCACTTCGGCGGACGGCAAGCTGATCGGCATCATCACCGATGGCGACATCAGGCGCCATATCGGCAGCGATCTTCTGGCCATGAGCGTCGATCAGGTGATGACCAGAGAGCCAAAAATGGCGGCGCCCGACACACTGGTTGCGACGGCGCTGCAGACGATCAACGATTCTGCCATTACCAGCCTGATGGTGGTCGAAGGCAGACGGCCGATCGGGCTCGTCCATCTGCACGACCTGCTGCGCATCGGTGCTGCCTAGCGGGCTTCTAGACTGCCTCGACCGTCAGTTCCAGGTCGGTGTCGGCGGCACCGGTCACGCGCACCTGCGTGCCGGCCGGCAGGTCAGGGCCGGAGACGCGCCACAACGTGTCGCCGAGCTTGATGCGGCCGCGCCCATCCTTGATCGGCTCGGCAAGGGTCGCCGTCCGGCCGACCATCTGCGCGCCGCGCCGGTTGAGCAGCGGCTGGTCGGTTTCCTCATGCCGCCCGCCCACCAGCCGCTTGCCGACATAGGCCGAGACCAGCGACAGCGCGAGGAAGGCGAGGACCTGGACCTGCCAGCTCCAGAAACCGGCGTCCCAGATGAGCAGCGAGACGACGCCGATCAACAGCGCGGCAATGCCGATCCACAGCATGAAAATGCCCGGCGCGACGACCTCCATCACCAGCAGGACGAAGCCGAGGACCATCCAGCTCCACGGACCGAGTTCGGAAATGATGCGATCGAACATGGCCTCAGGTCTCGCTGGGACGAACCACGGGCGGGCGGGCCTGTCGTGCTGGACTGGCGGTGCCTTCGCCCTTGAAAACTTCCCTGGCGATTTCACCAATGCCGCCGAGCGTGCCGATCAGTGAGGAAGCCTCTATCGGCATCAGCACGAGTTTGCTGTTTGTCGCTGCACCGATCCTGGTCAGCGCTTCTGTGTATTTCAGCGCGACAAAGTAGTTGAGCGCCTGCACGTCACCCTTGGAAATCGCCTCCGATACCACCTGCGTGGCGCGTGCTTCAGCCTCGGCCGAGCGCTCGCGCGCCTCGGCATCGCGGAAGGCGGCTTCCTTGCGGCCCTCGGCCTCTAGGATCTGCGATTGCTTGAGGCCTTCGGCGGCGAGGATCTGGGCGCGCTTGTTGCGCTCGGCCATCATCTGGCGGCCCATCGATTCGACGAGATTGGCCGGTGGATTGATGTCCTTGATCTCGACACGGGTGATCTTGATACCCCAGGGGTGCGCGGCCTCATCAACGACGCGCAGCAGGCGCTCGTTGATGGCATCACGGTTTGACAACAGCTCGTCGAGGTCCATCGAGCCCATCACGGTGCGGATGTTGGTCATCGTCAAATTGAGGATAGCGTTCTGCAGGCCGGCGACCTGGTAGGCGGCCTGCGCCGCGTTGAGCACCTGATAGAAGGCAACGCCGTCGACGGCCACGGTGGCGTTGTCGCGGGTGATGATCTCCTGGGTCGGAACGTCGAGCACCTGCTCCATCATGTTCATCTTGGCGCCGATACGGTCGACGAGGGGCACGATGAGGTTGAGGCCCGGGCTCAATGTCTTGGTGTAACGGCCAAAGCGTTCGACGGTATAATTGTAGCCTTGCGGAATTGTCCGGATGCCCTTGAAAAGCACCAGCACGACAAGGGCGACAAGAACAAGAAGCGCAATATCGAAACCACTGAAACCCATTTTGGCTCTCCCCTCAAAGGCCATGTTGGACATTGCCACGCGGCCGATTCCACCAAACACTTAAGTGTGTTTCAGCAATGTTACAATCAGGTGATCACGGATTGCGGGTGCATGGACGGCGGGATCCATTCAAGCCCAGCCGGACAGCTCGCGCCGCACCATTGCCTCGATCACCGCCATGCCCTCTGCACTGTCGTTGAGGCAAGGGATGTGCGCGAACTTTTCGCCGCCGGCATGGTGGAAGGTCTCGGCCGCTTCCCTGCCGATCTCGTCCAGCGTCTCGATGCAATCGACGGAAAAGCCCGGATTGACGATGGCGACCGATTTCACGCCTTCGCGCCCCAGTCTTTCGACTGTCTTGTCGGTGTAGGGTTGCAGCCATTCCTGCGCGCCGAAGCGCGACTGGAAGGTGGTGATCAGCTTGTTCTCATCCCAGCCGAGCTTTTCGCGCAGCAGCCGCGTCGTCTCCAGGCAATGCGCCTGGTAGGGATCGCCCTTGTCGGAGTAGGATTTCGGAATACCGTGATAGGAGGCGATGACGATTTCCGGATCGAAGTCGAGGCTCGCCAGATGCCCTTCGATCGAACGGGCGAGCCCCTCGATATAGGCCGGCTCGTTGTAATAGGGGGGCACGCTGCGAATGGCTGGGGCGCGGCGCATCTTCATCAGCGCGCGAAACAACTGGTCGTTGGCGGTCGCAGTCGTCGTCGCCGAATATTGCGGATAGAGCGGGAAAGACAGGATGCGGTCGCAGCCTTGCTCGACCAGTCTGTTGGCCACGCTCTCGGTCGAAGGGTTGCCGTAGCGCATCGCCCAATCGACGATCACATGGGATAAATCGCCGAGCGCAAGCCCGAGTTTCTCGGACTGGGCACGGGTATAGGTGCGCAGCGGCGACTCGTTGCGCTTCCGGTTCCATATCCTGGCATAGTTGGCGCCCGACTTCTTCGGCCGGGTGGTGAGGACCAGGCCGTAGAGGATCGGATACCAGACCGCCTTGTTGAGTTCGATGACGCGCGGATCGGACAGAAATTCCCTGAGATAGCGCCACATCGGCTTGAAGTCGGTGCCGTCCGGGGTGCCGAGATTGATCAGCATGACACCGACCTTGCCTGTCCCGACCGGAGGGTGTCCTGCCGGGAGCGCGCCGGCGGTCGTTTCGGCTTTGCTTTCAGCAGGGTTGGCAAGCGTCATGGGGTTCTCCAACACCGCGAAACCAGCGGTGCCGCGGCGAAGGTAGCGATGCCGCGCCGGTTTTCAAATGCAGCGTCTGGCCGCACCTTATCCCAGAAATGCAGCACCCGCCCGGTTTGCCGGGCGGGTGCATTGCGTTCCTGCGGCCGGATTACTTCGAGGCCGCCGGGATAGTCAAGGTTGCGCCGACCGGCAGCCGGCGTGGCTCGTAGGCTTTGTTGGCATCGAAGATCATTTTCCATTTGGTACCGTCGCCATAGGCCTTCACCGCGAGATCCCAATAGGTATCGCCGGCGACGATTACATGGCTGCTTTCGGCCGGTGCCGGCTCAGCCGGCTTGGCGGGCTCGGCAGGTTTTGCCGGCTCACTTGGGGCCGGTTCACTCGGGGCCGGCTGACTCGGGGCCGGCTGACTCGGGGCAGGCGCCGTCTCGGCCGGTTTGGCCGGTACAGCCGGAGCAGGGGTGGCCGGAGCCGGTGTGGCCGGAGCCGCAGGTGCCGCCGGCTGGGCCGGCTCGGCGGGTGCGGGGGCCGCCGGCGCGGTTTCAGCCGGGACGGCCGGTGGTGTTTTGGAAATGTCGCCGGAGCCGGCCGGCATTTCGGGCATTGCCGGCTCAGCAGGCTTTATCGGCGCTGCCTCAGCAGGTTTTGGCGGTTCGGCCGGGTTGGCTGGTTCCGCGGCCGGGGCTCCGGTCGCGGCGATCTCGGTGATGCGGCCGTCGAGCTTCGGCGTATAGGGCCGGTGCGCGCCGAGGTAATCGGCGACGACCTGTTCCAGCCCCGGGCCGTAATCATAGGCGTTCTTGGCCTTCTCGGCGAATACCTTGTAGCCGTCACCGCCCTGGCGGACATAGTTGTTGGTGGCGACCAGATAGTCCTTGTCCGGTTTGATCGGCGTCCAGGCGCCGCCTTCCATGACCTCGACCGATTTGACGCGTCCATTAGGCGGCGCCGATTTGTCGAACGCATATTTCAGGCCGGCAACCTGCGGGAAGCGCCCGGCGCCGTCCTCGACCTGACTGAGGCCGCTTTCCAGGCCGGCAACCAGATCCTTGCCGGTGATCTGGAAGGTCGCCAGCGTGTTCTGAAACGGCAGCACAGTGAGAACCTCGCCCATGGTGACGGTGCCTTGGTCGATCGAGGCGCGCAAGCCGCCGCCATTCGAGATGACGATCTCGACACCTTGGCCCTTGACCCGGTCGAGGACGGCGTCGGAGACCAGATTGCCCATCTCGCATTCGCGGGCGCGGCAGTTTTCGCGGCTGCCGTCGATCGCCTTGGTGGTCTCGGCGACTTCCTTGTTCTTCAAAGCCTCGATCGGGGCGCCGAGTTCCTTGATGCGGGCAAGCACGGCGGGGTCGGGCGTGATCGATTTGTCGAGATGAATGGGATCGCCGCTTGCCTCTTTGACGACGCCATTGTCGTCGAAGACGACCTTGAACTCGCCGAGATATTTCGAATAGGACGCCGCCTGCACGACCGGCACTTTGTAGCCGTCCGGATTGTCGACCATCGTCGGATAAGGGCCTTCCGCCTTGGGGTCGGTGTTGGACAGCAGCGAGTGGCTGTGGCCGCCGACCACCACGTCGACGCCCGGGATCTTGGCGATCACGTCGCGTTCTCGCTTGTAGCCGATATGGGTGACCGCGATGATCTTGTTGACGCCCTCTCGCTTCAGTTTCTCGACCTCGGCGGTGATCGACTTGACGTCGTCCTCGATGGCGATGTTCGGGCCAGGCGTGGCAAGCTCCGGCGTGTCGTTGGTGACCGCGCCGACGATGCCGATCTTCTGGCCGCCGACCTCGACCACGATCGACGGCTTGACGCGGTCGCCGAGCTTGGATTGCGCATTGGCCTTCACATTGGCGCCGAGCACCGGAAACTGGATCATGTCGAGGAACGGCGCCAGCGCCGACTCGCCATCGTCGAACTCATGGTTGCCGACCACCTCGGCATCGAATTTCATCTGGTTGAGGAATTCGCCTTCGGTCTTGCCCTTGTAGGTCGTGTAGAAGAGCGAGCCCTGGAAATTGTCGCCGGCGCTGAGCAGCAGCACGTTCTGGCCTTGCAGCTTCTTGCGCTCCTGCGCGATCGCGGTGACCAGGCGGCCGGCGCCGCCGACGCATTCGCCCTTGGTCTCCTCCTCGGCCGAGCAGGTCGATTCATACTTGTTGTTGCTCTCGATGCGGCTGTGCCAGTCGTTGATGTGCAGGATGTTCAGCGTGTAGTCGGCAAAGGATACGCCTGCCGACAGGCCAAGCGCCGATGCCGACAGCGCGGCGATGGCAGCGATCTTCTTCATTCTCGTCTCCCGGATAACTTGAGTACAGCGCCGCGCGTCATTTGGGACGCGCAAAGTACCAATTTTATTTTGCGCATGATCCTTTCCGAAAATCGACTCCGATTTTCGGAAAGGATCATGCGCAGACGCGTTTAAAGCTCTTGTTTGACTGGGATGTAACAGCCCTCTCGGGCCATGTTCACATCGCGTTTCAGTCGATGCAAGCGGAAATCGGCATCAGCTTTGCCGGCGTAAAAAGGCTTTGCCGGCGTAAAAAGCGGCGGCTTGAAGCCGCCGCCCTTTTGCAAAGTCAATTCGGAATCGGATTTCAGGTGCGCCTGGTCAGCACAAAATTCTGCCCGCTCGCGCTGGTGCAATTGAGCTGGCTTGTGGAGACCATCAGGCAGTTGAAGCTGATCGGCGTCTGGCGGATCAACGAAGTGCCATGGATCTCGACCGAGGTGCCGCCGGTCATGGTGTAGCTGCCATCGGCAAGCTTCTGGCCGGTGTCGGTTGCGACGGTCGCGAAGCTGCCGCCCTTGAAGGTGGACAAGCCCGTGCCCTGCGCGTCGATCCAGGAGCCTTCAACCCCTTTGGCCGTGATCACCGGCGGCTCGCCTGGGCCGGTTGTGGTGCAGGCCGCCAACGCGACCGTAGCGGCCGCGGCAATGCCAGCCGAAAGCAGTCTTTGCGCGATCGTCATCTTCAAAATCCTCTCCTCTCGCATCGGCCCGAAAATCGATCCGATTTTCGGAAAGCACGATGCTCACATTCAAAGTGCTAGAGCGTACTTTGTGCGTCCAAATGGACGCACGTCGCTCTAGGCCGCTCCTCTTCAATCGCCCGATTTCCGGGCGATTGCAAGCTGGCGGAGTGTCGACGCAACGCTGCTATCGAACGAGGATGTTGCGGAATTGCCACGGGTCTTTGGTGTCGAGGTCCTCGGAAAACAGACCAGGTCGATTGTCGAGCGGTGTCCAGTCGGTATAATAGCTCCTGACCGGCCCGAGATATGGGTTCTGCACGTCGAGGCAGCGCTTGTAATCCATCTCGTCGGCTTCGACGATGCCGGCCTCGGGATTTTCCAGCGCCCAAACCATGCCGGCCAGCACCGCCGACGTGACCTGCATGCCGGTGGCGTTCTGGTAGGGCGCCAGCTTGCGCGCCTCGGCCAGCGACAACTGCGAGCCGTACCAGTAGGCGTTCTTGGCGTGACCGTAGAGCAGCACGCCGAGTTCGTCGATGCCATCGACCAGTTCGTTTTCGTCGAGCACGTGATGCACGGGCTGAGCCTCGCCGGCGGCACCGAACATCTCGTGCAGTGACAGCACGGCGTCGTTGCAGGGATGATAGGCGTAATGGCAGGTCGGCCGGTACTGCACCTTGCCCTTCTTGCCGCGCAAGGTGAAGAAATCGGCAATTGAAATCGCCTCATTATGCGTCACCAGGAAGCCGTATTGCTGACCGGGCGTCGGGCACCATGTGCGCACGCGCGTGTTGGCGCCGGGCTGCTCCAGAAAGATCGCGGCCTTCGAGCCGTTCTTGTGTTTTTTGGCGTTCTTCGGCATCCACGTCTCATGCGTGCCCCAACCGAGCTCGGCCGGCTGCAGGCCTTCCGAAATGAAGCCTTCGACCGACCAGGTGTTCCAGAACACGTTCATCGGCTTGGGTTTCTTGGTGCGCTGGGTGTCGCGCTCGGCGATATGGATGCCCTTGACGCCGGCTTTCTTCATCAGCCTGGCCCAGCCTTCGCGATCGTGCTGCGCGGGCTCCGAGAAATCGAGGCCAAGATCTGTGGCGAGGTTGACCAGCGCCTGCTTGACGAACCACGAGACCATGCCCGGATTGGCGCCGCAGCACGAGATCGCCGTGGTGCCGCCTGGGTTCTTCGCGATTTCAGTACGCACCGTCTCGCGCAGCGCATAGTTGGTGCGTGAGGCATTGTCGGCCTTTTCGTCGAAATAAAAGCCGAGCCAGGGCTCGACCACCGTGTCGATATAGAGGACGCCAAGCTTGCGGCAGAGCTTCATGAGTTCGAGCGAGGAAGTGTCGACCGACAGGTTGACGCAAAAGCCCTGGCCGCCGCCATTGGTCAAAAGCGGTGTCAGCAGCTTCTTGTAGTTCTTCTTGGTCACCGCGTCCTGCATGAAGGTGATGCCGCGCTCGTCGAGCAATTTGCGGTCGGTGTCGCGCGGGTCGATGACCGTCATGCGCGACTTGTCGAATTTGAAATGGCGCTCGATCAGCGGCAGCGTTCCCCGTCCGATCGAGCCGAAGCCGATCATCACCACAGGGCCGGTGATCTCACCGTAAACGGGCCAGTTTTCATTCACCATTTATCGATTACTCCCTCAAAAAACGCTTCGGAACAGCGGCTTGGCCGCGGCGCGACAAACCATAGATCATTGTCACAATAAAGCGAAAATCGGACGGCCGGCGTTACGCCGCGCCATCCCGGCTACGGCTCGACCAGACTTGCAAACTCCGGCTTGAAGAGGGCACGTGCCTCGGAGACCGGCAGTTCCAGCAGATCGTCGGCGCAGGCCTGGATGGCATGCGGCAGGGTCTGGAGCCCGAACACCAGAACCTGCTTGTCGCCCTCGCGCCAGAGGCTGGCAGCCAAATTTTCGTCGATCAGATCGTCGATGCCGCATTCGGCTTCGTGATCAATATCGGTCTGATCGCTCGGTTTCTTGCGCCGCTGCTTGACGAAGGAGGCGAGGGAAGGACCGGGCTTGCCATCTATCGTATCCAAGAAAATGTCCTGAAGGCCGAGCAGGACGCCGCGCCGCACATCCATGATGTAGGCGTCCGAATAGTTGGTCGGATGCGCTCCGCCGCAGAAGATGCTGCCGGACTCCCGCCAGCTCATCAGCCGCGGAGTCAGCGAGGTCACTTCGAATGTGCTGTCCTCATAGCCGCCGAGTGTGCCGCCGTTCACACCGTCAATCGGCCCGCCTTCGTTGAAACCGGCATATTGCGCCGCCACGCAGCCCAGTGCGCCGATGTTGGCGCGCCAGTGCCTGTCTTGCAGCAGAGCGTTCGCGGCCTCGATTGGAACGTCGCCGGACAGTTCGACAATGCGCGGCGTGGCAAATTTGGTGCGGGGGTCGACGACATAGCGGTAAGTTGCGTCCGGCCAACCAGTCGTCTTGCCGTTATCGAGCTGAGTGTCCACCCGCAGATAGTCATAAGGGGACGTTTCCATGGTGAGCGGCGTGTCATTGCCGAAGAACTTCATGAAGCTGAAATCGTAGAGATCGAGCGGGCTGCTGGGCTCGTTCTCGGTCACCTGCCGACTTGCGACCCGTTCCAATCTGAGCGGCAGCGCGCTCTTTCCGTTCCAGCTGCCTTCAAGGGTTTTGCCGTTACTGGATGAGGCCAGGCGCCAGACGGCGGCAATCGGCGCAGCCTTTCCGTCATCGCAATTGTCGGCGCCGCATGCCTCCTCCTCGGCCAGTTCGAACTTGCTGCCCTTTTGAGACCGGGCCTGCAGCGGGATGTCGACGCCCTTCGAGCGGTAGAAATAGCGGCCGGCCAGCGGGCCGCCGGGCGCGGCGGGGTCGCCGGTGAATTCGACGACGATATCGCTCTTTCCAAGCTTGCCGGCATAAGTCACCGGCTCCGCCTCGGCTGCTGTCGACAGTACCAGGATCGCGGCCATAAACGTGACCGGCCTGCTAAGATGCTGGATCATTTTTCCCCCAAGCCGCAAGTTACAGCTGTCTTGCGCCAGCAGTCACGGTCGGCTGTCAGGCCCTTATAGTCAAGTTGTGCCTCGTCCCGCACCTGAGGCTGCTCAGCGAAAAGACGCGGCGAGCGCCACCCCTGGTGCGGATGGCGCATCCGCCCGTTTCAGCGGGTTTTTGTCCTCGGCGCGGCTGTGGAGGCTCGAACCACCAGTTCTACCGGCAGAACGACTTGGCGGGGGGCTTCATTGTCAAGGACCATTCGGGCGGCAAGCCGGCCTTTTCCGATCACGTCTTGTGCGACAGTGGTCATCGGAGGCGTGGTGCGTGCGGATTCAGCGGTGCCATCGAAGCCGACGACCGACACGTGGCCCGGCACGTCTATGCCGCGGCGAACCGCCTCGTCCAGGATCGTGATCGCCTGCCAGTCCGACATGGTCAGGATCGCGGTTGCTTCAGGCGCCCTGTCGAACACCACTGCTCCGGCAGATGGCTCGCCCGGGATCGTCTCGATGATCGGGACATCGTCGATCGACAAATTCGCCTCCGCCAAACCCTGTTTGAAACCGTCGAGCCTTTCATCGTCGAGCGGGAAGCCGGCCAGAAGCGGGCGCGTTGCCTTTCCGGGCATGTGGACAATCGGCGGGCCGGGAGACCGGCGCACCGAAAGGATGGCAAAATGCCGGTGCCCCAGCCCGGTCAAGTGCCGGACGGCAGCAACCGCGCCACTCCTGCCGTCGATCTTTATCGAATTGATGTCGGGACCTGCGTCGCTTTCGAGAATGACGAAGGGCAGACGGCGTCTCTGGACCGAAATTATGAGACCAATGTCGGCGCTGTGACCAAGGATAAAGCCGTCAACCAGGGCATCGCGGATGCTGGCGAAGCGCGTGTTGTCGGTGCCGTTTACAAGGCTGAGCGTCGTTCCAGCCTCGTCGCAGGCGAGCGAAACGCCGAGCACCAGCTCGCGGCCGTATGGGCTTCTCATCACTTCGGAGATGGCGTAGGCGCCAGGCGGCATGAACCCGATGGCATTGAACTTGCCGTCCCGCAGCAATCGTCCTTTCGGATCGGGGCCGCCAAACCCGAGCGCTCGCGCGGCCGCTTCGACGCGCTCGCGCAATTCGGGCCTGACCAGCTCCGGCCGGTTGAAGACGTTGGAGACAGTCCCCCGGGAAACTCCGGCAGCCTTGCCGACATCGGCTAGGGTGGGCATTGGCGATTCACTCGTTTTCCCTGAGGTAGACCATTTTTTGGAGCGCTCCAAGAATTTTATTGACTCAAAACCAAAATAGGGGGATCGTGCTCCTTGGAGCGCTCCAAGAGCATATACTGAGGGTGTTTCTGCGACTGAGACACCGAGAATCGTCACATGGCATGGTCGCAGCGGCCAATGCCCAAGGAGAGGATGATGGCAGAAACCGATGCTTTTCCAGCCTCGCTCGTAGGCAAGACTTTCGACTGCGTTTTCGGCCCCTTCGTACCGCGGCTGACGTTTCTTTCGCCGCAGGAATTGCATATCCAGGCGTCGATCGGGACCACTGAAATCGACGAGGTGGTCAAGGTCGGCCTGACCAGCGTGCGTCCGAATCTCGTGCTCGCGAGTTGGACGGAGCAGAGCGGCAACTTCATTGTGCAGTTGCAGGATCACGAGAACCGGATCGTCCATAATTATGCGCGGCTGGCCGATGGGCAGCTCTTCTGTGCTCAGGGCGCCATTCAAGCCGTTCCGGCGTGAGGGGAGGAAAATGCGATGGAACTCGCTTATGACAGTCATCTGCTTGCTCGAATTCTGCTGAGCGTCGCGACCGTGGGTTACGGTGTAGCGACGATCAAAGCCGACTTGAACGCCACCCACGCCACCAATCCACTGTGGACTCCCCATGCCCGGTTTCACGTCGTCTGGCAGGTGCTGAGCTATACCGGGGTGGCGCTGATTGCCCTCGGACTCATCTGGATCAAGGGGCAACTCGAAGCCGAGCGGCTCTATCTCGCCGGCGGATTGGCCGCGGCCATGTATGGGGCATTCTTCGCGGCCATGCTCTCGCGGCCGATCTATGGTGGCGTGCTGTATGACGAGAACGGCTACCCGCCGTTCCGGCCGCCGTTTGGACCGGCGGGCTGGCGGTGGGATGTCAACGTCACCGTCTCTACCGCGATGTCGGCGATCCTGCTGCTGGGCCTGGCTGCGATTTAGGGCAATTCCGGGAAAAGTGTGAGACGGTTTTCCGTCCGGAATTGCGCAAGAACAAAGAGGTGGAGCGGTTCGGCGTTTCCGTGAAACGATGAACTGCTCTAGGACAGCGCCAGCGCCCTAAGCCACGCGACCAGCCGGTCACGATCGGCGGTCATCCCCTTGTAGTCGAGCTGGGCCTCGTCCAGCGCCAGAAGTTGTTCGGCCAAGGACGCTGCGAGCGCCGCACGGTCGCGGTGGCGCTCCAGCACGGCGAGCGGGTCGAGATGGATGCGGATGGTGAAGAGTACGTCGCCCGAAACGGGGAGCTTTCTCAGCGTCTGCCGCTCGACGCGGATAAAGGCATGGGCGTCGATGTCACCGTCCGGGAATCTCGACGGGCGACTGCTGGCGCGGTCGATGCGTTCGACATTGGAGAGCGGATGGTAGAGCGCGTCGCCCGCCTGGATCGACCAGTTGTAGCGCTCGACGGCTTGGCCCTGGAGGCCGTCGAACATGCGGTTGATGAGATCGGCCGGGCGTGTGCCTGGACCGAAACCCGGTACCGGCGCGTGGATCTGCTGCAGCGGCTTGCCGAATTTTTCGGTCAGCGACCATGACGAGGGGAAGCAGAGCGAGCCGGCCGCCAGACGCCAGCCGCTCTCGTCGCGGCGCATCAGGATCAAATCCTCCTGGACGAGCAACGAGGCCGCGACAAGCGGCGCATCGCTGAAAGAAGCTGCGGTGCCTGAGCCTACAAGACTGTCGGTGCCGCCGATCACCACGATCCCGTTGTCGGTACGCCTGTGGGTCCCAGGAAAGTTCGCCGCCAGATACGCACCGAGCAGATCGAGCACTTCGCGTTGGGCGTCGCGTGTGGCTTGCTCCTCGACAAAAACCTTGTCTGGAATTTCGGCATAAAGCCGGCGTTTCTCGGCAAGATAGGGCAGCAGATATTCGTCGATCTCGATCCATCTATCTAGATTGAGCGGCTTCAGCCCGATGGTGAACAGTTTCGACGAGCCGTCATAGGGTGTGTGGGTCGGTGGGCGGAAACTCATGCTTCTTTGTAGGCTTCCAGTGCGGCGGCGGCCATTCTCGCCGTGAATTCGGTGATTTCGTAATCGGCGGCGCCTGCCTTGGCGAAGGGATCGTCCGCCAGTCTGGCATCGAGCACGTCGCGTGGACCGCGCGCGATGATGATGCCGCCGGTCCTCGGCCGCTTCGGCCCGGAGGCGACAAAAATGCCTTCCGCATAACAGGCCTTCAGCCACTCGACATGCGCTTGCTGCAGGCTGTCGATCTCGGTCAGCGGCACCGTATACTTCAGCGAAACCACGAACATTGTTGTCTCCCGATGCTTCAGCCCAGCCGCGCCGGGATCAATCCGCGCAGCGAGTTGCCGACGAACAGCGCCTTGGCCGATTTCAGTTCGCTCCATGTGTAGATTGCTTCGCGGGCGCGGCCTTGATCCAGCAGTTCGCCGCGCAGGACGCCAGGCAGCAGGCCGCAATCGAGCCGCGGCGTGGCCAGCACGCCGTCGCCGAATTCGGCAAAGACATTGGTGATCGTGCCCTCGCAGATTTCGCCGCGCTCATTGGCGAGCAGCACCTCGTCGGCCCGGCCGGCGAGATATTCGGCGCGGGCGCGCGTATAGATTTGTCGGCGGCTGGTCTTGTGGCGCAGCAGCATATCGCTCGAATCAAGCCGCACGCGCGCCAGCTGCACGGTCCAGACCTTGTCTGCGGCGAGCGGCGCGTAGGGCTGCACCGAAACCGCTACATCGCCCTTGCGCGACAGGACGAGGCGAGTGCGCAACGCAATGTGCTGGCGGCCGACCGCATTCATCAGCGCTTCACCGACCCGTTGCGGGTCGCAGCCGAAGCCGAGTTCGTCTGCCGAGCCGTAAAGCCGCGCGAGATGGCGGTCGAAACGGAGGAAACCCGAGCCGGGTTCCCAGCGCATTGTTTCGATCAGTTCGAAATCGGCAGTGTTCCCGTCGCGAAACGGGCTTTCAGCAGACACTCCTGGTACTCCTCTTCGGCTGTCGAATCGAAGACGACGCCACCGCCGACATTGTAGACTGCCTCGCCATTGGCAAAGAGCGAGATGGTGCGGATCGCCACCGAAAAGCGCATCCGGCCGCCGGGGGCGATCCAGCCTATGGCGCCGCAATAGACATCGCGCGGGCCACCTTCCAGCTCGCGCAGGATCTCCATGGCACGGATCTTCGGCGCGCCGGTGATCGAACCGCAGGGGAACAGCGCGGCGAACATCTGGCGGATGGCGAGGCCGGGCAAAAGTTTCGCCCGCACGCGGCTCACCATCTGGTGGACCGTCGGGTAGCTCTCGATGCGGAAAAGCTCCGGCACATCGAGCGTGCCAACCTCGCTGATCAGTGAGATGTCGTTGCGCAGGAGATCGACGATCATCCGGTTCTCGGCCTGGTTCTTCTCGTCGTTGCGCAAGAACGCTTTCAGGCGATCGTCCTCCGCCTTGGTGGCGCCGCGCGGCGCAGTGCCTTTCATCGGATGCGTCTCGATCATGCCTTCCGCGTCGACCTCGAAGAACAGTTCCGGCGAACGCGACAAGACGATCGGATCGCCAAGCGCGACCAGCGCCCCATACTTCACCGGCTGGCGTTCGGTCAGCGCGTTGAAGGCGTCCAGCGGATCGCCCGACCATTGCGCGTGGACCGGAAAGGTCAGATTGCCCTGGTAGCAGTCGCCCTTGCGGATGTGGTCATGCAGCCTGGCAAAGCGTTTGGCGTAGTCGTCCGAGGACCAGGCTGCCTTGGGGTCGAAGATTGGGCCGTTGCTAGCCGGCAGATCGCCTGGCGCGACCGTCTCTTCGACCGGCGGGTCGAACACGCCGAGGCAGAAAAGCGGGGCGCGGCGGCCGGCTGGCAGCAGCGGAACGAGCTTGGGCTCGAGCAGGTAGCCGGCCTCGTAGGAGAAATAGCCGGCCAGCCATTTGCCGCCATCATGTGCAGCCTGCGCGGCTTCAAGCGCCGGCAGGAAGTCCGCCTCGCCATGCGCCGAGATGATCTCGGCCGGCCGGTCGAAAACGAGCTGACGCGCGGTCTCGTCGTTCCGGAAAATTGCAAAGGGCAGGGGCAGGGACATAAGGCTCGGATGCTGCGGTCACCAGCGATCGATCTATATGGGGGCTCGACCGTGCGCAATCGAGGGAACGGCGTCTCAAGACGCAAAGGCGCGGCGGGGCAAAAACAAAAGCGGCGCCCGAGAGCGCCGCCTTGTTCCAAATGCCGCCTTGCGATGGATCAGGTGTTGCTGGCTTCCCCCGCGGTCGGGAAGCGGCGCGCAAATTCCTTTTCGTCGCCGGCGGCAAGCAGTTTCGCCTGCTCGATCCAGCGTTCACGTTCGATGCGGCCGTCGAAATTCAACGTCGCCTCGATCCGCCTGACATCGTCGGGCGTCCAGGCGGCGATCTGGGCATAGGTCGTGACCCCAAGCCCTTTGAGCAGCCGCTCGTTGGTCGGGCCGATGCCGATCAGGCGACGCAGATCGTTGGCTTTGCCCGCCGCTGCGGTCGTTGCGTTGCCGGTCGCGGCTTTCTTTGCCGCCGGCGCAGCCTTGCTTGCCGCTGGCGCAGTCTTTTTTGCCGCTGGCGCAGTCTTGGGTGCGGCGCTCGCTTTCGATGCAGCCGGCTTCGGCGTCGCCGTTTTCGCCGCACTTGCGCGTGGCGCGGTCGCAGCCTTGGCCGTTGCAGATTTCTTCGGCGCCGGTTTGGCCGGCGCGGATGTCGACATCAGGGTTGACGGTGCCTGCATCGCCGCCTTGGTTGCGCCGGCCTTGGCGGCTGGCGCCTTGGCTGTTGCCGCCTTCGCGGTTGGCGCCTTGGCGGCCGGCGCCTCGCCCAGCCGCCGCTCGAGGTCGGCGCGGGCGCGGCCGCATTCATCCAACTCACCGGTCAGGCGGTCGCTATCGGCCCGCAATCTGTCACGTTCGCTGCGCGTGCGGTCGAGATCGCCGCGCAAACTGTCGAGTTCGCCACGCAGGCGTCCCCAAATGAACCAGCCAACCAACACACCTACCAGGAACGCCAGGAGCATGTAGAAAAAAGTGCCCATTGTCTTTCTCTCTCTCCAGTCCGATCCGTCCGCCCTGGCCTGTGGAGCCATGACCTCGGCGAAGGACCATTCGATGGTGGTTCCGCAATTTGCAGAACAGCCGGCTTCGATCGAGCTGTCGGCGACCGGTTTGCCCCTGGCCAACAACCGTTGTCGCATCCGCCGACGCGCCATGACCGGTCGGGACTTTCCGACCGGATCCATTCGTGCCCGGCTGAGCTTGAGGGCGGACGCTATCATACAGCTTACGGGAATCTAACGGAAAACTTCCATGGAAAGTTATTTAAGAACAAATATCCAAGACAAGAATAGAACCATCGTCAATATGCATTGCAGCTAAACTGTTCTGGAAAACCCGGTCACCCGGTGTTGCGCATCACCCAGTGTTGCGCATCACTTGTCCAGTGCTTCCAGCTCGTCGATCAGTCCGCTGATCACACTAAGCCCGATCTGCCAGAAGGCAGGGTCCGTCGCGTCAAGGCCGAACGGCGCCAGAAGCTCGGAATGATGCTTGGTGCCGCCGGCGCGCAGCATGGCAAAATATTTCTCCTGAAAGCCGCGCTCGGCGTTCTGGTAGACCGCGTAGAGCGAGTTCACCAGGCAATCGCCGAATGCATAGGCATAGACGTAGAAAGGCGAGTGGATGAAGTGCGGGATATAGGTCCAGAAAACCTCGTACCCCTCGCGTAGCTTGATCGCCGGCCCGAGGCTTTCCGCCTGCACTTCCAGCCAAAATTGGCCGAGCTTGTCGGAGGTCAATTCGCCGCTCTTGCGCTCGGCATGCACCTTGCGCTCGAACTCGTAGAAGGCGACCTGGCGCACGACCGTGTTGATCATGTCCTCGACCTTCTGGGCGAGCATGGCCTTGCGTTCGCGCTTGTCGGTGGTCTGCTCGAGCAGCGAGCGGAAGGTCAGCATCTCGCCGAACACCGATGCGGTTTCGGCCAGCGTCAGCGGCGTCGACGCCATCAAGGCGCCCTGGCCGCCGGCCAGCACCTGGTGCACGCCGTGGCCGAGCTCGTGCGCCAGCGTCATCACGTCGCGCGGCTTGCCCATGTAGTTGAGCAACACATAAGGATGCGCCGAAGGCACCGTCGGATGGGCGAAGGCACCAGGCGACTTGCCGGGTCTCACCGGTGCATCGATCCAGTTGCGGTCGAAGAAAGTTCTGGCGATCTCCGCCATGTCGGGTGAAAAGCGCTGATAGGCGGAAAGCACGGTGTTCTTGGCCTCGTCCCAGCCGATGACCGCCTGCGGGGTCTCCGGCAGGGGCGCGTTTCGGTCCCAATGGTTCATCACGTCCATGCCGAGCCAGCGCGCCTTCATCGCATAATAGCGATGCGACAGGCGCGGATAGGCGTCGCGAACCGCCGCGGCGAGTGCGTCCACCACGCTGCGTTCGACGCGGTTGGCGAGATGGCGGGAATCGGCAATGTCCTCGAAGCCGCGCCAGCGGTCGGAGATCTCCTTGTCCTTGGCCAGCGTGTTGGTAATCAGCGTGAAGACGCGCAAATTCTTGCGGAAAGTTGCGGCCAGCGCTTCGGACGCCCGGCGGCGCACCTCGCCGTCGGCGTCCTGCAGGCGATTGAGCGCCGGCTCAAGCGTCAACTCCTCGCCGTCGAGGCCGAAGCGCAAATCGGTCATCGTCTCGTCGAACAGGCGGTTCCAGGCCCCGCGCCCGGTGATCGACTTTTCGTGGAAGAGTTGCTCGATGCGGTCTTCGAGCTGATAGGGCTTGTCCTTGCGCAGATCGAGCACCCAGGGCCGGTAGTGGGCGAAGGCCGGATCGGCGGCGAGTGCGTTTTCGATCGCGCCATCGTCGATGAGGTTCAGCTCGAGCGCGAAAAACAGCAGGTGCGCGCTGGCATCGGTCATCTTTTCCTGGATGTCGCCATAGAGCTTGGCGCGCTGCGGATCCGACGTGTTGCCGGCATAGACAAGCCCGGCATAGGAGACGATCCGGCCGATCAGCTCCTCCAACGCTTCATAGGCCTGGAGCGCCTCGCCCAGCCTGCCGGCGCTGCCACGCCCGGCCTCGGCGGCGAGCGTGCCTTTCCAACGGCTCTCGAAGGCGATGGCATCGGCGGCGGCCTTGGCGATGTCGCGCTTCAACTCGGGCGCTTCCATGCCCGAATAGAGATCGGCCAGATTCCATTCCGGCAGGTCGCCAAGCTCCGCCACGCCCTGACCGGACGCCGCCGCCAGCTTTCGAGCAAAAACCATGCGCATTGCCGATCCTTCCAAACACGAAAATTCGAGGAAACGAGAAGCCGGTCAAATCCTAAGGAATTCATTCACCGGGTTTTTTGAAAGCTTATTTAGAACCCTGTGCCAAGATGATCCATAGGGCGCATTCTCGGGCGGGCACGGTCGGATCAGTCATGGCAGCTTCCATACTCATAGTCGATGACGATCCGGTGCAGCGCAGGCTGCTCGAGGCAGCGGTGACGAAATTCGGCCACACCGCGATCGTCGCCGATGGCGGCGAGGCCGGTCTCGATGTTGTCGACGGGCCCAATGCGCGCGACGTCTCGGTGGTCATCCTCGACCTGATGATGCCGGGCCTCGATGGCATCGGCGTGCTGAAGGCAATGCGCGAGCGCGGCATCCACATTCCCGTCATCGTGCAGACCGCCCAGGGCGGCATCGAAACCGTCGTTTCGGCAATGCGTCACGGCGCCTTCGACTTCGTCGTCAAGCCGGCCTCTCCCGACAGGCTGCAGGCGTCGATCGGCAATGCCCTCAAGGTCGAAGCGCTCGAAGGCGAAGTGAAGCGCTCGTCACGGCAGCGCGGCGGCCATCTGACGTTCAAGGACATGATCACTCACAGTCCGGCGATGGATCGGGTGATCCGGCTCGGCCGCAAGGCGGCGGCGTCCAACATTCCGATCCTGATCGAGGGTGAATCCGGCGTCGGCAAGGAACTGGTGGCGCGCGCCATCCAGGGCAGCGGCGACCGCCGCTCGAAACCCTTCGTCATCGTCAATTGCGGCGCCATCCCCGACAATCTGGTCGAATCGATCCTGTTCGGTCACGAAAAGGGCTCGTTCACCGGCGCCACCGAAAAACACACCGGCAAGTTCGTCGAAGCGCATTCGGGCACGCTGTTCCTCGACGAAATCGGCGACCTGCCGCTCGACGTGCAGGTCAAGCTGTTGCGCGCCGTACAGGACGGCGAAGTCGATCCGGTTGGCGGGCGCTCGACCGTCAGGGTCGACATCAGGCTGATCTCGGCAACCCATCGCAACCTGCTGCAGCAGGTCAAGGACGGCAAGTTCCGCGAGGATCTGTTTTATCGTCTGAACGTCTATCCGATCTTCGTGCCGCCATTGCGCGACCGTCGCGACGACATTCCCCATCTGGTCGAGCACTTCATGGAGAAGGTGGCGCCCGCCGATCCGCGCCACCGTCTGCGAGGCATCTCCGCTGGGGCGCTCGCCATGCTGCAGGCCTATGACTGGCCGGGCAATATAAGGCAGCTCGAAAATGCCGTCTTCCGGGCTTCGGTGCTCGCCGAGGGCGACATGCTGACCGAAGAAGAGTTCCCGCAGATCCGGGCGCAGGTCGAGGGCACGGTCAATCTCGATGCGGATATCGCCTCGCCAGCTTCAGGAGGGCCAGCTTCAGGAGGGCCAGCTTCAGGGTGGCCAGCTTCCGGATTGGCTTCGGGCAGCCTGCCGCGTGATAACGTCCCGGCCGCCGTCGGCGCCGCCGCGGCCGAGCCCGACGCGCCGGCCAGACCCCGCTTCGGCACGCTGCGGGCGCTCGACGAGCGCGGCAATGTGCGTGCGCTGGCCGATGTCGAGCTCGAAATGATCAAGCTCGCCATCGACCACTACAACGGCCAGATGAGCGAGGTCGCCCGCCGCCTCGGCATCGGCCGGTCGACGCTCTACCGCAAGCTCAAGGAATACGGCATCGACCCGGAGACCGGCCGTGTCGAGAGGCTCGCTTCCTGAGTCACAGGGCCAAGCCGGTTCTCATCCGGACATCATTCCAGGCAACTGAGTCTCGTAATGACGTGTTCGCCGCAATGTTCACGTATTAAGGCGGACGGTAACAGATCGTGTTTCGAGCTGGCGCCAAAACATGATCTAAACCAGCGGTTTACCAAGATCTCCTGCGCAATATTTTTGGCGGGATATCGCCACGGTGTTACCGCATTTCGGCTTCAATAAGCGATGATTAACCATTAGGATCGATATTCGGATGCACATCTAACGCATCCGTTTGGTCAAATCCGGGGACAAAACGGCAGCCTGCAAGGCCTTTTGATTTGAACAGAATCGAACGACACAAAAACGGGCGGCATTATCACATGAGCGTCTGGCCGAGATGGCTGGCAGCGGTGATTGTTGCCGTCGGGTTCCTTGCAGCGGCGGCAACCGGCGCCGGCGCCGAGACACGTTCGCTGAAGCTCTATCATCTCCACACGCATGAAAAGGCGGAGATCGTCTACAAGCGCAACGGCCGCTACGATCAAGCGGGCTTGCGAAAGATCAACATCATCCTGCGCGACTGGCGTCGCAACGAGCCGACCAAGATGGATCCGCGCCTGCTGGACCTGGTCTGGGAAGCCTATCGTGAGAGCGGCGCCACCGACTATATCCAGGTCGTCTGCGGTTATCGTTCGCCGTCGACGAATTCGATGCTGCGCAGCCGCAGCAGGGGCGTCGCCGAGAAGAGCCAGCACATGCTCGGCAGGGCGATGGATTTCTACATTCCCGGCGTGCCGCTGAAGAAGCTGCGCGACATCGGCCTCAGGATGCAGGGCGGCGGCGTCGGGTATTATCCCAGCTCCGGCTCGCCCTTCGTGCACATGGACGTCGGCAATGTGCGCCACTGGCCCGGCATCAGCCGCCAGGAATTGGCGCGCGTGTTCCCCAATGGCAAGACGCTGCATGTGCCGAGCGACGGCAAGCCGCTGCCTGGTTATCAACAGGCGCTCGCCTCCTACAAAGCCCGCAAGGGCGCCGGCGCGCCGGCCATCGAACTGGCCAGCGCAAGCGGCGGTGGCAAAAAATCCCGCGGCTTCCTGGCAGCCTTCTTCGGCGGCGGCGACGACGAGGCGGACGACAGCGCCGATGTGGCGATGGCCGAGCCAGCGCCAAAGCCCCGTAACGTGAAGCCGGCGCCGTCGGCCAAGAGCAGCAATCTGCCTGGCATCGCCATCGTGGCGCCTCGGGATGCCAAGCGTGCCGAGATTCCGGAAGTCGCCGATGCTCCGGCGCCTGCGCCGGAACCGGAGAACGACACGCCGGAGACGATCATCGCGGCATTGCCGGCGCGCAGCATTCCGCTGCCCGATTTTGCTCCGCGCCCGAAGGCCGACATCGGTGCCCAGCCGCCTGAAAACGTTCCGTTCGGCGTGGCGGATGCGACTGCATCCACCGAACAGGCGGTGGCAACCGCGCAAGCGCCGGCAAGTGTGGCGTCGGCAAGTGTTCCGTTCGGCATGGCAGACGCGTCGGCTACGGCCGGCCCGGTGCAGGTCGCGGCAAACAACATTCCCGTGCCGAGCTGGCGGCCCGATCATTCGCTGCCGGCCGATCTTTCGTCGGCTGGTCTTGCGCCGCAGGACAAGCAAGTGTTGCTGGCGCTCGCGAGTGCGGCCGAGCGGAGCAACACCGCCACCGATGCATTCTCGGTATTGCCGTCGGCGCGGCCCGACAGTTCGCAGCCCGACGAGGTCAAGGCCGTTCTGGAACGGGTCAGCGCGACCGACGAATACAAGGTCGCTTCGCTTTCCGAGCAAGCATCGGTGTTCGAGGAACCGGCGAGCGACGACGCATCGAGCGACGGGGCGTCGCCGCGCAAGGCCATCGTTGCCCGCCCGGCCGGCTCCGATCCGACGGCCGTCATCGGCGCGGGCGTGAAGACCACACGCAAGGAACCCAGGGCCACCGCCCGCGACCTGAAACCAGGCCCCAAGCCGGTGGTGGTCGCTGCCGCGCCGCAGGCTGCCCGTTGGGCGCTGCACAGCGGCGAGTATGTCGCGACCGTTTCAGACGCGACAACGGCGCCGCGCTACGCTTACGACTTCGTCCGTACGGCACCGAGCGAGGTCTATACCGTCGGCTTCCAGCCGGGCAACGAGATGGCCGACGCCAACCGGTTCACCGGCAAGGCCGTCAAGTTCATGTCGGTGGCCCGCTTCCAGACCGAATAACAGCTGGGCAAATATCGTAGAGGCCGCGCTGGCAACCGGCGCGGCTGCCGCCACCGCCGGCACTGGCTTCCTTCGTGCCGGGATGCTAACCAAGGTCAGCATTCTCCCGCTTCGTCTAATGGTAGGACAGCGCCCTTTGAAGGCGTGAATCGTGGTTCGAGCCCATGAGCGGGAACCAGCCGGCGAACCAGATCGGCAGCAGGCCAGATCGGCGGCGATGCTAGCGCCCGAGCTTGCTCGCGGCGCGCGCCAAGGCTTCGATCTCGTCCCATTTGCCGGCCTTGACCAGATCGTCCGGCGCCACCCAGGAACCGCCGACGCAGATGACGTTGGGCAGGCTGAGATAGTCGGCGGCATTCTGGCCGGTGATACCGCCGGTCGGGCAGAATTTCACGTCGGCGAGCGGCGAGGCGAAGGCCTTGAGCGAGGCGATGCCGCCCGACTGTTCGGCCGGGAAGAATTTCAGAAAGCGCAGGCCGGCTTCGCGCGCGGCCATGACCTCTCCCGGCGTGATGGCACCGGGCAGCAACGGCACTTCGCTGTCCTTGGCTGCCGCGAGAAGCTCGCGGGTGATGCCGGGGCTGACGATGAACTTCGAACCGGCGGCCGCCGCCTCGCCGAACTGGCGGGCGTCCAGGATGGTGCCGGCGCCGACGACGGCGTCTTCGACCTCGCCCGCCACCCGGCGGATCGCCTCCAGCGCGTCGGCGGTGCGCAGCGTAATCTCGATCGCCGGCAGGCCGCCGCGGGCCAACGCCCGGGCCAGCGGCACCGCGTCGGCGGGATTGGCGATCTTCAGCACCGGTATGACCGGCTGGCCGTTGAGGAGCGACAGGAGCTTTTCGGTCGTGCTGGGCATTCGTCGTCTCTCCTCTGTTGATCAAGTCGACCGGTTAGCAGAAGGCGGTTTTTCTGTCCACGAAACGCGGCGTGTCGCGATGTCACGCGTGGTGTTCGCAACCCGTCGCGAGCAGACCGCTCTCGGCTCTGCCTTGATCCGGCTGTCGTGAGCGTTTAGTGGCTTGGCGATGACACTGTCCAGCCAAGTCTTCCGTGTTGCCGCGCTTTACCGCTTCGCCCGGCTCGACACCTTCGAGGCGCTGCGTGCGCCGCTCGCCGCCTTCTGCTGCGCACGCGGCATCAAAGGCACGCTGCTTTTGGCGCGTGAGGGCGTCAACGGCACGGTCGCCGGCAGTGAAGCGGCAATCGCGGCGCTCATCGGTCATCTCGAATCCATCGAAGGTCTCGCCGGCCTCGAGATCAAATACAGCAGCGCCGCAGCGATGCCGTTCCACCGCATGAAGGTGCGGTTGAAGCGCGAGATCGTCACCATGGGCGTGGACAATATCGACCCGGCGGCAGGTGCGGGCACCTATGTTGCGCCGGCCGACTGGAACGCATTGATCTCGGATGCAGGCACCATCGTCATCGATACGCGCAACGCCTACGAGGTGTCGCTCGGCACCTTCAAGGGCGCTGTCGATCCCGCCACTGCCAGCTTCCGCGAATTCCCAGCCTGGGTCGAGCGGCATCGGCATGCGCTCGAGGGGCGCAAGGTCGCCATGTTCTGCACCGGCGGCATACGCTGCGAGAAGGCGACGGCCTATGTGAAGTCGCTTGGCTTCGAGGACGTTTTCCACCTCAAGGGCGGCATTCTGAAGTATCTCGAAGACGTGCCCGCCGAACAGAGCCTCTGGCAGGGCGAATGCTTCGTTTTCGACGAGCGCGTTTCGGTATCGCACGGGTTGGTCGAAGGCGAGGCCGAACTCTGCCGCGCCTGCCGGCATCCGCTAGCCGCAGAAGACCGGCTATCGCCGGAATACGCCACCGGCGTTTCATGCCCGCATTGCTTCGATGCCCGCTCGGACGAGGATCGCGCCCGCTATGCTGAGCGCCAGCGCCAGGTCGAGCTGGCGCAAGCGCGCGGCGATCGTCACATCGGAAGTTAGCTGCACGTCAAGCAACTTCACGTTAAGCAACAGAGAAGCGATCGATGACCCACAGCCATGTCCCGTCGTTCTGCCGACGCGCGACCTCGGTGGTGATCGTGCCGTCGGGAAGCCGGGTCGAGGTGAGCGCCAGGTCGCCATTGATGACAGCCGGACGCTGATCTCCGGACTGAAATTTGCGGCCGGTTGCGGTGATCTCCGCGAACAGCGTTTGGATGGCTTCGCGGCCGAACGTCAGTTGTCCGCCACCGCTGTCGATGATTGCATGCGGCTCAAAAAGCGCGGCCATGCCGTCAATGTCTCCGAGCCATTGCCGTGAAATCAGCAGGCGCTCCAGTTCCTGGGGATCGCGTGCGGGTTCGCGGTCAGTCTCATCGGTCATGCCAGGCTCCTCGCAAGCGACATGCTGCGACATTACTCGAAGTCGAGGGCGGTTTCGACACGTCCAATGTCCAGAGCGACGAGTGTTTTTGGGTGGAAGGAGGCTGCAGCACTTTGATTTCCGTGTGAAATCCCAGCAGATGTCGGTGCGAGGTCATGCGTGGCAGCGGGCAAAGGATGCACCGCGTCATTGTAATGTCAAACTGCGGGACCTAGGTCTTCGACGTGCAAACCTGCCCGCGCACCTTCGGCCGGGCCAATTCTGGAGGCATAGATGTTCGATCCCAAGAAGCTCCTCGATGATCTGCTCGGCTCGCAAGTTCCCGGTACCGGATCGACCGTCCGTGACAAGGCGGGGCAGGCGGTGCAGATGGCCAAGGACAATCCGCTTGCCGCCGGTGCGCTGGCCGCGGTGCTGCTCGGAACCGGCCCAGGCCGTCAGGTCACCGGTGCGGCGGTGAAGCTCGGCGGCCTGGCCGCGATCGGCGGCCTCGCCTACAAGGCTTACCAGAACTACAAGAGCGGCAACGCGCCGGCCGAAACGCAAGCCGCCGGTGAACCGGAATTGCTGCCGCCGCCGGCCGATACCGCCTTCCATCCGTCGCAAGCGCCGCAGGGCGAAGACGAATTCACGCTGACGCTGGTCAGGGCGATGATCTCGGCGGCGAAGGCCGACGGTCATGTCGATGACGAAGAGCGGCAGAAGATCGCCGGCAAGCTCAGCCTCGCCGGCGTCGGTGCCGAAGCGGAGAAATTCCTGATGTCGGAACTGGACGCACCGCTCGATCTGGATGTGCTGATCGCCGGCGCCAAGACCGATGCGCAAAAGCTGGAACTCTACACCGCCTCGCGTCTTGCCATCGATCCGGACACGCGGGCCGAACGCGGCTATCTCGACCTGCTTGCCGGCCGCCTCGGCCTGCCGGACGCGCTGGTCGACCATGTCGAGGCGACGGTGACGGCGGCGAAGGTGCCCGCAGCGGGCAGCACGGCGAAGCCGGTGACCGGTTCGCGCTGGTAGCTTGAAGGGGAGAGCCTCGGAGCGCTCGGCGGCATTGGCGTTAGCTTCTCGTTAATCCGGTGAGCGCATGATTTCAGGCAGTCGGATCGGCTTTCCTCCTCCCAAGCCCTGTTCGGATCAGGGGCGGTCGCCAATGGCCGCCCTTTTTGTGAGCACAGGCTTTGGGCCGGCTTGCCATGGTTCCCGTCATTTGCGATGGCTCATCCCTTTCAGGGAGTACAGCCATGACCGACTATAAAACCGCCATCGTCACCGGCGCCGGCACGGGCATCGGCAAAAGCGTCGCCACAGCGCTGCTCAAGGCCGGCTGGAACACGGTCTTCTGCGGCCGCCGCAAGCCGGTGCTGGAGGAGGCGATCGCCGCGGCCGGGCCGACGCAGGCCAAGGCATTGGCCTTCGCCTGCGACATCAGCAAGGCCGATCAGGTCGACGATCTGTTCGAGACGGTGGCTGCGGCTTTCGGGCGCGTCGACCTGCTCTTCAACAATGCCGGCACGAGCTACAAATCGACATTGATCGACGATATCCCGGTCGAGGTGTGGAACGACATCGTCGGGGTCAATCTCACCGGCTCGTTCCTGTGTGCTCGCGCCGCCTTCGGCGCCATGCGCAGGCAGCAGCCGATGGGCGGCCGCATCATCAACAACGGCTCGGTATCGGCCTATGCGCCACGGCCGGGCTCGGTGCCCTATACGGCGACCAAGCACGCCATCACCGGGCTGACCAAGACGCTGGCGCTGGACGGCAGGCCCTTCGACATTGCTTGCGGTCAGATCGACATCGGCAACGCGCTGACCGACATGGCGCAGGCGATGACGGTCGGCGTGCCGCAAGCCAACGGCACCATTGCCGCCGAAGCGGTGATGGATGTCGAGCGCGTCGCCGATGCCGTCCTTCATATGGCCAGCCTGCCGCTCGACGCCAACGTCCTGTTCATGACCGTGATGGCGACCAAGATGCCGTTTGTCGGGCGAGGCTAAATTAGTCTCAACCCGGTCCTAAAAGCGCGTTGCGTTCGACCGGCCTCATGCGACGCGCTTTTAGATTCTTGTTTTTATGCATGTCGTTATCGCAAAACCGCTGCACACTTTTGCGCGACATGCATTAGGGCCGCGTGACGGGAAGCGGCACGCCGGGAAGATACAGCGAAATCGGGCGGATTTCGTAGACGGCGGTCGGATTGACGCGGCGAAGGTCGCGCGCAATGTCGACAGCGGCGTCACGGTTGGCGCAGTCGACAACATAGAGTCCCAGCAATTGTTCCTTGGTCTCGGCGAAGGGGCCGTCAACAACCATTCCGGTGCCTGGCCCGCGCAAGGTGCAGGCGTCTTGTGTCGCGCCGAGCCGCGCCGCCGGTCCGAGGGTGCCTTGCCGGTAAAGCCGATCGTTGATCTGGAGAAGATCGGTCATCAGCGCCGAATCCTGCTCCGGCGTCAGCGCCGTAATCGCTTCTTCCTCGTGATAGGCTAGAATGGCATAGAACATCTGGCGTCTCCTTTCGTCGATCGTGGCCTCACTTCGTCAGAAACGTCTCGATCCGCTCCAGCGCGCGCAGGATGTTCTCTTCGGAATTGGCGTAGGATAGCCTGACATAGCCTTCGCCGAGAATGCCGAAATCGGGGCCGCCGATCAGCGCCACGCCGGCATCCTCGAGCAGCGCCGAGGCGAGCTTCTTGGCCTTCCAGCCGGTCTTGGAAACATTGGGGAAGGCATAGAAGGCGCCTTTCGGCGTAATGCAGGAAACACCGGGCAAGGCATTCAACCCCTCGACCACGACCTTTCTGCGGCGGTCGAAGGCGCGCATCATCGTGTCGACATCGTCCTGCGGGCCGTCGATGGCGGCTATGCCGGCATACTGGCTCGGCGCGTTGACGCAGGACCAGCAATTGACCGCCAGCTTGCGCACCTTGTCGTAGAGATGCGCGCCCTTGTCGCCGTTCGGCCAGATCGACCAGCCCATGCGCCAGCCGGTCATTGCCCAGGTCTTCGACCAGCCGTTGAGCACGATCAGCCGGTCGCGGATTTCGGGGAAAGCGAGCAGCGAACAATGCGTCTCGCCGTCATAGGTCATCACGTCGTAGATCTCGTCGGAAAGGATGGCGACATCCGGGTGCGCTTCCAGGCCCTTGACCAGCTTCTCGATCTCGGCGCGCGGTGTGACGCCGCCGGTCGGATTGGCCGGCGAGTTGAGGATCAGCAGCCTGGTCTTCGGCGTGATCAGCGCCAAGGTCTCCGCGGCCGAAAAGGCAAAGCCGTTCTCCTCGCGCATCGGCACCGGGATGGGGGCAGCACCGGTGAACTCGATCATCGAGCGGTAGATCGGAAAGCCGGGATCGGGATAGAGAATTTCGGCACCCGGCTCGCCAAACATCAGGATCGCCGCGAACATGGTCGGCTTGCCGCCGGGCAGGATCATCACCGCTTCCGGCGAGACTTCGACGCCAGTGGTGGCCAGCGTGCGGCGTACCACCGCTTCGCGCGTCGCCAGCAGGCCGTTGGCCGGCGTATAGCCGTGATGGCCATCGCGTAGCGCCTTGATCGCGGCCTCGACGATATGCTGCGGCGTCTTGAAGTCGGGCTGGCCGATGCCGAGATTGACAATGTCGCGGCCCTGGTGGGCAAGTGCAGTGGCACGCGCCAGCACTGCGAACGCATTTTCCTCGCCGAGGCGGTCGAAGGCCGAAATCGTGTGGAGCATTTTTCCCGTCCGTGTGGTTCTTTCAGCGAGCGTGCGTTTTTGTGAGCGTCCGCCCGCAAAAGTCAAACGGATTGGAGTTTTCGGTGTCGGAAAATCTCAAGAATTGGCAACCGCGCCCGCGGCCCGAACGCAAGTTGCTGGAGGGGCGCACTGTCAGGCTGGAGCCGCTCAACGCCGAAAAGCACGGCGACGGCCTGTTCGAGGCCTCGTCAGTGGTCGATGCCGGCGGCCGCTTCGCCTGGCTGTTCGACGACCCGCCGCAGACCCGCGCCGCCTTCCAGCCATGGCTGGACAAGGCCGAAGCCAGCGATGACCCGCTGTTCTTCACGGTCATCGACAAGGCCAGCGGCAAGGTCGCCGGGCGCCAGACGCTGATGCGCATCGATCCGGCCTATGGCGTGATCGAGATCGGCAACATCTATTGGGGACCGCTGATCTCGCGCAAGCCGGCGGCGACGGAAGCGCAGTTCCTGTTCATGAAGTACGTCTTCGACGAGCTTGGCTACCGCCGCTACGAATGGAAATGCAACAATCGCAACGAGCCGTCGAAGCGCGCGGCGGAACGTTTCGGCTTCAAGTTCGAGGGCGTTTTCCGTCAGCATCTTGTGGTCAAGGGCGAAAACCGCGATACCGCGTGGTATTCGATCATCGATAAGGAATGGCCTGATCTGCGCAGAGCCTATGAGGCGTGGCTCGATCCGGCCAATTTCGACAGCGATGGCCAGCAGAAGCGGCGGCTCGAGGATTTCCGCGCCGAGTTTGGCGCGTAGCAGGAGCTCATAGATGGCGCATACCCACGACCATGCCGCGCAGGGCCACGACCACAGTCACGGTGCCGGGCATGTGCATGGCTCGACCGACAAGAAGCGCGTGCTGATCGCGGCTTGCCTGACCGCCGGCTTCATGGTCGTCGAAGCGCTTGGCGGTCTCCTGACGGGATCGCTGGCGCTGCTGGCGGATGCCGGCCACATGCTTGCCGACTGCATTGCGCTCGGCCTTGCCTGGTATGCCTTTCATCTTGCGAGCCGACCGGGGACCGTGCGCCTCACCTACGGCTTCGGCCGGGTCAAGACACTGGTCGCCTACACCAACGGCATCGCCATCTTCGCCATTGCGCTGTGGATCGTCTATGAGGCCTGGGGGCGTTTGCTGACGCCTGCGCCCGTGCTCGGTGGGCCGATGCTGGTCGTTGCGATCGCCGGCCTTGCGGTCAATATCGGCTCTTTCTTCGTGCTGCATGGCGGCGACCGCGATAGCCTGAACATGCGCGGCGCCATCCTGCATGTGCTCGGCGACCTGCTTGGCTCGGCCGCGGCGATCATCGCGGCGCTGATAATCCTGGCGACGGGCTGGACGCCTATCGATCCGATCCTGTCCGTCCTTGTCGCGCTGCTGATCTTGTCCACGGCCTGGTCGCTGATGCGCGAGGCCGCCCACGTCCTGCTCGAAGGCGTGCCGGCAAGCCTCGACCGCGACCTGATCGCGAGGGACATCGAAGGCTCGATCAAGGGCGTGCGCGAGGTGCATCACATGCATGTCTGGTCGATCGACGGTTCCAGCAACATGGCGACATTGCATGCCTGCCTCAATGACGGCGTCGACGCGCATATGGCGGTCAGCGCGATCAAGAAACGGCTTGCGCAGGAGCACGGCATAGCCCATGCCACCGTCGAACCGGAATTCGGCCAATGTGCCGACAGCCATGAGCATGATGGCGAGCACGATCACGCGCATGATGCGGCACCGCACCGTGGCCACTATCACTGATTTCGGGAGTTCCTGGTATTGGCAACGATCGACATGAACGCCCGCTACCCTGGGGCCGCGTGATGGACCGCGACACCCGCAATGCGGCAATCGGCGCCGCCTGGATTTTGCTGCTGTTCGGCATCGCAGCCTATTATCTTCCAACCGTGATGCTGGCGGTCGGCAACGTCTCGACGGTTCTTGCCGGCGTCGTCGCCGCGATCTTCATGGTGGCAATCTTCATCGTGTTCTGGCTGCGTGGCCGCAGCCAGCGCAAAAAGGGAAAGTGACATGCGCATTCTGATTACCGGCGCGGCAGGCATGGTCGGCCGCAAGCTCATTGCCCGGCTGGCCAAGGACGGGACACTCGGCGGCCGCAAGATCGCCGCGCTCGACCTTCACGACATCGTGCCACCGCAGGCGCCCGCCCTCGAAGGCGTTAGCATCAGCGTCCACACCGGCGACCTTGCCGCGCCGGGCGCGACGACAAATCTGGTCGCGCCGCGGCCCGACGTGATCTTCCATCTCGCCGGCGTGGTGTCGGGTGAAGCGGAGGCCAATTTCGATCTCGGCTACCGCGTCAATCTCGATGGCACAAGGGCGCTATTCGATGCCGTCCGGCTGGCGGCATTTGCGCCGCGCCTCGTCTTCACCTCATCGATCGCCGTGTTCGGCGCGCCGTTTCCCGAAATCATTCCGGACGAGTTCCACCCGACGCCGCTGACCTCCTACGGCACGCAGAAGCTGATGGGCGAGGCGCTGCTTGCCGACTATACCAGGCGTGGCTTCTTCGACGGCATCGGCATCAGGCTGCCGACCATCTGCGTCAGGCCGGGAAAGCCGAACAAGGCGGCCTCAGGTTTCTTCTCCGGCATCATCCGCGAGCCGCTGAGCGGCCATGAAGCCATCCTGCCGGTGCCGCGCTCGGTCGTCCACACACACGCCAGCCCGCGTTCGGCGGTGAATTTTTTGATCCATGCGGCTGGAATTGACGGCGCTGCAGTCGGGCCGCGCCGCAACCTGACGATGCCGGGCGTCGCCGTCAGTGTCGGCGAACAGATCGAAGCGCTGGAACGTGTTGCCGGCGCCAAGGCGGTCAAACTGATCCGCGAGGAGCCCGACGAGACGATCTGGGCGATCGTGAAGGGTTGGCCGACACGCTTCGAGGCGCGGCGCTCGAGGGAGCTTGGCTTCGCTGCCGAAACGAGCTTCGACGAGATCATACGCGTCCATATCGAGGACGAGTTGGGCGGCAGGATCCCTAGTTAAAGCACCCCGATCGGGCGCAACGAGGTCAGGCGCCAGTCAGGCTGGCCGATAGCAGCAGCAGACCGAACAGGAAGACGAAGGCGGCACCGCCGATTTCGACGAAGGAATGGATGCGGTTGCCCATGCGGCCGTCGCCGGCGAAATACACCGCCCAGTTCTTCGCGGTGACCGCAAGCGTCGCCAGAGCCGAGACGGTGATTGCGGTGCCTAACGCCATGGCCAGCACCGACAGGATACCGCCGAACCACAGCCCATTTAGCAAGGCGAAGCTCAGCACGATCAGCGCGCCGGAACAGGGGCGGATACCGACGGCAGCCACCGCCGACCAAGCCGTGCGCCAGTCGAAGCGATCGCCGGAAAGCAGCGCCGGGTCGGGCGCATGCGAGTGCCCGCAGGTCTCGCAGACCTCCCCCGCCGCATGGCCGTGGTGATCGTGCGCAGCATGGGCGTGGTCGTGTGCGCCGTGGTCATGATGGTCATGCGCATGGTCGTGATCGTCATGCGCATGAAGCGCGTGGGAATGTGCCGCATGGGCATGCGCGGAATGTGAATGGCCGGCATGTGAATGGCCGGCATGGGCAGCCGAGAGGCTGTAGCCGGGATTTGCGCCGAACAGGCGCAGGATGGCCGGGCCAGCCTTGCGCCACAGCAGCCAGGCGCCGAACAGGGTGACGAAGACATAGCTCATGATTTCGAGGAACCATGCGGCGTCGGTCATCGATATCGCGGTGCCGCGCAGCACGAAATAGGCGAGCAGCATCACCACGATCGCGGTCAGCGCCTGCAGCAGAGCCGAGACGAAGGACAGCATGATGCCTCGACGGAGCGCCACTTCATTGGCCACCATGTAGGATGAGATCACCGCCTTGCCGTGGCCGGGGCCGGCAGCGTGGAAAATGCCATAGGCAAAGGACAGGCCGATGAGCAGCCACATCTTGCTGCCGTCCTGGCGCATCGCCTTCATCGCGCCGGCAAGCGCATGATAGAATTCCTGCTGGCGCAGATTGATCCACATCAGGGTGTGGGCGAACGGGCCGGTGGCGGTTGGAGCCATGCCGTCATTGGTGCCGATGCCGAGCGAGCTCTGGGCGTGGGCGGAGCCGAGAAAGTGCGTCATCACAAAGGCGGCGGCCAGAAGACCGACTGCCAAACGCAGGGACGGTTTCGTCACTGGATCTATCCTTCCGGCTTACAGGTCAGTTCAAGCTTGGTGGCAAAGATCTTGCTCATGTCGGTGCCCGTCGGATCGTTGAAGAACGCGTCGGTCAGGGTCTTCTGGTTCTGGGCGATCGCCTCATCCGGATTCGGGCGGACAACCTTGCTGGTGCAGGTCGGCGGCAGGCCATCGACCTGCAGATGGGCATCCTCGGTGAAATCGATCGCGGTGTAGAAGGTCGGGTCGTACACCCCGATGTCGATCTTGCCGCTGAGCTTGATCGGCGCCTTCGGTTCAGATTCGAACAGGATGATCAACTGGTCGTTGTCGAAATTGGCCATCAGCTGCGGCGGCGGGGTCATTGCCACGTCCTTGCCGTCGACGGTGACGAGCTGGAAGTAGTTGAATTCGGCAAGCGAGGCATGGACGGTGTCGGCAACATCCTTCAGCTCCTTGTCGTCGAGCTTCAGGTCGGAATTCTTGTCGAACTCCATCATCACCGTGCTCGAAAACAAGTCGTCGAAGCGCCAGACATGGCGCAATGCCTTCACAGTTTGGTGATCCGGGCCGAGGACCACTTCGAGCCGTGCCTCGGCGAAGACGTGGGGATGCACCTCGGCCGGTCCGACGGCGGCGATAGTCGCGGTCAAGGCCGAAGCCAGCATGATTGCTTGCTGTTTCAGGTGCATTCTCGGTCGCGATTCAATCGGCTTCGGTGAATTGCCGACAGTTACCAGAAAGGGGGCGAAAATGGGACCGCAAGCCGGCTGAAAGCTCATGCGGTGTCCAGCGCCTTGAACCACTGCACCAGGAAGTCGACGAATACGCGAACTTTTGCAGGCAGATAGCGCCGGTGCGGATAGACGGCGAAGATGCCGCCGCCGGGCAGGATGCGGTCATCCAGCGCAGTCACCAGCTTGCCGCTTTCGATGTCGGGCGCGGCGATGAAATCTGGCAGGATGGAAAATCCCAATCCAGCCACGGCAGCGGCCCTTGCCGCCATCGGGCTGTTGACCTCGATCGGGCCGGAAACCGAAACGCTCACGGTATCGCCGCTGTCGCCCTTGAACGGCCAGTTGGTGAGCCAGCGGCCATTGGTGTCGATGATGCAAGGCACGCGGGCAAGGTCTTGCGCCCTGACCGGCATGCCGTGCTTGGCGATCAGTTCGGGAGACGCGCAAAGCCGTACCGAAAATGGCGCCAGGCGCCTGGCGATCAGCGAGGAATTCTCCAGCCGCGAAATGCGCACCGCCAGATCGAAGCCCTCCTCGACCAGATCGACGAAGCGATCGTCGAGATGAATGTCGAGGACGATGTCGGGATGCTGCTTGGCGAAGTCGATCAGCGATTGGCCGATCGGCGCGTCGGCGAAAGTACGCGGCGCCGACAGCTTGATCCTGCCGCGCACGTCGCCGGAGGATTCGCGCACCGCATCGGCAAGGCTGTCGACCTCGCGCACGATCTCCGAGGCGCGCCGGTAATAGGTGTGGCCGGCCTCGGTCAGGGAGAACTGCCTGGTGGTCCGGTTGAGCAGCAGCGCGCCGAGTTCGTCCTCGAGCTCGCGGACGTATTTCGACAACAGCGCCTTGGAGCGGCCGATCTTGCGCGCCGCCGCCGAAAAGCCTTCGGCCTCGACCACGTCGATGAAGGCACGCATGCGGGTCAGCGTATCCATGTCATGCGCCTCCTTGGCGGGCTGAAAGGATGCGGGCGGCCAGCGCAATCAGCTGCCGGTCGCTGTTCTTCGGACCGAGCAGCGAAAGTCCGAACGGCGCGCCTTCGGCCCTGCCGAGCGGCAGCGTGATTTGCGGAAAACCGGACAGGCCGGAAAGGCATAGCAGTCTCAGCGCGCGCTCGCGATAGGTCTGCAAATCGTCGAATGTCGCGGCCTTGAGCGGCGCCGCTCCCGGAGCGGTCGGAAGCACAAGAACGCCGTCGTCGCCAAGCAGGCCGGCAAGTTCGAGGCGAAACGAAACGCGACGTTCCGTTTCGTGCTGCGCGGTTGTCGCGCTGATGGTCGCGCCATGCTCGAAGCGCTCCTTGACGCCGGGGCCGAGCATGCGGTCGCCGCCGGCGATCCAGGCGCCGTGGCTTTGCCAGGCTTCATAGCCCTGCAGCTTACGGAAGCACCAATAGAGATCGTCGGTGGAATGCGACAGCGGGCCGACGCTGCGCGGCGCGCCCAGCACCGACGCGACACTGCGGACCATGGCGCGATATTCATCCGCCTCCAGCGGGCCGAGCACGAGGCTGTCCAGCGCGTCGAGGGCAAAAGGGCGTACCAGTTCGTGGCGATGCGGATCGTCGCCGAGCAGCACCGTGCCGACCTTTTCGTAAGTGACGATATCCCTGGCGAACCAGCCGAACGTGTCCAGCGAAGGCGCCAGCGGCATGGTGCCGTCGAGCGGGATGCGGCCATGCGTCGTCCTGAGGCCGATCAGGCCGCAGAAGCTTGCCGGCGCACGGATCGAGCCGCCGGTGTCGGACCCGGTGGCGATGTCGGCGAGCCCGCCGGCTACCGCCGCGGCAGAACCGGAGGATGAGCCGCCGGTGACGCGGTCGGGTGCCGCCGGATTGATCGGCGACGGGAAATGCGCGTTCAGCCCCAGCAGGGAAAAGGCGAGTTCGTCGGTCTGCGTCTTGCCGACGAAGCGTGCGCCCGAATCAAGCAGCGCCTGGACGGCCGGCGCGGTCGCCGTGGCCGGTGAAGCTTCCCGGTATTTCTGCGGATTGCCGCAGCCGGTGCGGTAGCCGGCGACGTCGAAGATATCCTTGACGGCCAGCCGCAAGCCGACAAGTGGGCCGGATTGCGCATTGGTAACAGGGGCTTGATCAAGGTCGAGAAAAGCGTTCAGCGGGCCGCGAGTGCCTGTCATGCGTTCGATATCCGGATGTGCTTGCTGCAGCATTGTTCTTCTGGTTGCCGCAGCATTGTTCGATGCCACAAATTTTACAACCTGCCATACGATTTTTATTGATTGTGAAATCTTTCGCTCTTATATCGCGCTTGCCCAAAGTCGCACGTGCCTGTGGGTGTCCGCCGATCCTCGAATGGTGAGGGATATCGGTAAGGTAACTGGAGCCAACCCCTCCAGTCGGTTTAGCGGCCAACCGCCAACCGAGGACACCTTGAAGCAACGACGGTGCGGGCCTTTCTGGTGTTCTGCCGGTCGTCCAAAGACCGGGGTTACTGAAGAGGCACACCTTCATTGCCGGCAGTGCGGACGGGTCTCCCATCCAAGCCAAGGCAGACAAAGCGAACCGAGGCCGGGCAAGGCCAAGGTTCACCGCCGCGAGACGGCGCTTCATGGTTCCGGGGTCTCCACCGGCTGGTTCCATGGATTTCCGTCCCGCCTTTGTCCACCGCGTGTTCGCGAGGCCGAGAGCCCGCGTCCGCAAGCCTTTGTGCGCGCCGAAAGGCGCTGATGGAGAGACCCCGATGGCTACCCAGCGCATCCTTGATTTCCTCGCTACCCGACGTCCGAACGGCCCGTGCCTCGTCGTCGACCTCGATGTGGTGCGCGACAATTTCCGCGCCTTCGAGAAGGCGCTTCCCGATTCCAAGATCTACTATGCGGTGAAAGCAAACCCGGCGCCGGAAATCCTGCGCCTGCTTGCTGCGATGGGCTCGTCCTTCGACACCGCTTCCGTTGCCGAAGTCGAGATGGCGATGGACGCCGGTGCGCCGGCGGACCGCATCTCCTTCGGCAACACCATCAAGAAGGAGCGCGACATCCAGCGCGCCTACCAGCTCGGCATTAAGCTGTTTGCGGTGGACTGCGTCGAGGAGGTCGAGAAGATCGCCCGTGTCGCTCCCGGCGCCCGCGTGTTCTGCCGCGTCCTGACCGACGGTGAGGGCGCCGAATGGCCGCTGTCGCGCAAGTTCGGCTGTGTGCCGGCGATGGCGGTCGACGTGCTGCGCCATGCCAGGGCGCTCGGCCTCGATGCTTATGGTGTGTCGTTCCATGTCGGCTCGCAGCAGACCGACCTGACCGCCTGGGACCGCGCGCTGGGCGACGCCAAGAAGGTGTTCGCGACGCTCGCCGACGAAGGCATCGTGCTGAAGATGGTCAATATGGGCGGCGGCTTCCCGACCCGCTATCTCAGGGATGTGCCGGTGGCGCAGGCCTATGGCCAGGCGATCTTCTCGGCGCTCAGGAAGCACTTCGGCAACGCGATCCCCGAGACGATCATCGAGCCGGGCCGCGGCATGGTCGGCAATGCCGGCGTCATCAAGTCGGAGGTCGTGCTGATCTCGAAGAAGGCCGACAACGACAATGTGCGCTGGGTGTTCCTCGACATCGGCAAGTTCGGCGGTCTCGCCGAGACGATGGACGAGGCGATCCGCTACCCGATCGTCACCGCGCATGACGGCAGCGAGACCGCGCCTTGCGTGCTCGCCGGCCCGACCTGCGATTCGGCCGACGTGATGTACGAGAAGACGCCGTATCCGCTGCCCTTGTCGCTGACCATCGGCGACGAGGTGCTGATCGAGGGCACCGGTGCCTACACGACGACCTACGCGTCGGTTGCCTTCAACGGCTTCGAACCTCTCCGATCCTACGTGATCTGACGGTTCGAAAGAACCGATCAGATCATCCCGAGGTGGGCGCCTGTCGCCCGCCCGGGCTCGCCTGTGGAACAATCCGCTCGTGAAGGATCGCGGAAATGGACGTTTTGGATTTCATTGTTGAAGGCGCTGCGGGAATCTCCCCCTCGAGGGGGGAGAATGCCGGCGCTTTTGTCATCACTGCCGAAACCGCTGCCGATATCGGTGCGCGCGAGGCTTTGCTCGATCGCGCCATGGGGCCGAAGCGCCGGAAGAAGTCGTCGGAAAAGCTGCGGCGCGGCCGCCGGCCTTCGGAGGGCCTTGCCTTTGTCGCGCGCGATGCGTCGGGCGCTGTTGCCGGCACCGTGCGGCTGTGGGACGTGGTGCTGGGCGAGGGCGGCAAGGCAGCGCTGCTGCTCGGCCCGCTTGTGGTCGACCCGGCGCTGAAAAATGCCGGCATCGGCTCGGCGCTGATGCGCCATGCAGTGACTGAGGCCGAGCGGCTTGGCCATGCGGCGATCCTGCTGGTCGGCGACGCCCCCTATTACGAGCGCTTCGGGTTTTCGGCCGCAAAGACCGGCTCGCTGGCCATGCCGGGGCCTTACGAGCGGCACCGCCTGCTGGCGCGGGAACTGGTGGTCGGCGCGCTCGACGGCGCGCAGGGCACGTTGAAGGCGGCCGGGCGCAAGCTGAAGGCGCAGCGGCTGTCGCTCGCTGCCTGATGGTTCGAAGCCGCCGTCGTCGCGCGCGGCGGCTTGTCTCACCTTAAGCGATCAGCCGATCAGCTGGCTGAGCGCCATGGCGACGCTCATGTCGCCTTCGACCTTTATCTTGCCGGACATGAAGGCCATGGTCGGGTTGAGATCGCCGGATATCAGCGAGTCCAAATCGTCGAGCGACAGCTGTATGGTGCAATCTGCCGGTGCATCGGTGGTCGAGACATCGGCGCCGTCGATGACGATGACGCCGTCGCTGCCGGTGTCGAATTTCACGGAGCGATCGAACCCGGCGCTCGCCACGCGCGACCTGATCTTGTCGGCAATCTCCTGAACGCTCATGGCGGTTCTCCTCGTCTGGTTGCGTTTGTCGCGCCTTGGCGCTTCGACCCGGCCGAAGCCGCTTGCCTGGTTTTACAGCCACGGTCGGCGCATATAGCTTCGGGTTGACGTTTACGTCAACGCGGTTCCCCGAGCTGAAGATGGGCTTTATCGCCGCAGCATCACGCGGGCATGACACCTTGGCGGCCGGCATTGTTGCCATGCAAAGCCGCCGGGCGTATCAGGCACCACTCCCCTTTTGATATCGGCGAGCCGCCCCGGTGCTTTCCAGAAACGAACCGCAAGTCTATGCCCGCCGACTGCGCGCGGTGCTGATCCGATCGATCCCGCTGCTCGAGGCGCGCGGCATCGCCGTCGTCATTCTGGCGGCTTTGGTCGGGGTGATAGCGGGTGCGCTGGTCACCGGCATGAGCGAACTGGTGCAGGTCCTGCATGGGCTTATGTTCGGCGTTCAGCCCGGTGGTCGGCTTTCGGCGATGTTTTCGCTGCAAAGGCCGGAGCAAGCGCTGATACCGGCGATCGGCGGCATCCTGCTCGGGCTGACGGTGATCTGGCTGAGAAAGCGGAAGTTCCGCACGCCGGTCGATCCGATCGAAGCCAACGCCCTTTACGGCGGCCGCATGTCGCTGACCGACACTTTCATCATCGCCGGGCAGACGATGATCTCGAGCGGCTTCGGCGCTTCGGTCGGGCTCGAGGCCGGCTACACGCAGGTGGGTTCCGGCCTGGCGTCGCGGCTGGCGCGCTTGTTCAGGCTGCGCCGCAACGATGTCCGCATCCTCGTCGGCTGCGGTGCGGCCGGCGCGATCGCCGCCGCCTTCGATGCGCCGCTGACCGGCGCCTTCTACGGTTTCGAGCTGGTCATCGGCATCTATTCGGTCGCCAATGTCGCGCCGGTGATGGCCGCCGCGATCTCGGCCTCGCTGACCGCCGAAATGTTCGGCGGCGTGCCGTTTCCGCTGGAGCTCGCGGGTCTGCCGGCGCTCACCGTCAGCCAGTATTTGCCGTTCATGCTGCTCGGGCTTTTGGGTGGCGGTGCTTCGATCGCCATCATGCATCTGGTGAGCCTGATCGAGCGCATCTTTGCGCGGCTGTCGATCGACGCCTCGTTGCGCCCAGCCATCGGCGGCGTGATGGTCGGGCTGCTGGGGCTGATCACGCCGCAGGTCCTGTCCAGCGGCCATGGCGCGCTGCACCGCGAATTCGCGATGAATTACGGGCTGGCCGTGGTGGCCAGCGTCTTCGTGCTGAAGCTGTCGGCGTCGGCGATCTCGCTCGGCTCCGGCTTCCGCGGCGGGCTGTTCTTTGCCTCTTTGTTCCTCGGTGCCCTGCTCGGCAAGATGTTCGCCGGCGCGATGGCGTTTGTCTCGCCGGCGACCGGCATCGACCCCGCCGTCGCCGCCGTCGTCGGCATGACCTCGCTCGCCGTCGGCGTCGTCGGTGGCCCGTTGACGATGACCTTCCTGGCGCTGGAATCGACCCGCGACCTGACGCTGACCGGCGTGGTGCTGGCCGCCTCGCTCATGGCGGCGATCCTGGTGCGAGAAACGTTTGGCTATTCCTTCTCGACATGGCGCTTTCACCTGCGCGGCGAAACCATCCGCAGCGCCCATGATGTAGGCTGGATGCGCAGCCTGACGGTCGGCTCGATGATGCGCAAGGATGTCCGCACCATCGACGCCTCAACGACGCTTGCAACATTCCGCAAGCAGGTGCCGCTCGGTGCCTCGCAGCGCGTCATCGCGGTGGATGCCGAACTGCACTATGTCGGCGTGCTGATCGTCGCCGAATTGCACAGCCATTTGTCGGATGACGAGATGCCGGTGCTGTCCTTCGCCAAATTTAGGGATGCGGTGCTGGTGCCGAGCATGAACGTGCAGTCGGCGGCCGAGACCTTCCAGCGCGCCGGCGCCGAGGAATTGGCAGTGGTCGAGGATTTCACCGACCGCAAGGTGGTCGGTTTGCTGACCGAAGGCCACCTGATGCGCCGCTATGCCGAGGAACTCGACAAGGCGCGGCGCGATCTGTCGGGCGAGGGGTAGCCGAGAGGGGATGGCGATCCCGCTGCATTTAGCTGGACACCGCCGGCGAATGACCGCTACCATCGCGGTGGCTTTGAACCAGATTTCATCTGGAGCCAGATTCCGCCTGGAGATGGCGTGCTCGAAGAACCGAACAGAAATCCCGGATCCCATCGCTATGGGAAGCCGAGCTTGTGGTGGCCACCACCGTTGGGTTGACGGCCTGCGGGCCTGATCCAAGCTGAAAATCAAATTCTGTGTTCAGAGAGACATCATCATGAATACCCTGCTTTCCGTGGAAGCCCGGGAGACCGCGCTTGCCGTGACTTTCGTGTCGGGCGAAACAGTCTGCTACCCCTGGCTTTGGCTAAAGGACAATGCACCATCGGCGTTTCACCCGCAGACCGAAGAACGAACTTTCGACCTGACCAGCGTAGACCCCTCGCTCAGACCCATCAGCGTGCGGGACAGGGGCAGCGCTGTGGGCATTGTCTGGCAGAACGACCAGGCTGAGGAGGAATTCCCGAGCCAGTTCTTTGAGTCCTACCGTCCCGGCAGAAAGCGGGACGATCCGGCCGACATCGCTCCGAAACTCTGGGACGCCTCAATCAATCTTGAAACCATGCCGCGTCACGCCGCCGGGGACATCTTGCAAAGCGATGCCGATCTGCTCGCCTGGCTGAAGGCAACGGCTGCATACGGGCTCTCCATCGTCGATGGGCTTGACGATGATCCCGATGCGGGGCGGCGTGCGGCCGAGCGGATTGGTTTCCTGCGCCAGACAAATTTCGGCACGATGTTCGAAGTCGTGTCGATGCCGAACCCGAACAATCTGGCCTATACGCCGGTCGCCTTGCCGCTACACACCGATCTCGCGAACCAGGAGGTGCCGCCCGGCTACCAGTTCCTGCATTGTATCGCCAATGACGCTGAGGGCGGTGGATCGATCTTTGCCGACGGGTTTGCGGTCGTCGCCGCGCTACAGGCGGAAGATCCGGAAGCCTACCGCCTATTGTGCGAGATCGAGATCCCCTATCGTTTTCACGATGAAAACTACGATCTGCGCGGTCGGTTTCCTGTGATTGTAACGCAACGCGACGGGGAAGTGACGGAGTTGCGGTTCAACGCCCATCTTGTCGATGTCATCGACCTTCCCTCCGACCTATGCGCGCCCTTTTATGCGGCTTATCGCAAGCTGATGATGATGATCCGCGGGCCGCGTTTCCAAATAGCCTACCGCCTGAAGGCCGGCGAAATGGCGGTCTTCGACAATCGCCGGGTGTTGCATGGCCGCCAATCGTTCAACCCGAACACGGGGCGGCGACATCTGCGCGGATGCTATGTCGATCGTGGTGAGTTCCAGAGCCGGATTCGCGTCCTCTCGCGATAGTGATGCGACACACATGTCGGCTGCTGCGTAAGGACGGCTCACGTCAACGGTCCGCTAATCGCCGGCTCAGAAATCCGATTGCGCGAACTGCCTTCTTCCTTGTGGAAGAGTGTCTTGAAGAAAAGAGCGTCGGGAACCGCCTTGATTATTTTTGCGATCACGGCGGTCGCGAGCACGGCAAACGCCAGGCGACCGAGAAGCACGCTCGTGACATCGGTGCCAAGAGCGACGACGACCAACGTATCCTCAATGAGGCTATGGGCAAAACCCATGAACACGCAGGCGAGGAATATCTGACGCGGCTCCGCGCTAGACGTGCGCGCGTCGCGGATCAGCAGTCCTGCGCCATAGGAAATCCCGAGAAACAGGCCGACAGCGGCGAAAGGTACCGTCTGCCTTTCGATGCCGGCGAGCCGAAAGAGCGGTGCAAGCCCTCTGTTCATCCACTCCAAAATGCCCGACATCTTGAGAAGCTCGATCACCCAGCTTAGCGCAAGCAAAACGACGAGCATGATGCCCAGGGTTTTGACTGTGCCCAAGAGAAAGCCGCCCCAGTCGGTGCTTTCATTCGCCGGCATCCACGCCGGCTTCACCGGTCCTGACAGCCATCCGGTCATGGCGAATATCTGATGCAGAAGGACGGCAAAGACCAAACCCCCGCCAATACGAAGCGCCGCGGTGACCAGGAAGCTCGGCCCGGCCCTCTGAATGATCCGTTGCTCGATCGGAATGGCATGTGCAAACAGCAAAAGAGCCGAAAGAACCGTCATGTCGGCAGTGCTGAGCGCCGAAACCGGAAGCAAGGTGAATACGATCACAAGCGCGCCCCAGATCCCGACCAGCAATCCCGTCAGCCAGGCAAAGGCGAGTTCAGGCGGCAACCCCACCTGCAACATGAGCGGTGAGAAGAACGGAGAAATCGCCTGGATGACGCCAAGATCCTGCAGGAGCCGCGTGGCTATCGCAACCGGAACGATCACGCGAACCAGCTCCCAATAGATTTCAAGCGTCTCCAATGTCTTGCGATAGAAGGCGGCGCAAATTGCCATCATGCTGCTCCATCATCCCTGGAGCCATCTGGGTAACCTGAGACGCTTCGCATTTGTGGTCAAAGTTTGCGATTACGTGCAATAAAATTGCAATACACCGACGATGAGCGCGACCGAGATGGACAAGATCGACAGAAGGCTTCTCAACCTGCTCCAGGATGATGCCTCACGAACGAACGCCAAACTGGCGGGGTTAGTCGGGCTTTCCCCTTCGAGCTGCCTGCGCCGCATACGACGACTGAAGAAAAGCGGCGTCATTAGCCGCGTTGTCGCGCTTCTCGCACCGGCAAAGGCTGGCCGGGGCTTGAAGGCGATCGTCACCGTCGAACTGGAGCGTCATGGCGAGCAGTATATGCGGGACTTTCTCGAGTTGGCCGCTCAGGAACCGGCCGTCACTCAGGCCTACAGCGTGAGCGGCGAAACCGACGCCGTCCTGATGCTCCGCCTGACGGATATGGAAGAGTTCGATGCGCTATGCGAGCGACTGTTCCGAGACCGAAGCAACGTCGCGCGATACCAAACGATGTTCGTGATCCGAACGGCCAAAGAAGTGACCGCAATTCCACTGTAGTGTTCGGGTTGCGATAGACCTGCTAGGCCGTGAATTCAGCGGCCCGGCGAAGAAACTCTACGAACATTTCAATATGCCGCAAAGGCGGTAGTGAAGGAACGCGTCGCGCACGCTAGGAAATCGCTGGCGCCGAATGTCGGAATTGGGCGCCAGCTCGGCGCATGTCGTGGCGCCTCCCTCACGCCCAGGCATGAAGCTGTCCTTGTTGACTCAAGGGGAATTTGCATGCGTGGTCATTGCTTATGTGGCGCTATTGCTTTTGAAGTCGATGGCCCGGCACGGGCCTGCGTGGTCTGTCATTGTGAAAGTTGTCGGCGGCAATGTTCTGCGCCGATGACCACCTACATTGGCGTGTTGAACGGCCAATGGCGATGGCTGGGCAAGCTACCGAAGGTATTCAACTCTTCTCCCGGTGTGGAAAGAACATTTTGCGATCACTGTGGCACGCCGCTGTCCTTCCGCTCAAAGAACATGTCTGATGTCATGCATTTTTTTGCGGCAGCGATGGAGGAGCCAGAAAAATTTGCACCTACGCTGCATGTCGCCTTTGAGGAGAAGCTCCCTTGGTTGAAACTCGCCGACAACCTGCCGACCCGTTTTGGGCCTGACTATACGAAAGACTAGGATCTGCTCGCATCGAGACAACCGGTGGAAGCTGCGGACAGCACCCGGAAGCAAGATGATGACCCCGTCCGTTCAACGGCGGTCGAACATTATCGATCGCGGCTGCTCTCGACCTGCTTGAGCGGCAGCAGGTAGGCGATGATCTCCTGATCGCCGAGAGCTGGATCAAAGCCAATAATGTCGGATGCGAAAAGGTCGTGGGCGGGGCGTCTCTCGAAGCCAAGGCTCTCATACAGCTTGCATGCAGACGTCATGAACGAGGCGGTGTGAAGCGCAAGGCCGCTCGAGCCCTGCCGACGCGCTTGCAAGACGCACCATTCGCAAAGCGCGCGGCCATATCCGCGGCCCTGTGCCGAGGGAGCAACCGCGAGGGTCCTGAGGCCTGCCAGCCCGGGCGGCCAGCCCATGCCGTCAAAGGCGGCATCGGCGTAGTAGGTGACCGTCCCGACGAGGCGTCCCTCGACTTTGAGCACCGCGACGCTGGCTTTCGCCCAACGCCCCGCGACATCCCGCGCATCCTTGACGTAGGGCTCGAAGATGTGCGGTGCCAGAACGGGCCGTAACGATGCGAAGGCGTCGGAGACGAGCCCGCCAATTTCATCCAGTTCCTGACGGCTTGCCAGGCGGACGCGTGGCTTGGATGCGATCTGCATGCATGTTCTCACTGCACCAGCAATTGGACCATATGGAGGGCGTTTTGTGCCCCACCGGTTGGCTGAACTTCGCCCGGCTTCGGCTGTCGGCCGTGTCCCGCAACGCGATTCCCGGAGAGATTCGCCTGCCACAATAATCATCGGCAGCAAGATTCCAATGGACCTGAGCCGTCGAGCCGCGACGAGGAGTTAATCGGCGGAGCACCTCAAACTTTCGGTAACAGTTTGCTCATGCTTATGCGCTCCTCGACCTCGTATCCGCACTTTCGGTAGAACCCAAGAACCGTCGAATTGGAAGCGACAATTTGGAGGTTGATTTTTATGCAACCAAGGCCGGCGAGCCGCCTTTCGGCCTCATGGATGAGGGCCTCGCCGATCCCTTTTTGGCGATGGGACTGCAAGGTAGCGATGCGCGATATCCACCCTCGATGGCCGTCATACCCGGCCATGATCGATCCGACGACCTGATCGGCCTCTATCGCCACCAAAAGCAGGTTCGGCTGATGCCTCAGCTTCCCGCGAAGCGGGAGCGATCGTAGTTGCGCGACATCTCGAGCCCAGACTATCCGGCTCTATAGTGGAGCGTTACGGCGACCCAGCAGCAGAGCGATGCCCAACGCCGGAAGCGTCGCCATCGCGACGGCGAAGAAGACGAATTGCAGCCCGGCCGATGCGGCGACCAAGCCGAGCGCCGGACTGCCGAAGCCGAGCGCCACGTCGAGGAAGACGGTGTAGAGTCCCATGGCCAGGCCGCGGCTGCGTGGCGGAAGACGGCTCACGGCCTCGGCACCGAGGCCGGGATAGACCAGCGAGTAGCCAAGGCCAGTCAGGCCCGCTCCGATGGCGGCTAGAACGGGCCCGGGCGCAAGCCAGATCAGCATCAGCCCTGCAGCCTCGACAGCCACGAAGATCATGGCGACCCGTGCGCCCCCTAACCTGTCAGGCAGGTGGCCGAAGCATAGCCTTGCCACGATCAGCGACGCGGCATAGGCCGTGAAGGGAAGCCAGACCGGCTGCCAGCCCCGCTCGGCAAAGAGCAGCGCGCCGAAGGCCAGAATCGCACCATAGCCGAGACTGCTGAAAGCTGCTCCCACTCCGGGAAGCCAGACCGCTTGCGCCACGCTCCTCCATGACTGCGGCACGCTGCTCGCGGCGGCGCTGGCGCCGCGCATCGGCAGGATGGCAAGCAGCGTTGCAAGCGGCAGGACGATCGTCGCCAGTGCGATCGCGGTGAAGCCGCTCGCCGCATAAAGCGCAGATCCGATCGGCGCGCCTAGCGCGAGTGCTGCGAACATCGCCGTGCCCACCCAGGCTATGACCTTTCCGGAGTTCTGTCCGCCCGCAAGGGAGAGGCCCCAGGCGACGCCACCGGTGATGATGAAGCTCTCAGACGCGCCCAGTACCGCCCGGCCGGCGAACAGCGCCGATGCGGACGCCACCGGCCGGTCGAGCAATGTCAGTGAGCCGAGGTAAAATAGCCCCGCCACGGCAGCGGCAATGAGGCCGACGACGACGGCCCTCTTGCCGCCGCGCCCATCGGCATAGTTTCCAGCCCCAATGCGCGACAGCATCGAGGCGACGAACTGGCTGCCAGTGACCAGCCCGACCGCGAAGGGGCCGAAGCCGAGCTGCTGGTGAAGATGCAGCGGCAGGACGGGTAGCGCCAAGCCGATCAGGAGGAAGCCGGCGAAGACAGCCGCCATGATTGGCACCAGTTCCGCTATCGCGCCATTTCGGTCTGAAGTCCGCGCCATTGTGGCCACCGATAAAACTTTGACAGTCGGGCTGTTCCGATCAGTAACGTTCGTAGGTCACGCGCCAGCCTTCGGCCGGATTGTCCGGCGTCAGGACCAGTTTGTTGTCCGAGACTTCGAATTTGCGTTTCATGCTCTTCCCGACAAGGTTGCGGACCAGGGAGGACTCGATCGTGATGACGAAGGTCTTGTCCTGGTCGTCGATAGCGACCGGCCCGTAATAGGCTTCGTAGCCATTCTCTGTGTAAGGCGTGTCCGGTGCCTTGGCGTCGGGGTTCTGCGCCTGCACCGACAGGGTGCCGGCCTCGGTGAAGATGACCTGGCCGGAATATGGCACGGGCTTGAGGCTTCCCTCGGCACCGGCCTCGAGCGACCTCATGCGCCATGCGCCGATGATCGGCGACTCTTGCGAGAAAGCCGGCGTGGCGACCGAAAGCGCAAGGGCGGCAATCTTCAATCTCATCGTCATATGTCGTTGTTCCTTTTCTGATTTGTGGGTGCGGACAGGCCGTCCGCCCAATCTTCGCTCACACCGAAAGCATGACCTTGATGGCGCGCCGCTCGTCCATGGCGCGGTAGCCTTCAGCGACCTCGGCCAACGGCAGCTTGAGGTCGAAGACCTTGCCGGGCTTGATCCGACCTTGCAGCACACGGCCCATAAGGTCGGGCAGGAAGCGGCGCACCGGCGCCGGGCCGCCCAGCATGCGCTTCTGGCCGAAGAACAGTTTTTGGCCGTCGAAGTTCACGCCGTGCGGCACGCCGACATAGCCGATGGTGCCGCCGGGGCGAGAGCAGGCCAGCGCCTGGTCGAAGGATTCCGCCGTGCCGACGCATTCCAGCACCGAGTCCGCGCCGACGTCCTTGGTGAGCTCTTTGATCCGGGCCACACCTTCCTCGCCGCGCTCGGCGACGATGTCGGTCGCGCCGAACTCGCGGGCGAGTTTTTGGCGGCTGGCGTGCCGGCTCATGCCGATGATGCGCTCGGCGCCCATCTCCTTGGCCGCAAGCACGCCCATCAGGCCGACCGCACCGTCGCCGACCACCACCACCGTCGATCCTTCTCGGACCTCGGCTGCGTCGGCCGCATACCAGCCGGTGCCGAGCACATCGGACACAGCCAGCAGGTCAGGGATGAGTTCGGCCGGCGGCACCTCGGCGGTGGCGACCAGTGTGCCATCCGCCAACGGCACGCGGGCGTAAGGCGCCTGCGCGCCCGACATGAACTCGCGCTGCACACAGGACGACTGGAAGCCGAAGCGGCAATGCGGGCAGGTATTGTCGGAGAGGCAGAACGAGCCGACGACGAACTGGCCGGGGCGCACCGTGCGCACCTCTGCGCCGACCTCGACGACGATGCCACAATATTCGTGGCCCATATGCATCGGGCCGTCGACCCGCTGCAGCCCGCGATAGGGCCACAGATCCGAGCCGCAGATGCAGCTTGCCGAGAGCTTGATGATGGCGTCCGTCGGCCGCATGATTTTCGGATCAGCGATCTCCTCGCAGCGGATGTCGCCCGGTTTGTGAAGAACGGTTGCGAGCATTTTGGTTCCTTTCGAGTGGAAGAGATCAAGCGCGGTAGTCGGCGTCGCTGACATGTTCCAGCCAGTCCACGACCTTGCCGTCCTTGACCTCCTGGAGAGCAATGTGGGTCATGGCAATCTGAGCCGACGCGCCGTGCCAGTGCTTTTCGCCGGGCGCGAACCAGACGACGTCGCCGGCACGGATTTCCTCGACCGGGCCAGCCTCGCGCTGCACGCGGCCCAGGCCCGAGACGACGATCAGCGTCTGGCCGAGCGGATGCGTGTGCCAAGCGGTGCGGGCGCCGGGCTCGAAGGTCACCTGTGCGCCTTGAACCCGCCCGGCATCGAAGGGATTGAAGAGCGGATCGATCCGCACCGTTCCGGTGAACCAGTCAGGTGGTCCCTTGCCGGAAGGCCTCGTGCCAGCGCGAAGAATGTCCATGGTGATCTCCTTTGTGTCCTCAAGTGCGTTCGATGCGAAGCGGGAACTCGCCGCGAATGTGCAGGGCCTGCTCGCCCTCGTCGAAGCGGCCGAGCCTGATCAGCCCGGGATGGCGATAGTCGGCGTAGAACATGGCCAGGTTACCCCAGGACGTGAAATAGCAGAGGTCGTAGGGCTGCTCGTTGGCGAACGGACCACTTCCCTTCTCTGTCAGCTTGCGCGGCAGATAGGCGATCTTCTCGTTATGCGCGTAGTCCTCGATCTTGAGATCGAGCGGCAGCATGGAAAAGAAATCGCGCGCCGACGGATTGTCGTAGAGCGTGGCGGTCATGATGTGGCCGTTGAAAATCATCCTGATCTTCATGTTGGTTGACTCATGGCTGACTGGGGCTTCGCCTTCTTGGCTGGCGGCTGCTCGAGGCAGGGCCGCCACCGCGAGCGCGGCGCCGAGCAATGTCCGGCGGTTAAGCGGCGCACGCTCGATGATCATGGCAAAGATCTCCGGGCCATATGCGATGCGGCAAGGGCGGCGAGCGCCGATCCGCAGAGCAGCACTGCACCTAGAGTGAACGCTCCCCACCAGCCGACCGTATCGAAGAGCGTGCCGCCGATCGCGGCGCCGCCGGTGATGGCGAGCTGGATGACTGCCACCTGCAGCCCGCCGCCGGCCTCTGCGTCGTTCGGCAACGTCCGGCTGAGCCACGTGCCCCAGCCAACGGGCGCGGCCGTGCCGAAGAAGCCCCAGGCAACGAGCAGCAGCGCTGTGGGAACGGGGAGGGCACCAAGGGCGATGAGCGCAGCGGCCAAGGCCGCCATGACCAGCGGGATGACGATGAGGATGCTGAACAGACGCGTGGACAAAAGCCGGCCGACGCACCATGTGCCGAGCATCCCCGCCAGCCCCATCGCCAGCAGGATCGCCGAGAGAGCAGCGATGTCGAGCCGGGTGACGCCCTCGAGGAAGGGCCGCAGATAGGTGAAGAGCGCGAACTGGCCCATGAACAGCATCATGATCGACGCCATGCCGATGGCGACGGGAAGACGGCCGAGGAGCGCCAGTGGATTGCCTGAACGCTTCCCCCGGCGCGGGGGCAGCGCCGGCAGGCTTGTCCACTGCCAGGCCAGCGCCAGAAGCCCAAACGGCACGACGAGGAAGAAAGCGCCGCGCCAGCCGACATAGGCGCCAAGAAAACTGCCCAGCGGCGCGGCGATGGTGGCCGCAATGGCATTGCCGGCGTTCAGCATGGCGAGACCCTTCGGAACCATGTCTTGCGGCACGAGGCGCATGACGATCGCGGTCGACATCGACCAGAACCCGCCGATCGCGATGCCGAGCAGCGCCCGGCCGACCATGAGGAACGCGTAGTTCGGCGCGAAGGTGACAGCCAAACCGGACACGATGAGGAGGAGGGTGAAGCCGGTCACGACCAGTCGGCGGTCGATATGGCGCGTGAGGCCGGCGACCAGCAGGCTGGTCACGACGGCGAAAACGCCCGAAATCGAGATCGCCTGTCCCGCGCGGCCCTCGGTGATGCCGAGATCGGCCGCTAGCGGCGACAGCAGGCTGACCGGCATGAATTCCGACGCGATGAGCACGAAAACACACAGCGCCATCGCCAAAACCGCGCCCCATGCGGCGCGGTCACCGACAAGCCTTGTGTCGTACGTCGTTTCCATAATTGGAATCCTTGCAGGGCGACCGGGCGGATCAGCCGCCAACGCCGTCGCGATGCCAGAAGATATTGCAGAGGAACCCATTCTATTAGACTAAGTAATTCGCATGGACTTATCTGCTCATGATATAAATATCCGACGGGAGGTACCCTATGCAGCGCGATGGCATGAAGGATCTGCTATGGTTCGTGGCGGTCGCGCGGGAACGGAGCTTCACCAAGGCGGCGGCCAAGCTCGGAACCTCGCAGTCGACCCTGAGTTCGACAATCAAGGAGCTTGAAGCTCGTCTCGGCGTCCGCCTGCTGACACGTACGACGCGGAGCGTCGCTCCGACCGAGGCCGGCGAGCGACTTTTCCAATCTCTTGTTCCCCGCTTCGAGGAAATCGAAGCGGACCTCGCAAGCCTGGTGGCCTTTCGCGACAAGCCCTCCGGAACGGTCCGTATCACGCTTTCCGACCATGCGCTCCAGACGACCGTCTGGCCGAAGCTGCAGCCCTTGCTCAGCGACTATCCTGACGTGTGCGTCGAACTCTACAGCGACAACGGCATGAAGAACATTGTGGAGGAGCGCTTCGACGCAGGCGTGCGGCTTGGTGAGAGCATCGACAGGGATATGATCGCAGTGCGCATCGGGCCGGATTGGAGGCTCGTGGCCGTGGCTTCGCCGGAGTACTTTTCCCGCCATCCGGTTCCGACCGCACCGCAGGATCTGGTCGATCATGACTGCATTAATATGCGGCAGGCGACGTTCGGCGGATTATATGCCTGGGAATTCGCCAGGGATGGCCGCGACCTTCGTGTGCGCGTGGAAGGCCAGCTCACCTTCAATTCGTCCATTCCCATGATCGAGGCTGCGATAAGCGGTTTCGGGATCGCCTATGTCCCGGAAAACCTCGTCAGCCACCACATCGCCAAGGGATGCCTTAGGCTCGTGCTTGACGACTGGAGTCCGCCATTTGCGGGCTATCACCTCTACTACCCGAGCAGGCGACAGCTCTCGCCTGCGATGGCGGTGATCATTGAGGCGCTCCGCCATCGCATCTGACTCCCAAGACTGTGCCTATGAATCATGAAGCTGACATTGGTAAATGGTAGGTTCTGATCCAAGCCATTTGACTTCTACGCTGCGGGCGGCTGCTTTCGCCTCAAAGCAGACGTGTAGCTCGCTCGCCTCTATGTCTGTGATTGACACAGAAGCAGTCATCGAAAAGGAGCCAAACTCGCCGGCTGAACTGGCCAAGAATTCTCGTGGATAGCCAAGGTTTTTCTCGAGCCTAGGCCAAGTCTTGGTCGTCGATGGTAGGGACACGGTTGTCCAGTTATCCCCCGGCAAGACGCGGCAGCAGGAATATCTCCGCCCCTTCCGGCAGTTCCTTCGACCAGGTGTCGCGATAGATCGTCCCGTCGATGGCGACGGCGATGCCGCGATCGATGTAGGGCTCGAGGCCGGGATACTGTTCAGCCAGCTTCCTGAACAGCTCCCGAATATCCTTCGCCTCGATCTCGACCTTGCTCTTGCCTCCGGCGATCGCGCCGAGCGATCCCCAGAGCGTTACTTCAACCATCAGCCTTCCCGTTCCGCCTCGATCGCCGCCAGGATGCGCGGCGGCGACATCGGTATATGCGCCATGCGCACGCCGACCGCGTTCGAGACTGCATTGGCGATCGCCGCCAGCGGCGGCACGATCGAGGTCTCGCCGACGCCGCGCACCCCGTAGGGATGGTTAGGGTTGGGGATCTCGAGGATCTGTGTGTCGATCATCGGCAGGTCCGAGCAGACCGGGATGCGGTAGTCCAGGAAGCCAGGGTTCTGCAGCCGCCCGTCCTTGCCGTAGATGTACTCTTCGTTGAGCGCCCAGCCGATGCCTTGCGCGGCACCCCCCTGGTACTGCCCCTCGACGTAGGTCGGATGCACCGCCTTGCCGGCGTCCTGAACGACGGTGTAGCGCAGCACCCTGGTGAAGCCGGTCTCCGGATCCACCTCGATATCGCAGATATGGGTGGCGAAGGAGACGCCGGCGCCGTCGGCGACGAGCTCGCTGTGGCCGGCGATCGGTCCGCCCGTCTTTCCGGAAGCGGCCGCGATCTCCTTCAGCGACAGCGCGGCAAGGTTGCCGTACTTCTCGCCCCTAGCGATCGCGTGGCCCTTTTCCCAGACCACGTCGTCGACCGGGATGTCCCACGTCTGCGCGGCGCGATCCCGCAGGATCTTGATGGCGTTGCGAGCGGCGGAGATCGTCGCCATCGAAGACGAGAAGGTGCCGCGGCTGCCGTCCGTCATATCGTTGTAGCCGAGGCTGGAGGTATCGGCGACCACCGCCTTGACCTGCTCATAGGGGATACCGAGCTCCTCTGCCGCCACCAGCGAAAGCGAGGCGCGCGAGCCACCCACGTCAACGGTTCCGACGGCAAGCGAGACCGAACCGTCCATGCCGATGTTGAGGTCGGTGCAGGTCTGGCCACCGAAGTTGAACCAGAAGCCGCAGGCCATGCCGCGGCCCTGGTTCTTGCCGAGCGGCGCCTTCATGTGCGGATGGCTCTTCGCCGCCTCCAGCGTTGGGCCGATGCCGATCGGGCCGTATACCGGGCCGTAGGACGATCTGGTGCCTTCCTGCGCCGCGTTCCTGATCCGGAACTCGACCGGGTCCATGCCGATCTCCTTGGCCAGCTCGTCGACCGCGCTTTCCACCGCAAACGCCGCCATCGGTGCCGACGGCGCGCGATAGGCCGCCGTCTTGGGCCGGTTGACCAGCACTTCGTAGCCGACCGTCCTGACGTTCTCGAGCTTGTAGCAGGCAAAGGCGGTCATGGCGCCGATCTCAGCCCACATGCCGGCATAGGGGCCGCAGGAATAGCGCAGCGTGGCCTCGGCCGCCGTGATCGTGCCGTCCTTACGGGCGCCGATCCTGACGTCGATCGAGGTGGCGCTAGTCGGGCCGGAGGCGCGGAACACCTCGTCGCGCGTCATGACCAGCTTGACCGGCCGGCCGGCTTTGCGCGACAGCGCCAGCGCCACCGGCTCGGCCCAGACATGGGTCTTGCCGCCGAAACCACCGCCGATCTCCGACGAGGTGACGCGCAGCTTCGAGGCCTCCATGCCAAGCAGCTGGGCGCAGTGCTGGCGATAGACGAAATGCCCTTGCGTGCAGACCCAAAGATCGGCGGTGCCGTCGGAGCTGACATTGGCCACGCAGGCATGCGGCTCGATATAACCCTGGTGCGTCTGCTCGGTCTTGAAGGAGCGTTCGACGACGAAATCGGCGTGGCCGAAACCTTCATGGATGTCGCCATGGCCGTACTGGGTGCGCTTGGTGACGTTGGAAGGCTTGACGGGCTTTTGCTCAAGGCCCTCGGTGAAGATGGCGTCGTTGAGCACGGGTGAGGAGTGCTTCATCGCCTCGTCGACGTCGGTGACATGCGGCAGCACCTCGTAGTCGACCTCGATCAGCTTCAGTGCCTGCCTCGCCGTGCGGGCATCGACCGCAGCGACCGCGGCCACAGCATGGCCGTCGTAGAGCGCTTTCTTGCGCGCCATGCAGTTGTCGAGGATGTCGTACATGGCGGCATCGCCGTCGGTGAGGTCGGGCAGGTCGGCCGCGGTGATCACCGCCTTGACGCCGGCGAGCTTCTCCGCCTTCGACGTGTCGATCTTCCTGATCGTGGCATGCGCATGGGGGCTTCTGAGAACGCGCCCGACTAGTTGCCCGGCCATGTTGAAGTCGGCGCCATAGCGTGCGCGGCCCGTCACCTTGTCGACGCCGTCGGGACGGATGGGGCGCGTGCCGACAGAGGTGAAATTGCGTCCGGAGTAACGTGGATCGAAATTCATCGTCATGCTCCCTTCATCACGCTCGCGGCGTCCTGAACGGCACGCACGATCTTGTCATAGCCGGTGCAGCGGCAGAGGTTCCCGGCGAGGCCGAAGCGGATCTCCTCCTCGGTCGGATCGGGGTTCTTGGCCAACAGGTCCTTGGCCGCCATGAGGAAGCCCGGCGTGCAGATGCCGCATTGAAGCGCGGCGTGTTCCAGGAATTTCTGCTGCAGCGGATGCAGCTTGTCGCCATGCGCCATGCCCTCGATGGTTTCGATGCGCCGCCCTTCAGCCTCCGCGCCGAGCACCAGGCACGAGCACACCAGCCGGTCGTCGAGGATGATGCTGCAGGCGCCGCAGTCGCCGGTGCCGCAGCCTTCCTTGGCGCCCGTCAGCCCCAGGCGATCGCGCAGGACATCGAGCAGCGTCTCGTCCGGCTGGCAAAGGTACTCGACATTGTCGCCATTGATTGTCGTTGATACTGCCACACCAGCCATTATTTGCCTCCTGCACGTGCATAGGCGGTCGTGGCGGCCCGCTTGGCCAGCACACCCGCAACTTTCCGTCTGAATTCGATAGTGCCTCGCTTGTCGTCGATCGGACGACAGGCCCCCGAGCAGACCTTGGCGAGCCTTTCCAGCGTGGCTTCGTCCAGCTTGGAGCCGATGAGAACCTCGGCGGCCTCCTCGACCAGAATCACCGTCGGCGCCACGGCGCCCAGCGCCAGGCGGGCGAATTTGACGCGACCTTGCTCATCGAGCATCAGGTTCACGCCGGCGCTTACCACGGCGATGTCCATCTCCGTGCGCGGAATGAAACGCAGATAGGCATCGCCCGAACGCGGCAGACGTTTGTCGAGCAGGATTGCCTCGATGATCTCGCCCTTGGTCAGCGACGTCTTGCCCGGCCCAGTCGGTACCGCTTCCACGGCAATCGTGCGCCTGGCTCCCGGGCCGACGACCACCGCCTTGGCGCCAGCGGCTACCAGCGCCGGCACGCTGTCGGCGGCCGGCGAGGCGTTGCACAGATTGCCGACGATGGTGCAGCGTCCCTGCACCTGCTTCGAGCCGATCAGGTTCGCAGCTTCGACGACGCCGGGCCATGCGTTCTTCAGGGCCTTGCTCTCGCCCAGCACCGCGCAGGGGACCGCCGCGCCGATGCTGAAGCCCTCGGCTGTTTCCCTGATCTCGCCAAGCCCGTCGATCGCCTTGATGTCGACGATCAGGTCGGGTTCGATAAAGCCGCCTTTCATTCTCACCAAGAGGTCGCTGCCTCCGGCAAGGATGGCGGCCGTGCCGGCTGAGCCGGCCAACAGGCCGGCGGCGTCTTCAATTGAAAGCGGACGTATGTAACGCATCGTCTCCCCTTAGTGGTCATAATCACATCAACTGATATAAACCGTCTCTCCACAATGGCCATCCCATTCGTACATTCGCGGATTGGGCCAGGCGTAGCAATTTCATTTGCTCGTCCAACTGGACGCCGCGCCGGCCACTAATGCTCGATCGGTCCCTTCGGCATCACCAGCGCCGTGCCGGCTGTCGTCGGCCGCTCGATCATGCGGCGGACGCGGGGTGGCTCGTTGCCGCTGTGCAGGGCCCTTATGCGCTCGCCGATGACCGCGTCGGCGTAGGTGGCGCGCCTGTTGTGGCGGATATATTCGACCCAGGTTGGCGTGTGGTAGTGCTCGATCCATATCGAGGGATTTTCGAGATCGCGCGCCAATGTCCAGTTGCGGGCGCCGTCACGACGGCGGATGCGGCCCCGTTCGGCCATGGTGGCGAGGAATTCCGGCACGTCCTCGTTGCGGATCACGTATTCGATCATGATGGCGATGGGACCACTGCGCGGCTTGAGATCAAGCGCCAGATGCGGCTCCTGGAAGCGGTTAAGCGGATCGAGGTTGAGCACGGCCTGCTGCGGCAGCGGCAGCAGCAGGCCAATGGCGCCTCCCGCCAGCATCGCGACGCTGGCCGCCATCAGGGCGACTTCGGCGCCATGGGCGTCGGCAACGACGCCCCAGACCCAGCTGCCGAGCGCGATACCGCCGAAGGTTGCGGTCTGGTAGACCGAAAGCACGCGGCCGACCACCCAGCGCGGCGTCGACATCTGCACGGTGACATTGAAGTGCGAAAGCGCTGTCACCCAGCAGGCGCCGCCGACCAGCAAGCCGAGTGAGGTCTGCCAGGCATTCTCGCTGACGGCGGCATTGAAGGCGCAGAGCGCGAAACCGGCGAATGCCATGCGCACCATGGTTTCGCTGGACAGCAGCTGCCGCAGCCTGACGCTGGTCAGCGCGCCGCCGACGGCGCCGATGCCGAAGGCGCCGAGCATGATGCCGTAGCTCAAGGCGTCGCCCTTGACGACGTCGCGCGCGACCAGGGGAAGCAGTGCCAGGACCGCGCCGGCGCTGAAGCCGAAGGCCGAGCTCCTGACCAGCACCTTGCCGATATTGGGCGACATCGCGACGTAGCGCAGGCCAGCGCCCATTGCGGCGCCCAGCGTCTCGCGCGGCAAGGTCGATGCCGGCAGTTCCGGCCTCCAGCGGGCCAGCACGACGATGAGGCCGACATAGCTCAGCGTGTTGACGGCAAAGGCCGCGGCGGCGCCTGCGGCGGCAACGATGATGCCGCCGATCGCCGGGCCGACGCTGCGCGTCAGGTTGAAGCCCATCGAGTTGAGCGCGATCGCCGCCGGCACCTTGGGACGAGGTACCATGTCGCCGACCGAAGCCTGCCAGGACGGGCTGTTGAGCGCGGTGCCACTGTCGATCAGGAAGGTGAAGGCGAGCAGCGTCCACGGCGTCATCAGGTCGAGATAGGTGAAGACGGTGAGAAGAGCCGAGACGGCGAGCATGAAGATCTGCGCGATCAGCATGATTTTGCGCCGGTTGAAACTGTCGGCGATGGCGCCGGCCAGCAACGCGAAGAGCATGATCGGCAAGGTGGTCGAGGCCTGGACCAATGCGACCTGGTAGGACGAGGTGGCGATCGTCGTCATCATCCAGGCGGCACCGACGCCTTGAATCAGGCCGCCGAAATTGGAGACGAGGCTGGCGGACCACACCGCCCGGAAGATGCCGTGCCGGAACGGCGCCAGCGCCGAGGCGCTTTCGCTTTCCGGTGTGTCGTCGTTCATCGATGCTTTCCCGGGCTCAAATGCGTTTGTTCTTGCGATGAATCGGCCCCTCAAGCCATGGATTCAAAAAATAGAACATCACAGCGCAAAGGGCGAACGCATTCTCGAGAAAGATCATGGTCCAACAACAAGATAGCGAGCGCGGAGCCCGTCCGCGCGCGCCATAGCGGGCTCACTGCATGCCGTCCCTGACGATCGCCGCCACTTCGATCAAGCCTTCGAAATTGTCGGTGCGGCCCTGGCGGATGTCTTCGGTTTCGCGCAGCAGCCACAAACCGATCGAGATGAGATTGGCGCGCAGCTCCGTGGGCAGGGCGCTGTCGCCAGAGCGGAGATCTTCGACGAAGGCGGTCCAGACGCGACTGGTGAAATGCAGGGCCTCGGCCGCTTCCAGCGAATCGCGGCCAGCCGCCATCGCCGCCAACAGCATGTCGATCGAACGGCTAAGAAGCTGCCGATGCCTGGCCCCGGCAGCGGTCTGCATTTCGGCTCGGGGGAATTGATACATCGTTGCTGCTCTACCGCTCCGTCGGCGTTGTCAGGTCAGGAAACTCAACAGATCGAGTTGCGAGATTTGATCCAGATGCTGGCATCGCCAGCTGCCGAATACGCATCACTTCACCAGGGACACCACCACGCGACGCCGCGCACAAAATCGCACCTGTTGCAGGGAGCGCGAATCCGGCTCCGGAATGGTTCCGGAACATGAGGTTTTGGTGGTCGCCGCGCCCCCCGAGGAACGGCTGATTCGGCTACAATCTAACCGTAGACGAATCCGACATCAAACGCGATTTGACTGAAACGAATTCCATCGGTCGAGGCGCTCCGAGGGTACATTTTCGAAGCGCCCGTGTGCTTTGCGGCGGTCGGATCCAACTGCAAGTGTGCCGTATCGGCAATTCGTCGATTGCGATAGGCTCCTGTTGTCGGGACGGATGGGGCGTCTGTCTCGGTTTGGCGTAACGCCGGTTGCATGCCACTGCGCGACAGAGCGCGGATTCGTGAAACTGGCTTTGGGGAATTGGGGGAAACAATGGGCGATTCAATTCAGGAAATAACGTCCGTCTCGTGGTTCGGGCGGATCAAGCGCGCGGTCGGCGGGATCGTTTTCGGCTTGCTCTTGATCGTGCTGATGGTGATCGGCCTGTTCTGGAACGAGGGTCGCGCCGTGCAGACGGCGCGTTCGCTGGCCGAGGGATCGGGCGCGGTGATCTCGGTTGGCGCCGATAGCATCGATGCTGGCAATGACGGCAAGCTTGTCCATGTCACCGGGGCGGTGACGGCGAGCGGCGGCCTTGCCGATCCGGACTTTGGCATTTCGGCGCAAGGATTGCGGCTGTCGCGCAGCACCGAGATGTACCAGTGGAAAGAAGAACAGAAATCCGAGACGACGAAGAAGCTTGGTGGCGGCGAGGAGACGGTGACAACCTACAGCTATTCGAAAGTGTGGGACGACAGCCAGATCAACTCGTCGGAGTTCAAGAAGCCGGACGGCCATGAGAATCCGCCGATGGAGATACACAGCAAGAGGTTCCAGATCCCGGACGGCAAGCTCGGTGCCTTCACGCTCGACCGGCCGGTGCTGGACCTGATCGGCGGCGACAAGGAATTTTCACTGTCACCGGACCAGTCGGCTACCATCGATGCCGCCTACACCGGCACCAAGCGGGTCAACATCGTCGACGGAAAGATCTATCTCGGCTTCAACACCACGTCGCCGGCGCTCGGCGACTATCGCATTGGCTACGAGCTGGCGCCGCTCGGCCTGGTCAGCGTCGTCGCGCGCCAGGCAGCGGGCGGGCTCGAACCCTACCAGACAAAGGCCGGCGACCAGTTGCTGATGGTCGACATCGGCAATGTGCCGGCGGAAAAGATGTTCGCCGACGCGGTCAGCCAGAACACGCTTATCACCTGGCTGCTGCGCGCCGCCGGCCTGCTGCTGTTGGCCATCGGCTTTGCCCTGCTGCTCAGCCCGATTGGCGTCGTCCTCGACGTTATTCCTTTGCTCGGCAGCGTGGCGCGGATGGGCACCGGCATCATTGCCTTTTTCCTGGCGATCCTGGTCGGCACGACGACGATGGCGATCGCCTGGTTCTGGTACCGGCCGGTGCTGGCGGCAGGCATCCTGGCCGCCGGCGTCATCGCGGCGGCGGCGGTCTATTATCTTGGCCGCTCGCGCGGGCAGGCCGCACCGCTTGCCACGCCGAGCGCCGCTACATGATTGCAGGCACCGGCGGCACTTCTAGCGGTCCTCGAAGCCGGTCAGCACGCCGACGGCGTTGATGCCGATCTCCTCGACGGCGTAGCCGCCTTCCATGACGAACAGCGTCGGCAGGCCGAGCCTGGCGATGCGGCGGCCGATTCTGGGATAGTTTTCCGTTTTCAGCTTGAACTGGCTGATCGGGTCCTTCTCGAAAGTGTCGACGCCGAGTGAAACCACGACGACGTCAGGAGCATAAGCCGAAAGCCTCGTGCAGGCCTCCTCGAGTGAGGCGTTCCACACGTCCCAGCCGGTGCCGAAGGGCATCGGATAATTGTCGTTGAAGCCTTCGCCGTCGCCCTCGCCGCGTTCGTCGGCATGGCCGAGAAAGAACGGATATTCGGTCATCGGATCGCCATGCAGGTTCAGCACCTGCACGTCGCCGCGGCGATAGAATATCTCCTGGGTGCCGTTGCCGTGGTGATAGTCGATGTCGAGGATCGAAACGCGCCCGGCGCCATGGTCGCGAAACCTTTGCGCGACGACGGCGGCGTTGTTGATGAAGCAATAGCCGCCCATGAAGGCCGCCCCTGCATGGTGCCCCGGCGGGCGGCACAGCGCGAAGGCGGAAGGCTCACCGGCCTTGACCAGCGCGGCGGCTGTCAGCGCGACATCATAGGACGACTTGATAGCGTCCCATGTGCCTTTGACAAAAGTCGCGCCGCCGTCGAAGGAGTAGAAGCCGAGCAACGCATCGATGCCTTTCGGGCGCACGTCGCCGCGCAGGCCGCGCGTCGGCCAGGTGAAGGGAATGGCCGAACCGGTGCGGCCCGACGCTTCCCAGAGCGGCCACACGGTCGGCAGGAAATCGATGTAGTCGCTGGCATGAACCTTCTTGGCGGCGGCGAGGTCGTGACTTTCCGGTGACAGGATCGGACCGAGCTTTTCGCTCTCCACCCGCGCCCTGATGAACTCGGCGCGCGAGGGCTTTTCAAAAGCCGGCACGATGGCGCCGGCGATCAGTTCGACATTGCCGGAATGGCCGGCATGGAGAGGCGAAAAAACAGTCTTCATGAAATCTTTCCGTGGTGAGACGCGGCGACCCTAACCGTCCTGCATGGCCCTTCACAAGGCGCTGGGCCAACCAGCCATGGCTTGCTGGCACGGCAGCCGGTCGTCTAGCCTGCCGGCAGCGCAACCAAACCGTGGGAAATCATGAGTTCAAATGCCGACCTGATCGTCACCAATGCCCGCGTGCTGACCATGGATGAAGGCAATCCGACGGCCGAAGCGGTGGCGATAAAGGACGGCAACATCCTGGCGGTTGGCGATCGCCGGACGATCGAGGCGCTGAAAGGGCCGGCCACGAAGGTCATCGATGCGCAAGGCGGGTCGGTGGTGCCGGGCTTTATCGAAGCGCATATGCATCTTTTCGGCGGCGCGGCCGAACTCGACAATCTGCACCTTCAGGGCGTGCATGGCTTCGATGCGCTGAGCGACGCGATCCGCGCCTACGCGGCGGCACGGCCGAACGCCAAATTGCTGCTGGGGGCCGGCGTCGACTACACTATCCTTTCCAAGGAAGAGCCGGTCACCCGCCATCATCTCGATCGCATCATCGCCGACCGGCCGTTCGCGATGTCGGCTTCCGATCACCACACGATGTGGGCCAACACAAAGGCGCTGGAACTGGCTGGCATCCTGCACGGCAAGCAACTCGGTCCCGGCAACGAGATCGTCATGGGAGCGGATGGCCTGGCGGCGGGCGAATTGCGCGAGGGCGAGGCGTTCGGGCCGATCCTCGAGCTTTCCGGGCAGAACCGCGTGCGGCTCGGCCTTGCGACAGGCGGCGAGCCCGAGCCGTACCCTTCCGCCGCCGAAGTCGCTGCCGATCGCGACCTGATGCATCGCGGGTTGGAATGGTGCGCCCGCCACGGCATCACCTCGATCCAGAACATGGACGGCAATTTTTACCAGCTCGAGCTGCTAGCCGGGCTGGAACAGGAAGGGCGGCTGCTCTGCCGCACCAAGATACCTTTTCATTTCAAGAATTTCATGACGCTCGACGTGCTGGAAAAGGCATCGAGCATGGCCAACTCCTACCGATCGGAATGGCTGTCGTCCGGCATGGTCAAGATGTTTTACGACGGCGTGCTGGAAGGCTGGACCGCGGTCATGGTCGACGACTATGCCGACCGGCCGGGCTGGCGCGGTGAGCCGCTGTTTACGCCCGAGCATTTCGCCGAGGTGGCGCTGGAGGCCGACCGGCGCGGCCTGCAGATCGCCGTGCATTCGATCGGCGACGGCGCGGTGCGCGCGGTTCTCGACGGTTACGAGGCGGCGCAGCGGAAGAACGGCAGGCGCGACAGCCGGCACCGGGTCGAGCACATCGAGGTCACCACTGCCGCCGACGTGCCGCGCTTCGCCGAACTCGGCGTCATCGCCTCGATGCAGCCGCCGCACCCGCCCGGCGCCATGGACTTCCCGCTGGAGCCGACGCTTTCGCGCATCGGCCGCGAAAGATGGCCGCTGAGCTATGCCTGGCGGACACTGAAACAGGCGGGCGCGCATGTCGTCTTCGCTTCCGACTGGCCGGTGTCGCGGGTCGACCCGATCCTGGGCATTCAGGCGGCGGTGCTGCGCAAGCCTTGGGCAGAGGGCGATCCAGACCAGAGCTTCTCGCTGATCGAGGCGCTTGCCGGTTATACGGTCGAAGGTGCCTATGCCGAATTCATGGAGCACCGCAAAGGCCGGCTGAAACCAGGCTATCTGGCCGATCTGGTGGTGCTGTCGGCCGATATCGAGGCAACTGAACCGGGTTTGCTACACAAGGTGCATCCGGTCAGCACCATCTGCGGCGGCAAGATCACTTACCAGGGTTGATGATGACGCTGACGATGGCACGGAGCTTGCATTCTGAACCGAGGTCCAGATGCATGGTTGCCAAGCCGACCGGCATATGCTGACAATCGAATGGGAACTGGATCCGCCATCAAGAGCGGACATGAAAATGGGGTAATGCGTGCCGGATCAGCCGGGTAAGAGTGCAATCGAGGTCCGCGGCGTCCGCAAGGTGTTCGGTACCGGGGACGCCCAAGTCGCCGCTCTCGACACGGTTTCGGTGTCGATCCGCGAGAACGAGTTCTTCACGCTGCTGGGGCCGTCGGGCTGCGGAAAGACGACGCTGCTGCGGCTGATCGCCGGCTTCGATTTTCCCAGCGAAGGCGAAATCCTCCTGCACGGGCACGACATCGCGCCGCTGCCGCCGTTCAAGCGGCCAGTCAACACCGTGTTCCAGTCCTACGCGCTGTTCCCGCACATGACCGTGGCCGAGAATATCGGCTTCGGCCTGGAGATGCTGGGCAAGCCGAAGACCGAAATCAAGGCACGCGTCGCCGAGATGCTGAAGCTGGTCAAGATGGAGGCGCTGAGCGCTCGCCGCACCAGCCAGATCTCCGGCGGCCAGCAACAGCGCGTGGCACTGGCGCGCGCGCTGGCACCGCAGCCAAAAGTGCTGTTGCTCGACGAGCCGTTGTCGGCACTCGACTACAAGCTGCGCAAGGAAATGCAGATCGAACTGAAACGGCTGCAGCACCAGACCGGCATCACCTTCATCTTCGTCACCCACGACCAGGAAGAAGCGCTGACCATGTCGGACCGCATCGCGGTGATGTCGGCCGGCAAGATCCTGCAGGTCGGCACGCCGCGCGATATTTACGACCGGCCGGCCGAGCGCTTCGTTGCCGACTTCATTGGCGAAACCAATTTCCTCAAGGGCACTGTCGTGTCGAAGAAATCCGGTATCGCGATGGTGAAGATCGCCTCCGAAGCGACGGTGGCGGCGGGATTTCCGGAAAACTTCGACCCTTCCGGCGCGGTGACTGTTGTGGTGCGGCCGGAACATGCCGATCTCGTCGCCGATGCCGCCAAGGGCATGGTCTCGGGAACCCTGGCAAATGTCGTCTATTTCGGCACCGACACCCACTATCACGTGAAGCTCGACGGCGGCGACGATTTCATCGTGCGCCACCAGAACAGCCGCTCGGGCGCCGTCTCATTCGAGCCGGGCGCCAAGGTCGGTGTCGTGTTCGAGGACGATGGCGCGCGCATTTTGAGGGATTGATGGCAGTCACGTTTTCCAAGGCGGCGGTATTCGAAGCGGAGGCGGAGAAAGCCACTGCAAGGCGCCACCGCCTGCTTTCGCTACCGGCTTTGGTAATCATCGGCATCTTCGGCGTGCTGCCGCTTCTCATCATCCTCATCTATTCATTTCTCGCCGCAGCACCCTATGGCGGGGTGCAGTGGAAGTTCTCGACAGACGCCTATGTGAACTTCCTGTTCCAGCGCGATATTTTCGACGACACGCTGCAGTTCACGCCGGATTTCCTGATCATCTATTTGCGCTCGTTTCTGTTTGCCGTGGTGACGACGATCATCTGCCTGCTGCTCGGCTTTCCGACCGCCTATTTCATGGCGACGCGACCGCCGGCGCAGCGCAACTGGTGGGTGCTGCTGATGACCATCCCATTCTGGTCGAACCTTCTGGTGCGCACGCTCGCCATCATGTTCATCATCCGCGACGAAGGCCTCATCAACAACGCGCTGATGGCACTGGGGGTGATCGAGAAGCCGATCACCATGCTCTACACCAACTTCGCCATCCAGCTCGGCCTGCTCTATTCGTTCCTGCCGTTCATGGTGCTGCCGCTCTATTCCAGCCTGGAGAAGCTGGATTTCCGGCTGGTCGAGGCCGCCTACGACCTCTACGCGACACGTCGGCAGGTGCTGTGGCGCGTGATCATCCCGCTGTCGCGGCCCGGCATCATCGCCGGCTGCCTGCTGGTCTTCATTCCGGCCCTCGGCGCTTATGTGACGCCGCTGATCCTGGGCGGCGGCATCCATCTGATGATCGGCGATCTCATCGCCCAGCAGTTCGGTTCCGGGCGCAATTGGCCGCTCGGTTGCGCGCAGGCGCTGATCCTGATGGCCGCGGTGCTGGTGGCGCTCTACTTCTATGTCCGCAACACGTCGGGGAAGATGGCGCATGGCTGACCCCCGCAGTGCCGATATCAAGGACCAGCCGGGGTTCCGCTCGATCGCCATCATCTGCCTCTGCGTGCTCTACGCGCCGATCCTGATCCTGATGATCTTTTCGCTGAATACAGGGTCTCTGGTGACGCGTTGGGAGGGCATCGGGTTCGGCTGGTATGGCAGTGCGCTGTTCAACCAGGAATTCCACAACGCCGCCAAGAACACGCTGATCATCTCTGTCACCGCCACGATCGTTTCGACGATCGCCGCGACGCTGGCGGCAATCGGCATGACCCGGGTGAAGCCGTGGCGCGGGCTGTCGGCCGCCTTCATGGTCATCAACCTGCCGCTGATGGTTCCGGAAATCATCACAGCGGTGGCGACGCTCTCTTTCTTTGCGCTGATCGCGGGCACTTTCGGGCTCAATTTCGGCATCGGAAATCTGATCCTCGCCCACACCGTTTTTTGCATTCCATTCGCCTATATGCCGATCCGGGCGCGGCTCGAGGACATGGACCTGACGCTCGAAGCTGCGGCGGCCGACCTCTATGCCACGCCGTGGCATGCTTTCAGGCGCATAACGCTGCCATTGCTGGTTCCCGGCATCCTGTCAGGTGGGGCGCTCGCCTTTATCGTCTCCTTCGACGATTTCACCATCACGCAGCTGGTCGCCGGCCCCGGGCAGACGACGCTGCCCCTCTACATCTGGAACCAGATCAGGCGGCCAATGACGCCGGAGATAAATGCCATCTCCACCATCCTGCTGCTGGTTTCGATCCTGTTCGTCTCAATCTCGTTCCTGATCGCGCGCCGACGCGCCAAGTAAATTATAGGCCAGTGAATCAATGCGAAGGCAAAGGAGAGTGTGATGTCTAGGAAAATGATGGCTGCCGTGTCGACGGCGGCGCTTTTATGGGCGGTGCCTGCGCTCGCCGACGGTGAGCTGCACATCTACAATTGGGGTGACTACACCAACCCGAAGCTGATCGAAAAATTCGAAAAACAGTACAACGTCAAAGTGACGCTGGACGACTACGATTCGAATGAGACGATGCTGTCGAAGGTACGCGCCGGCAATTCCGGCTATGACATCGTCGTCCCTTCCGACTACACCGTGAAGATCATGATCGATGAGGGCCTGCTCGAAAAGACCGAGCCCAATGCGATGCCGAACGGCAAGAACCTCGACCCGCGCTTCGTCGACATCTACTGGGACAATGGCCGTCACTACACCGTCCCGTGGCAATTCGGCACCACTGCGTTCGAAGTCAACACCGACAAATACAAGGGCGACATCGACACGCTGGCGATCCTGTTCGATCCGCCAGACGAGTTGAAGGGCCAGATCAACATGCTCGACGATGTCAACACTGTGATGCATGCGGCCGAGCGCTATGCCGGCGTGCCGCGCTGCGGCGCAGACAAGGCCAATCTGAAGAAGGTCAACGACATACTGATGGCCGCCAAGCCGTCATGGAAGACCTTCAGCTACGACACCATCACCAAGATCACCTCCGGCGACGTGATCGTTACCGAGGCTTGGAATGGCGCAACCTATCGTGCGCGCCAGAAAATCCCGGCGATCAAATATGCCTATCCCAAGGAAGGCATCGAAGGCTGGATGGACAATGTCGCCGTGTTGAAGGGCGCCAAGAATCTCGAAAACGCCAAGCTGTTCCAGGATTTCGTCATGGCTCCGGAAAACGCGGCGCTGATTTCGGAATTCGCCGGCTACGACAACGGCATTGCCGGCAGTCACAAGTTCCTGCCGCCCGATTTCGCCAGCGCGCCGGAAATCAATCCGCCGGCCGATGCACCGGCGGCGGAATTCGTACCGCCTTGCCCACCGGAAGTGGTCGAGATCTACAACAAGATCTGGACCAATTTGCGCAAGTAGCCTTGCTCTAGGATCAGACTGAAGGGAGGCTTCGGCCTCCCTTCCTTGCGCAAGGGGGTTGGATGAAATCTTACCGCAACAGCGAACCGGCGCCGCCGATCATGCAGGGTTCGCCGCCGCAGATGGTTCCGCCGAAGCTCGACTGGGACCGGCCGCCATGGAACCGATGGGCGTTCCAGCATATCCGCGAAATTCTGCCGACCGTCGAAGTCTGGCGCGGCAACGGCCATCGCCACAGGCTGGACCGGGCCGAGGTCGATTTCGATGCGCTGCCGGTGAGCGACAGCACGGGTAAGGCGACGACGCTGGCCGGGCTGCTCGACGAGACCTACACCGACGGGTTCCTCGTGCTCAAGGACGGCAAGGTCGCCTATGAGCGCTACTTCAACGGCATGACCGAGCGCACGCTGCATCTGTCGCAGTCGATGGCGAAGTCGGTCACCGCATCGGTGTTCGGCATACTGGTCGGACGCGGGCTGATCGATCCGGCTTTGCCGGTGACGACCTATCTGCCGGAGCTGGAGGCGACCGGCTGGGCAGGCGCCAGTGTGCAGCATGCGCTCGACATGACGAGCGGGGTGAGCTTTTCCGAGGAATACACCGATCCCTATTCGGACATCGGCCAGGTCGATGTCGCCACCGGCTGGAAGCCGGTGCCGCCGGACAGCGATCCGGCCTTCCGCTGGCCGTCGCACATGTTCGAGCTGATCCTGGGGCTTAAGGAAAAGAGCCGACCGCACGGCGCTGCCTTCGAATACCGCTCGATCGAGACCGACGTGCTTGCCTTCATCATGGAACGGGTGAGCGGCAAGCGCCTGGCGCAGCTGGTCTCGGAAGAGCTCTGGCAAAAGCTCGGCGCGGATGAAAGTGCCTGCTTCACCGTTGACAGCGCCGGTTATGCAGTTGCCGACGGGGGCTTCAACGCCACGCTGCGCGACTATGGCCGCTTCGGCCAGCTGATCCTCGACAATGGCGGCGGCGTCGTGCCGGCCGATTGGATCGAGGCGACGCGCAATGGCAGGCATGGACCGGACTTCAGTCCCAGCCTGCCGGAAGGCAGCTACCGCAACCAGTTCTGGATCGAGGACCCGCGCTCGCGGGCACTGATGTGCCGGGGCGTGTTCGGGCAGCTGATCCATATCGACTGGAACATGAAAATGGTCGTGGTGAAGCTTTCGAGCTATCCGGATTTTACCAACGTCGCCTATTCGGTGGCGACTTTGAAAGCCGTGCACGCGATCGCCGCGGCGCTCGCCTAGAACGCCAAGACCGAAGGAAGCGCCATGACCGGCAAGACCGCGTTCGAAACGAGATATGGCTTTGCCCGAAACCAGGTGCTGCTCGGCAATTGGCGAGAAAGCCCGTTCAGCCGGTGGTCGTTCCAGAATGCCGGCGAGCTGGTGCCGAGCGCTGCCGTGGCGGCAAAGCCGGGCAGCAGCGAGGCGCCGGCGCAGGATTTCGGCGAGCTACTTGGTGAAAAGGTCGCTCTTGCAGGCGGCGCGGAGACTGTCGCAGCTTTTCTCAAGCGCTCCGATACCGACGCGCTGACGATCATGAAAGGCGGCAAATTCGTCGGCGACTGGTTCGCACCGCATATGGAGTTCGGGGCGCGCCACATCGTCTTTTCGATCAGCAAGTCGCTGACCGCGATTGTTGCCGGGATATTGGCAGGCGAGGGGATTTTCGATCCGCAGGCTCCGGTAAGCCGCTATCTGCCCGAAGCTGCCGGCTCGGCCTATGGCGATGCGAGGGTGCGGCACGTGCTCGACATGGGTATCAGCCTCGACTTCGAAGAGGCCTATCTCGATCCGGAAAGCGCCTTCGCCCGCTATCGCCGCGCCATGCTGTGGAATCCAGGCGGGGGCACCGCGAGCCTGGCCACTTTCCTCATGACGCTGCAGGGCCTGGCCGAGCCGCATGGCCGGACGTTCCGCTACCGTTCGCCCAATTCCGACCTGCTCGGCATCCTGCTCGAACGTGCGTCGGGCCGGCGCTTCGCCGATCTGATGCGCGAGAAATTATGGGCGCCGCTCGGCGCTGTCAGCGAAGCTTCGGTAACCGTGGACATGGAAGGCACGGCGCGTACGGCCGGCGGCATTTCGGTGACGCCGCGCGACCTCGCCCGGGTCGGCGAGATGATGCGGCAAGGCGGCATGGCCAATGGCTGCCGTATCGTGCCGGAGAGCTGGGTGCGCGACACGACCGAAACTGGCGGTGACGCCGAGGCTTGGCAACGCGGCACGATGGCGTTCCTGTTTCCGCGTGGCCGCTATCGCAACAAATGGTACCAGACGGGCGCGGCAAGCGGCGCCTTCTGCGGCATCGGCATCCACGGCCAGTGGCTTTACGTCAATCCGAAGGCCGAAATGGTAATCGCAAAGATGTCGTCGCAGCCGGTACCGGTCGACGATCCGCTCGATTTGGATATGATTTCTTTCTTCGAGGCGCTGAGCCGGATGGTCTGATCCGATCCAGACAGCCCGACCTTTCCTGTGGACCTCTCGCCGGGTTGAAAATGGCGCGGTTGGCGCATCGGTGCTCTGCGCCTATGGTCGCGTCTCTTTTCGACAAACAGCAGGATCGACATGGCATCCGACATCAAGCGCATCGCAACCATCATAGCCGCCGAGATCGGCGCCCGGCCCGAACAGGCCGCGGCGGCGATCGGCTTGCTCGACGACGGTGCGACCGTGCCGTTCGTTGCCCGCTACCGCAAGGAGGTCACCGGCGGCCTCGACGACACGCAGTTGCGCGACCTCGCCGAGCGGCTCGCCTATCTGCGCGAGCTCGACGCGCGCCGCGACACCATCGTTGGTTCGATCCGCGAGCAGGGCAAGCTAACGGAAGAGCTTGAGGCAAAGATCGCTGCGGCCATCACAAAGGCCGAGCTCGAAGACATCTACCTGCCTTACAAGCCGAAGCGCCGGACCAAGGCCGAGATCGCACGCGAGCGCGGACTGGGACCGCTGGCGGAAACTATCCTGGCCGATCGTGCGGCCGTGCCGGCCGAGCTGGCGCTGGCCTACATCAGCGAAGACGTGGTCGATACCAAGGCAGCGCTCGAAGGTGCACGCGATATCCTGTCCGAACAGTTCGCCGAGAACGCCGACCTGGTCGGCAAGCTGCGTGCCTACATGAAGGAACGCGCCTTCCTGCGCTCGCGCGTCATCGACGGCAAGCAGGAGGCCGGCGCGAAATTCTCCGACTATTTCGACCATGTCGAGCGCTGGGCCAACGTGCCGAGCCATCGCGCGCTGGCCATGCTGCGTGGCCGCAACGAGGAGGTGCTGTCGCTCGACATCGAGGTCGATGCCGACGATGTGTCACCGGTGAAACCGGTCGAGCGGATGATCGCCGACGCCTACGCCATCGGCCGCCAGTTGCCAGGCGACCGGTGGCTGATGGAGGTCGCCGGCTGGACCTGGCGCATAAAGCTGTCGCTGCACCTGACGCTCGATCTGATGCGGGACTTGCGCGAGCGGGCCGAGGAGGAAGCAATCCATGTCTTCGCCCGCAATCTCAAGGATTTGCTGCTTGCCGCGCCCGCCGGCTCACGGCCGACGATGGGCCTCGATCCGGGCATCCGCACCGGCGTCAAGGTGGCGGTGGTGGACGGCACCGGCAAGCTGCTGGCGACGACAACGGTCTATCCGTTCCCGCCGAAGAACGATGTCCGCGGCACGCAAGCCGAACTGGCCAAGCTCATCCGGCTGCACAAGGTCGAGCTGATTTCGATCGGCAACGGCACTGGCAGCCGCGAGACCGAAAGGCTGGTGGCCGACATGCTGGCTGATATGCCGGCCGGGTCCGGGCCGAAGCCGCTCAACGTGATCGTCAGCGAGGCCGGCGCCTCGGTCTATTCGGCGTCGGCAACGGCGGCGGCGGAATTTCCCGGCCTCGACGTGTCGCTGCGCGGGGCGGTGTCGATCGCGCGGCGCCTGCAGGATCCGCTCGCCGAACTGGTCAAGATCGAGCCGAAGTCGATAGGCGTCGGCCAGTATCAGCACGATGTCGACCAGTACCGGCTCGGCCGCGCGCTGGAAGCGGTGGTCGAGGATGCGGTCAACGCCGTCGGGGTCGATCTCAACACGGCGTCGGCGCCGCTTCTGGCGCGGGTTTCGGGTCTCGGCACATCGCTGGCCGAAGCGATCGTTGCGCATCGCGATGCCTCCGGCCCTTTCGCCAGCCGCCGCGAACTGTTGAAGGTGGCGCGGCTCGGACCCCGCGCGTTCGAGCAATGCGCCGGCTTCCTGCGCATTCCCAATGGTAGCGAACCGCTCGATGCCTCAGCCGTGCATCCGGAGGCCTATGGCGTGGCGAAAAAGATCGTCGCCGCCTGCGGGCGCGACCTCCGCTCGCTGATGGGCGACAGCGCCGCACTCAAGGCGCTCGATCCGCGCGTCTTCGTCGATGAACGCTTCGGCCTGCCGACGGTGCGCGACATCCTGTCGGAGCTGGAAAAGCCCGGCCGCGATCCGCGCCCCGGCTTCAAGACCGCGACCTTTGCCGACGGCATCGACGACATCAAGGATCTGAAGCCCGGCATGCAGCTTGAAGGCACCGTCACCAATGTCGCGGCCTTCGGTGCCTTCGTCGATATCGGCGTGCACCAGGACGGATTGGTGCACGTCTCGCAACTGGCGGATCGGTTCGTCAAGGACGCGCACGAGGTGGTCAGGGCCGGCGACGTGGTCAAGGTGCGCGTCGTCGACGTCGACATCAAGCGCAAGCGCATCGGTCTGTCGATGCGCAAGGACGGCGACAGCGCCGCCCCGAAGCCGCGCGACAATGGCAGCAGGCCGGTACCGCGCGCGCCCGCGCCCCAACGCCAGCCGGAGCGGCCGACGCAGCAGGGCGCGTTCGGCGCCGCTCTGGCCGATGCGTTGAAGCGCAAGTAATTTCGCGAGCCGGGCTGCGCCGCCAGGCCAGAAGGCGGCGCTCGACATAGATGATCCATCACCAATGCTCATGGATCGGCGAAGCTATTTCGTTTGATTTTTTCAGGACGGGAGCCGATAAGCCGCGCGTTTCAAGATTTCTGTTTCGATGCATGTCGTTATCTCCAAGCTGCCGAACACCCTCGGGTCAGGCCCGCGGGCAAGCTTTGGGCGACATGCATGAGTTTGGGAGACCGAGAGCCATGGCCGCCGATAAGAACGCATTCGTCTGGGATGATCCTTTCCTGATTGAGGACCAGCTTTCGGAGGACGAGCGCATGGTGCGCGATGGCGCCGCGGCGTTTGCCGCCGACAAGCTCGCTCCGAAGATCGAGGAAGCCTATCTCGAGGAGAAGACCGACGCCGGGATCTTTCGCGAAATGGGCGAGGCCGGTCTGCTCGGCATCACCATTCCCGAGGAATATGGCGGGCTCGGCGCCAACTACGTCACCTACGGGCTGGTGGCCCGTGAGGTCGAACGCGTCGATTCCGGCTATCGCTCAATGATGAGTGTGCAGTCGTCGCTGGTGATGTATCCGATCCATGCCTATGGCTCGGAAGAACAGCGCAGGAAATACCTGCCGAAGCTGGCGTCGGGCGAATGGATCGGCTGCTTTGGCCTGACCGAGCCGGATGCCGGTTCCGACCCGGGCGGCATGAAGACGCGGGCCGAAAAGACTGCGAGCGGCTACAGGATCTCCGGCTCGAAAATGTGGATTTCCAACGCGCCGATCGCCGACGTGTTCGTCGTCTGGGCAAAATCGGCCGCGCATGACAACGAGATTCGCGGCTTTGTCCTGGAAAAGGGCATGAACGGGCTGTCGGCGCCGAAGATCGGCGGCAAGCTGTCGCTGCGAGCGTCGATCACCGGCGAAGTGGTGATGGAAGGCGTCGAAGTCGGCGAGGACGCGCTGCTGCCCAATGTCTCGGGCTTGAAGGGGCCGTTCGGCTGCCTCAACCGCGCGCGCTACGGCATCTCCTGGGGCGCCATGGGCGCGGCGGAGGATTGCTGGCACCGCGCCCGCCAGTATGGCCTCGACCGCAAGCAGTTCGGCAAGCCGCTGGCCGGCACGCAGCTTTTCCAGAAGAAGCTCGCCGACATGCAGACCGAGATCGCGCTCGGCCTGCAGGGCAGCCTGCGCGTCGGGCGGCTGATGGATGAAGGCAAGATGGCGCCGGAGATGATCTCACTCGTCAAGCGCAACAATTGCGGCAAGGCGCTCGACATCGCCCGCCAGGCCCGCGACATGCATGGCGGCAATGGCATCCAGATCGGCTACCATGTCATGCGCCACGCCCAGAACCTGGAAACGGTCAACACCTATGAGGGCACGCATGATGTGCATGCGCTGATCCTCGGACGGGCGCAGACCGGGTTGCAGGCGTTCTTTTAGCATTGGCAGATGTCCTCCGCTTCCAGGACGCCACTGCTTGGCATCTTCCCTCGCAAAGCGGCAGATCGGCAATTTTCGCCGACGGTACCACATTTTGTTCTTGCTTTGTGCCGGCAGCTATGCTACTAATTTGGCTATGGTGCTAATTGGCACCGGCGACCCGCCCACCGAGGCGGGTTTTCTTTTCAGCTCTTTTGGACCACGCATCGCGCGTGCTGCCGATCATCGATATCGGCGGGACAGCGCCCGGTGCTGACCCGCCGGCCTTCGGCTCTGCAGCGTTGCAACGTCTGCCGCCACGCTGCGGAATCCCAGGGTCGGCGCTCCGTTTGTGAGGCTGTGAAGGCTGCTTAATTTAGGTGCAGCGCAACATCTCTGCTTGGAGAATGGTCAGCATTCGTGTCAGGGTTCAGCGAACTCCTTTTGAAACGCCGACTTCAGGGGCACCATGGCAATTCTGGCAGCCGTCTATCACCTGACCCACTACAAATACGACCGGCCGGTCGTATTGGGCCCGCAAGTCATAAGGTTGCAGCCTGCGCCGCATTCCCGCACCAAAGTGCTCAGCCATTCGCTGAGGGTCGGGCCGGCAAATCACTTCGTCAATCTGCAGCAGGACCCTTACGGCAATTTCCTTGCCCGCTTTGTCTTTCCCGAACCGGTGACGGAACTGAAGATCGAGGTCGACCTCGTTGCCGACATGACGGTCTACAATCCATTCGATTTCTTCGTCGAGCCGTCGGCCGAGACGTTTCCGTTCGAATACCCGGAAGAGATCAGGGACGATCTGACCATCTACCGAACGCCGGAACCGGCAGGGCCGCTGTTGGAAGCATTCCTGAAAACCATCGCGCGCCACCCGACCAACACCGTCAATTTTGTCGTCGACCTCAATTCGCGCCTGCAGCGCGAGATCGCCTATATCGTGCGCATGGAAACCGGCGTCTTCTCGCCCGAGGAAACGCTGGCCGCCGGCAAGGGGTCGTGCCGCGATTCGAGCTGGCTCCTGGTGCAGATATTGAGGAACCTCGGCATCGCCGCGCGCTTCGTTTCCGGCTATCTGATCCAGCTGAAGCCTGACCTCGTCGCGCTCGACGGACCGCCTGGCACGGCGACCGATTTCACTGACCTCCATGCCTGGTGCGAGGTGTATCTGCCGGGCGCCGGCTGGATCGGCTTCGACCCGACCTCCGGCCTGCTCACCGGCGAAAGCCATGTGCCGCTCGCGGCAACGCCGCATTTCCGCAATGCCGCGCCGATCTCCGGCATGGCGAGCTTCGCCAATGTCGAATTCGGCTTCGACATGCGGGTCGACCGCATCGCCGAACATCCGCGCATCACCAAGCCGTTCTCCGACGAGAGCTGGCAGGCGCTCGACGCGCTGGGCGTCGAGGTCGATGCAGCACTCCAGGCCGGCGACGTGCGGCTGACCATGGGCGGCGAGCCGACCTTCGTCTCAATCGACGATTTCGAGGCGGCCGAGTGGAACACCGCCGCCGTCGGGCCAACAAAACGCGAAAAGGCCGATGCGCTGATCCGCCGGCTGCGCGAACGCTTCGCGCCGGGCGGCTTCCTGCATTACGGACAGGGCAAATGGTACCCCGGCGAAAGCCTGCCGCGCTGGACGTTCTCGCTTTACTGGCGCACCGACGGCGAGCCGGTGTGGAGCGATCCGTCACTGATCGCACATGAAAAGAGCGAGGCGGATGCCGGACCGAAGCAGGCCGAGAGCCTGCTGACCGCGATTGCCGACGAACTCGGCATCGACAAGACGATGGTCAGCGAAGCCTATGAGGATCCGGCCGAATGGCTGCTCAAAGAAGGCAAGCTGCCGGACAATGTCGATCCCTCCAATTCGAAGCTGGAGGACCCGGAGGAGCGCAGCCGCATGGCGCGGGTGTTCGAACGCGGGCTGACCAAGCCGTCGGGCTACGTGCTGCCCGTCCAGCGCTGGAACAGCCAGGCTTCCGGACCGCGCTGGCGCTCGGAGAAGTGGAAGACGCGGCGCGGCAGGCTGTTCCTGGTGCCCGGCGATTCGCCGGTCGGCTACCGCCTGCCGCTCGGCACGCTGCCTTATGTGCCGCCGGCGCAGTTCCCCTATATCGTACCGGTCGATCCATCGCTGCCGCGCGGACCATTGCCGGCGCGTGAGGCGATCTTGCCCGGTGCTGCTTCTTCGCCCGCTCCGGCCGAACTGGAAGGCGCCGACGAAATGGCGCGACGCCAGCAGGCGGTCTCCTTCACGGCCGTTACCGGCCAGCAAGACCGCGTCGAACAGGAGATTACCGAGATCGGCGGCGCCGTGCGCACAGCGCTTTCGGTCGAGCCGCGCGACGGACGGCTTTGTGTGTTCATGCCGCCGGTCGAGGCGCTGGAGGATTATCTCGAACTGGTCGCGGCGGCTGAGAACGCGGCAAGGGCGATCGGACTGCCGGTGCATATCGAGGGCTACGGCCCGCCACACGATCCGCGCCTCAATGTCATCCGTGTCGCACCCGATCCCGGCGTCATCGAGGTCAATATCCACCCCGCCGCGAATTGGCAGGATTGCGTGGCGACGACCACGGCGATCTACGAAGAGGCGCGGCAGACGCGGCTTGGCGCCGACAAGTTCATGATCGACGGCCGCCACACCGGCACCGGCGGCGGCAACCACGTCGTCGTCGGCGGCGCCACGCCCAATGACAGTCCGTTCCTGCGCCGCCCCGACCTGTTGAAGAGCCTTGTTTTGCAATGGCAGCGGCATCCATCGCTGTCCTATCTGTTCTCCGGCCTGTTCATCGGCCCGACCAGCCAGGCGCCGCGCTTCGACGAGGCACGACACGATTCGCTCTACGAACTCGAGATCGCGATGGCGCAGGTGCCACATCCGGACAAGGGCGCGGCACCCCTGCCGTGGCTGGTCGACCGGCTGTTCCGCAACCTCCTGACCGACGTGACGGGCAATACGCATCGCTCCGAAATCTGTATCGACAAGCTGTTTTCGCCGGACGGGCCGACCGGCCGGCTGGGGCTGGTCGAATTCCGCGGCTTCGAGATGCCGCCCAACGCGCGCATGAGCCTGGCGCAGCAATTGCTGGTGCGCGCCATCATCGCCCGGGCCTGGAAGAACCCGCTCGACGGCCGCTTCGTACGCTGGGGCACCTCGCTGCACGACCGTTTCATGCTGCCGCATTATGTCTGGGCGGATTTTCTCGATGTGCTGGACGACCTCAAGCTGAACGGCTTTGCGTTCCGTCCGGAATGGTTCGACGCCCAGCTCGAATTCCGCTTTCCGTTCTGCGGCGAGGTCCAGCATGCCGGCATCAAGCTGGAGCTCAGGCAAGCACTGGAGCCTTGGCATGTGATGGGCGAGCAAGGCGCGATCGGCGGCACGGTGCGCTTTGTCGATTCCTCCGTCGAACGGCTGCAGGTGAAGACCGAGGGGCTCAACCCGGAACGTCACGCCGTCGTCTGCAACGGCCGCCGGGTGCCGATGAAGGTGACCGACAACCGCGAGATCGCGGTGGCCGGCGTTCGCTTCAAGGCCTGGCAGCCGGCGTCGGGCCTGCATCCGGCGCTGCCGGTCAACACGCCGCTGGTCTTCGATATCTATGACCGCTGGTCGGGCCGCGCGGTTGGCGGTTGCGTCTACCATGTGGCACATCCCGGCGGGCGCAGCTACGACACGTTCCCGGTCAACGGCAATGAAGCGGAGGCGCGGCGGCTCGCCCGCTTCGAGCCGCGTGGCCATACTCCGTCCGGCTATGTGCTGCGCAACGAAGAAGCCTCTGAAGATTTCCCGATGACCCTTGACCTTCGGCGGCCGCAAAGACTCTGATCAGCCATGGCGAAGGGGAATCACAAAAAGCTGCGCAGCAAGCCGCAGACCCACAGTCTGCTGGAGCACTATCAACCGATCGACGGCGTCGTCGACGAGATGGTCGATGCGTCGGGCAATCCGCGGCCGGCCTGGCGGCACTTCATCGAGGCACTGGAGGACCTGGGGCCGGAAAAGCTTGCCCAGCGTTTTGCCCGCGCCGACCAGTACCTGCGCGATGCCGGCGTCTACTACCGCGTCTACGACAAGGCCGGCGCCAATGAGCGGGAATGGCCGCTGGCGCATGTGCCGCTGCTGATCGAGGAGGAGGAATGGGCTGACATCAGCGCCGGCCTGGTCCAGCGCGCCGATCTGTTCGAGGAGACCATCGCCGACATTTACGGGCCGAACCGGCTGGTCGAGAAAGGCATTCTGCCGGCTGGATTGATCGCGGCCAGCTCGGAATATTTGCGGCCGGTCGTCGGCACCAGGCCTGCCAGCGGCCATTTCCTGCATTTCTGCGCCTTCGAGCTCGGTCGTGGCCCGGACGGCCGCTGGTGGGTGCTTGGCGACCGCACCCAGGCGCCATCGGGCGCCGGCTTTGCGCTGGAAAACCGCGTCGCCACCACAAGGGCACTGTCCGACATTTACGGCGAGATGCATGTGCACCGCTTGGCCGGTTTCTTCCGCCGTTTTCGCGATGCGCTGATCGGCATGGCCAAGCAAGCCGGCGGCCGTGTCGCCATCCTGACGCCGGGACCGCTGAACGAGACCTATTATGAACATGCCTATATCGCCCGCTATCTCGGCATCATGCTGCTCGAGGGCGAGGACCTGACTGTCTCCGGCGGCAGGCTGATGGTGCGCACAGTTTCGGGGCTGATGCCGGTCAGCGTCTTGTGGCGACGGCTCGACGCCGCCTTTGCCGATCCGCTCGAGTTGCGGTCGGACTCGCAGATCGGCACGCCGGGGCTGGTCGAAGCGGTCCGGCAAGGGGCGGTTTCGGCCGTCAATGCACTGGGTTCCGGCCTGATGGAGACGCGCGCTCTGCTCGCCTTCCTGCCGAAGATTTCGCGCGCCCTGCGCAATGAGGAACTGCTGCTGCCGACCGTCGCGACATGGTGGTGCGGGCAGGATACGGAGCGCGAACATGTGCTCGCCAATATCGATAGCATGGTGATCGGCCCGGCACTGTCGACGCGGCTTGCCTTCGAGGACGACGGCTCGACCAAGCTCGGGTCAGCGCTGTCGGCCGAGGAACGGGCCGAACTCGTCGCCCGGATCGAACAAGACGGCGGCGACTTTGTCGGCCAGGAAGCGGTGACGCTGTCGACCACTCCTGTCTATGTCAGCGGCTGGCTGGAGCCGCGGCCGGCAAGCCTGCGCGTCTATCTGGCGCGGACGCCGGAAGGCTGGACCGTGATGCCGGGCGGTTTTGCCCGTGTCGGCTTCTCGCTCGACCCGACGGCCATCGCCATGCAGCGCGGCGGCCAGGCGGCGGATGTCTGGGTGGTCAGCGACAGGCCGGTGGAGCGTGAGACGCTGCTGCCGCAGGAGCATGACAGCTTCACCCGAACTTTGCCGGGCAGCCTGCCCAGCCGCGCGGCTGAGAACCTGACATGGCTCGGCCGCTATATCGAGCGATCGGAAGACACGGTGCGCATCCTGCGCGCCTACCACGTGCGGCTGGCCGAGACATCCGATCCCGAGATGCCGCTGCTCGCCGACATCAGGGACTATCTCGCGCCGTTCGGCATCGATGTCGAGACGGCAATCCCGTTGGGGCTCATCGGCACGCTGGACAGCGCCGTCTACAGCGCCGGGCAGATCCGCGACCGCTTCTCGCCCGATGGCTGGCTGGCGTTGAAGGATCTGTCGAAGACCATCCATCAATTTGCCGTGACAGTGGCGCCGGGCGACGACGCGACAAGGGCAATGACGGTCATCCTGCGCAAGCTGGCCGGGTTTTCCGGCCTGCTGCACGAGAATATGTACCGCTTCGCCGGCTGGCGTTTCCTGGAAATCGGCCGCAGGCTCGAACGCGGCATCCAGATCGCCCGCACGCTCGCCCGACTGACCAGGGCCGAGGCGCCGGAAGGCGCGCTCGACATGATGCTGGAGATCGGCGACAGCGTCATGACCCACCGCCGGCAATATCCGGTGCAGGCGGGACGGCGCACGGTGGTCGACCTTCTGGCGCTCGATCCGCTCAACCCGCGCTCAATCCTGTTCCAACTCGAACGGCTGAAGGCCGAGATCGCGCTGCTGCCCGCTGTCGGCGGTGAAGGCCATATGTCGCCGGCGGCCAAGGAAATCCTGCAGCTCAACACGTCGATCGCCATCAGGGAGCCCTCGGACATGACGGCCAAGGCCCTCAGCGATCTCGCCAATGAAATCGGCGGCCTCTACAACAGCCTCTCCAAAGCCTATTTCGGGTAGAGACGGCATGCTCTACGACATCAGGCTTCACCTGCGTTACGACTATGATGCGGCGGCCGGCGGCGGCCGCCATCAGGTGCGTGTGCTGCCGCCGACCATCCCTGGCGTACAGCGCGTCATCGCCGCTTCACTGTCTTTTGTGCCGGCGCCCAGCGAACGCTCCGACTTTTCCGACTTTTTCGGCAACAGTGTCACCTCGATCGCCTTTCGTGACGCACATGATGCGCTCGACATCAGGATGAGCGCGCGTGTTTCAGTGTCGCGGCCGGAGCCCGGGCTCGACGTATCGCCCGACCTACGCCGGCTGAGGGAAGAACTCGGCGCGGTGCACTCGCTGGCGCCGGCTTCGCCGCATCACTTTCTGGCCGCCAGCGATCATGCCGGCATCGACCCGGCAATCACTGCCTATGCGAAAGGCAGTGCCAGCAGTTCGACGGTCGGCACGGCCATGGCTCTGTGCAACCGCATTCACCGCGATTTCACCTATGACGGCGAGGCGACCACGGTGCAGACGCGGGCCAGCGACGCCTTCGGCCTGAAGCGCGGCGTCTGCCAGGATTTTTCCCATATTATGATCGCCGGCCTGCGTGGCCTCGGCATTCCTGCAGGCTATGTCAGCGGATTCCTACGCACCATCCCGCCGCGTGGGAAGCCGCGGCTCGAAGGCGCCGACGCCATGCATGCCTGGGTCAAGGTGTGGTGCGGGCGCGATGCCGGCTGGCAGGAATTCGATCCGACCAACGGCATGCGCGCTAGCAACGATCATATCACGGTCGGCTATGGCCGCGACTACTCCGATGTGGCGCCGATCGTCGGCGTGCTGAAAACCACGGGCGGGCAGGTTGGCGAGCAGGCAGTCGACGTCATACCGGTCGTGCTCGAAAAGGCGTGACGGCACCTCCTCGTTGCACGGCGTCGTCGTTAATCTGTCCTGGCAATCAAAAGGCGGTGGAACCCGCAGCCAGCAGGCGGCTTATCTACGGAAATTCCGTGGAGAGGACATGCTGGACAAATCCGGGTCGTCGTCTGGCCGATCGGCTGTTAGGAAAGCTGCACCAAAGAACGGGGTGCCGCGGAACGGAGCGCTGGAGAACGGCGCGCACGCCTCGGCCGTTCGGGCCTCGCTCAACTATGTCGCCGACACCGAACCCGGTATTCGCCGGCTGCGTTCAGGCAACGGGTTCTCGTACAAAGGGCCCGACGGACGTGCCGTCGACCAGGACGCGCTGGCACGCATCAAGGCGCTCGCCATTCCACCGGCCTGGACGGATGTGTGGATCTCGGCGGATGCCGACGGTCACATTCAGGCAACCGGTCGGGACCAGCGCGGGCGCAAGCAATACCGCTATCATCAGCACTGGGCGGAGGAGCGTGACGGGGTCAAATACTCGAGCCTCATCGCCTTCGCCGAAAGCCTGCCCGAATTGCGACGGCAGATCGATGCCGATCTGCGCCGTCACGGCCTGCCGCTGGAACGCGTCGTTGCGGCCATCGTCTGGCTGCTCGACAACACGATGATCCGCGTCGGCAACGCCGCCTACGCCCGCGATAACAAGAGTTTTGGGCTGACCACGCTGCGCGACCGCCATGTCGACATCAAGGGCTCGAGCCTGCGTTTTGCCTTCATCGGCAAATCCGGCAAGGAATGGAGATTGAAGCTTGTCGATCGCCGGATCGCCAAGATCGTGCGTGGAGCGCAGGACCTGCCGGGCCAGAAACTGTTCCAGTATCTCGACGAGGAAGGAAACAGGCATCCGGTGCGCTCCGACGACGTCAACCGCTATATCAGGGAGAATGCCGGCGTCGAGTTCAGCTCCAAGCATTTCAGAACGTGGGGCGGAACCATCCACGCGGCGTCGCTGTTTGCGCAAACCGAACGCCCGGAAGGCCAGGCACAACAAAAGCGGGCGATGAACGGCGTCATCGACAAGGTTGCCGAGCGGCTCGGCAATACGCGCGCCGTCTGCCGCCGCTGCTACATCCATCCGGAAGTCTTCCGCGCCTGGTCCGAAGGAGGGCTGCTTGGCGAAATGGCGGACGCCAACAGAGGCAAGCGCTCGATCGCCGGGCTCGACGACGAGGAGGCCCTGGTCTTGAGATGGCTGAAGGCGAGGGAATGACGCAGGACCGGGGCGTATTTTTTTGTCGACGCCATGTCGGGATCGGTCCTAGTGTTTCGTCCTTTGACAGAGAAAAGGACGACCCATGCTCTACGCGATCCTCTGCTATGCCTCTGAAGACGTCGTCTGCTCCTGGAGCAAGGAGCAGGACGATGCCGTCATGGAAAAACTTATCGGCGTACAAGAGAAATATGCCAACGCCGGGCGGCTTGGCCCCGTGGCGCGGCTTTTGCCGACGACGGCGGCGACAACGCTGCGAAAGGTCAAGGGCGAATCGATCGTCATCGACGGCCCGTTTGCCGAAACCAAGGAACAGTTCCTCGGCTTCTACACGCTCGAATGCGCCGACCTCGACGAGGCCGTCGACTTCGCGCGCGAGCTTTCCGAGGTCAACCCGAGCGGCGGCTCCTACGAGATCCGGCCGGTCTCGCTCTTCAATCCCGCCAAGGTTTCCGCATGACCGAACTTGCCTGGATCAGCACGGCAATCAGCACCGCTCGCCCGCAGGCGATGGGAGCATTGCTGCGCTACTTCCGCGACCTCGACGCGGCGGAGGAAGCATTCCAGGACGCCTGCCTGAGGGCCCTGAACAACTGGCCGAAAAATGGCCCGCCGCGCGATCCGGCAGCCTGGCTGATCTTCGTCGGCCGCAACAGCGGCATCGATGCGGTGCGCAAGCGCGCCAAGCAGGCGCCGCTGCCGGAGGAGGACCAGATCTCCGATCTCGAAGATGCCGAGAGCGACATCGCCGAGCGGCTGGACGGTGCGCATTACCGCGACGATATTTTGCGGTTGCTGTTCATCTGCTGCCATCCCGACCTGCCGGCCACGCAGCAGATCGCGGTGGCGTTGCGCATCGTCTCCGGCCTGACGGTCAAGCAGATCGCCCGCGCCTTCCTCGTCGGTGAAAGCGCCATGGAGCAGCGTATCACTCGAGCCAAGGCGCGCATCGCCGACGCCGGGGTGCCGTTCGAGACGCCGGGAGCGGTCGAGCGCTCCGAACGGCTCGCCGCCGTCGCTGCCATGGTCTACCTGATCTTCAACGAAGGCTATTCCAGCAACAGCGGCGAGGCGTCGGCGCGTGCGCCGCTTTGCGAAGAGGCGATCCGGCTGGCCCGGCTGCTGCTCAGGCTATTCCAGACCGAGCCGGAGATCATGGGACTGACGGCGCTGTTGCTGCTGCAGCATGCACGCGCGCCGGCTCGCTTCGACGAGAACGGCGAGATCGTGCTGCTCGAAGACCAGGACCGCAGCCTGTGGAGCCGCAAGATGATCGATGAAGGCCTGGCGCTGGTCGATAAGGCGTTGCGCCATCGCAAGCCCGGTCCCTACCAGGTGCAAGCGGCGATCGCCGCGCTGCATGCACGGGCGGAAAAGCCCGAGGATACGGACTGGAACGAGATCGACCTGCTCTACGGCCTGCTCGAGCAGATGCAGCCGTCGCCGGTGGTGACGCTCAACCGCGCCGTCGCCGTCTCCAAGGTGCGTGGACCGGAAGCCGCACTCGCCATGATCGAGCCGCTGGAGCAAAGGCTTTCCGGCTATTTCCACTTCTTCGGCCTCAAGGGCGGCCTGCTGATGCAGCTTGGCCGCGGCGACGAGGCGCGTGTCGCTTTCGACCGCGCCATCGCGCTTGCCAACACGGCAGCCGAGGCGGCGCATATCCGCATGCATATCGACCGGCTGATGAAAGAAGGCGCCAAGCAAACGGCGCATTGATCCGACGCCTCCGCCTGGTTCAACGGTCTGACCTTTGCTTAGACCATGCCGGGGTGGCGATTTTTCCCTGAAACGAGTAATGCCACGCCATGACAGTGCCTGATGTGCCGACCGGCACAGAGACGGCGTGGCACAAGGCTTTGACCGACGCCATATGAGCGGCGGGATCTGAAAGGGATGAAAATGACGATTGCGAAGGAAACGGCCGGGCTTCTGGCGAAACTGGGTGTTGCCGAGGGCGCGCTTACAGGCGGCGATCTCATCGTGCGTAGCCCGGTGACCGGCGAGCAGATCGCCGCGCTGAAAACCATCTCGCCGGCCGACGCGGCAACGACCATCGACAATGCCCATAAAGCTTTCCTGGCGTGGCGGCAGGTACCAGCTCCCAAGCGCGGCGAACTGGTACGGCTGCTCGGCGAGGAATTGCGCACACACAAGGCCGAGCTTGGCCGGTTGGTCTCGATCGAAGTCGGCAAGATTCCATCCGAGGGTCTTGGCGAAGTGCAGGAGATGATCGACATCTGCGATTTCGCCGTCGGTCTCTCCCGGCAATTGTACGGCCTGACCATCGCCACCGAGCGCCCCGGCCACCGCATGATGGAGACCTGGCATCCGCTCGGCGTCGTCGGCGTCATTTCGGCCTTCAATTTCCCGGTGGCGGTCTGGTCGTGGAATGCAGCGCTGGCGCTGGTCTGCGGCGACGCGGTGGTGTGGAAGCCGTCCGAGAAGACACCGCTGACGGCGCTCGCCTGCGAAGCGATCTTCAAGCGCGCGGCAAAGCGTTTCGGCGATGCGCCGGAAGGGCTGGCGCCCGTGCTGATCGGCGATCGCGCCGTCGGCGAGATCCTGGTCGACCATCCGAAGGTGCCGTTGGTCTCCGCCACCGGTTCGACGCGCATGGGCAGGGATGTCGGCCCACGGCTGGCGAAGCGCTTTGCCCGTGCCGTGCTGGAGCTCGGCGGCAACAATGCCGGCATCGTCTGCCCGACGGCCGATCTCGACATGGCGCTGCGCGCGATCGCCTTTGGAGCGATGGGCACGGCCGGCCAGCGCTGCACGACGCTGCGGCGCCTGTTCGTGCATGAGAGCGTCTATGACCAGCTCGTTCCGCGCCTGAAGAAGGCCTATGAAAGCGTCTCGGTCGGCAATCCGCTGGAGACAAGCGCTCTCGTCGGCCCGTTGATCGACAAGGCTGCCTACGACAACATGCAGAAGGCGTTGGAGGAGGCGGCTTCGCATGGCGGTAAGATAACCGGCGGAATGCGGGTCGAGAACGGCCAGCCTGAGGCCTACTATGTGCGTCCGGCGCTGGTCGAAATGCCGCGCCAAGTTTCGCCGGTGACGGAGGAGACCTTCGCGCCGATCCTCTATGTGATGAAATATTCGGATTTCGACGCCGTGCTCGATGAGCACAATGCGGTCGGCGCCGGGCTGTCGTCGTCCATCTTCACCCGCGACCTGCAGGAATCCGAGCGCTTCCTCGGCGTCGACGGTTCGGACTGCGGCATTGCCAACGTCAATATCGGCACTTCGGGGGCCGAGATCGGCGGCGCCTTCGGCGGCGAGAAGGAAACCGGCGGCGGCCGCGAGTCGGGCTCGGATGCCTGGAAGGCCTATATGCGGCGCGCTACCAATACGGTGAACTATTCCAAGGCGCTGCCGCTCGCCCAGGGCGTTTCGTTCGACATCGATTGAAATGCCAAACCTTCGTCGCGGCGGCGCCAAAGCCGCCACGACGGCGTTCGGCTCGCCGTTCAGCTGGCTTCGGAAGTTACAACACAATTGTCGAAGGCTGCATCGATGATGGCGAGCTTGACCGCCTGGGCGGTCATGTATTCCTGATAGAACTCGCTCGACACCCACATGACCGAGTGACCCCGCTGGCCCAACCAGCCGATGCTGCCGAGTTCCTCGGCATCGCGCAATTTGCGTGACAGGTGGGTCCGGGAAAGCTTGAGCCAGTTCGCGAAATCTCCGATTGAGACGACACCGGTCGGAATTCGGTCCAGGTCAGCATGATCGGGATCGACGCCAGACATCAGCCAATCCATGACGATGCCGCCATTGTCGAGCCAGGTGAACAAGGAAAAGGTCTGTCTCGGCTCCCGCACGGCATGCGACGAAAGCAGGCCGTCGGCCACCAGCGGCTGCAGTTTGGCGAGCAGGTCCGGTTGTGCGACGAATGCAGCCAGTCGAAATCCATTGTCCAGGCTGTCCAGCGTTTTCAGATGCGCCATGACCCAGCCGGCAACCGTCTCCAGAGTGCCCGCGGTCGGCTCAAAGGGGCGGATGCGCCCGTATTTGATCGGCAGATGCCGGATGAAACCGTAATGCAGCATCTCCTTCAGGAAGGCGTCGGCGGTGTTGCGGCTGGCCACCGAATGCCGGCAGATGTCGTCCATGAACCGTGCAGACGTAAGTCCCTTGCGATGATCGTCCGGCTCTCGATTGAAATACAAGCCAAGGCCGATATGGGCCATCAGCCAACGCTGTTGCGCGGCGAATACGGAGGCCAGCCGCGGGTTCGCTTCATAGGTTTGGAGAAGCGTCCGCGACTGAGCCTGGACATGGCGACGCAGTGCCGGATGGCTGGCAATGTCTTCAGAAACCAGCGCCATCCCCGCCGCGCCCAATCAAATTTGCAACTGGAAATGCCGGTAACAATTTCAGCCTTCGCGGGCCGTGTCCAGAGCCGGCGCATCAGGATACGAGCTGAATCCCGCCGGCTAGTGGCTTAATTCCGCGACTTGATCGCCGAGGCCCCTGATCTCGCGAGGCGCTGATCTCGCTGCAGAAGGCTAGCCTGCTTGAACCCACCAATGATGGCTTCGCCTGTCCAGCCCGTGCTCCCGCCGATGGCGACACGGAACCAACACAAGTTTTGCTCGTTGAAGAACGCTGATTGGACTGAGACAGTGAGGAACTACAAAATGGAGAATGGCCTTTTCGCCACGCCGCCTGCAGCGTTCCGGAAAACAGAGTCGGTTTGGCTACGGGCGCTCAAGTGGCTGTTACGCCGGGTGCGCAGCGCCTCCGACAGCTCGGGAACCATGTTGAAACCAATCCTTTCCGGACCCGAGAATGATAGCGGGCCCACTACGCCTCGACGCGCTTGAGGCCGAAGCGCGCTGCGATCTTGACGCCAAAAATAACCGCTCACATGTCTCTTTATGGCTGCCGCCGCGGCCGAGGGCCACGACCGCTTCGAAGGCCCGCCACCGCGGCGTGTTCGCCTGATGCAGCAGGCGAGAGCGGCGGTGGCACGCAGCGGCGGGAACCATCGGGCATGCTTGGCTATTAGATACAGGCGGCTGCTGGTCTGCCGGGCCAGGAGTCATGTGCTATGATCATCAATCCCCCACCGGAAAGCGCCATCCCGGCATCCGTTCCGTCGGTCGATCCAAAAGCCGCCCCGACGCCTCGCAATGCCGAAGCGGAGGTCTTTTATATCGAAGCGATCCGCGAGCTTGTCGCGACGGGCATCCCCTTTCTCGTCGCCGGCACCTATGCCGTAAGCGCCTATACCGGGATCATCCGCCCGACCAAGGATCTCGACATTTTCTGCAAGGCCGGCGACTGCCCGCGCATCCTCGCCCATTTCAAGCAGATCGGCTATGCGGTCGTGGTCGAGGACGACCGGTGGCTCGGCAAGGTGTTCAGGGGCACGCATTTTTTCGACGTCATCTTCACCTCGATGAACGGCACAATGCCTGTCGACGACCAGTGGCTGGAGCATGCTCGCCAGGCCGAATTGCTGGGCAGCCACGTGCGGATCATCGGCCCAACCGAGCTTATCTGGTCCAAATGCTTCATCCAGGACCGCGGCCGGCATGATGGCGCCGACGTCGCGCACACCATCCTCAAGGCGCACGACCAGATCGACTGGCAAAGGCTGCTTTCCTACATGGAAGTTCATTGGGAAGTCTTGCTGATGCATCTCTTGAACTTCAGATGGATCTATCCGACGGAGCGAGACCGTGTGCCCGCGTGGCTGCTCGACGAGTTGCTCGACCGGCTGGCCAAGCAGCGCGAATTGCCGCCTTCCCGGATGCGGATCTGCCGCGGGCGCATGCTTTCACGAACCGACTATGAGATCGACGTCAAGCAATGGGGCTTTGCCGACGTCGGCGGTGAAGGAGAATATAGCGATGGCTGACGAGCTCGAATCTGCTTCGGCAAAGGCCGAAAACGGCGGCACACTCAAGGTCGCCGCCATCGGCGATCTGCATGTCGGCAAGGAGGACCAGGCGTCGTACCGCGATCTTTTCGGCGAGATGTCGCGCGAAGCCCAGGTTCTCGTGCTGACCGGCGACCTTACCAATCTCGGCAAGCCTCGGGAGGCCGAAATCCTTGCCGAGGAACTGCGTGCCTGCACGATCCCGGTCGTCGCCGTACTTGGCAACCACGACTATGAGTCAGGCGCCGTCGAGCAGGTCACCGACATTTTGCGTCAGGCGGGCGTTCATCTCCTCGACGGCGAGGCGACGGAGATTCACGAGGTCGGGTTCGTTGGGGTCAAGGGTTTCGTTGGCGGTTTTGGATCGCGCATGCTCGGCTCCTTTGGCGAACCGGCGATCAAGTCGATGGTGGCGGAAAGCGTGAACGAAGCGATGCGGCTTGAAAACGCGATGCGGCAGGTCCGCGCCAAACGCACGCTTGTCGTTCTGCACTACGCGCCTGTCGTCGAGACGGTCGAAGGCGAGCCGCTGGAGATTTTCCCGTTTCTCGGTTCGTCACGCCTGGCCGAGACAATAGACCGGTTCCAGGTCAGCGCAGTGGTGCATGGCCATGCGCATCGTGGCGCCTATGAGGGCCGTACGCCGGGCGGAGCGTCGGTCTATAACGTTGCCATGCATGTCGCCAAGCCGACCGGCCGCCCCTACGCCATGCTCGAAATCTGACAGGCGGCGCCGCTGGCGCAAGCAATCGCCAGACAGGCTGCAGAACGATCACGGCAACTGCCGGCTGAAAGACATCCGCTTCGGCGGAATATCGTTTTCATCCGGATTGGGAATGGGGTCCTCGTCGGGGAGCCTGTCGGGGTCCGGCTCACGCACGGGCTTGGGATCGGGGATGGGAGGCGGTGGTACCGGGGTCGGTGTTGGCTCGGGTGTGGGAATAGTGGCCATCGTGATCATCTCCTCTTGGCGCAGAACAACGCAATGGGTCAGCTGGTTCCCGGCTTCCTCGTTTTTGGAACCACACCGTCGCGCCTGCGGGTCAGCCCATCTCCGGATTCTCGTGTCTGCTGCCCGACTTGCCTGACCGCAGCAGCAGGGCAAGCGGAACGAGCAGGGCGGTTGCCACCGCGCAATAGCGGAAGACATCGACGTAGGCGAGCAGCGTGGCCTGGCGGGCGATCAACTGGCCGAGCCAGCCGATCGCCTGCTGCTTCGCCTGGACCAGCGGCGAACCCTGGGCGACGAAATGCTCGGTCGCCTGCCGAAGCACCTGCTGATAGGCGGGCGACGATTGCACGGTGTGGCCAACCAGATTCGATTGATGGATCTGGGAGCTTTGCGCAATGACGGTGTTGGACAGCGAGACGCCGATGCTGCCGCCGATATTGCGTGCAACGTTGATCAGCGCCGATGCCTGGTTGGTCTGTTGCGGGGGCAGGCCGACATAGGCCGCGGTCGAGATGGGAATGAACAGGAACGGCAGCCCGACCATCAGGAAGACACGGGCAAAGGCAAAGAAGCGGAAGCTGGCGTCCGGGGTAAGCGAGGTCATGTGCCAAAGCGCGACTGCGACCACCGACATGCCCACCATGATCAGGTATTTGGGCTGCACGATGCTGCCTACAAATCCGGACACCGGCATCAAGATCAGCATGGCGATGCCGCCCGGCATCATCGAAAGGCCCGACAGCGTCGCGGTGTAGGCAAATGTCGTCTGCTGCAGCTGCGGCACGATCTGGGTGGTGCTGAACAGGATAGCACCGACCGCCATCATAACCAGGAAGGCCGTGCCGAACTGGCGCGTGAACAATAGGCGCATGTCGACGACCGGATCGCTGCGACTGATTTCCCATGGGATAAGCAGCAGGAACGCGATCGCGGAAATCACTGCGAAAGTCGTAATGAAATTCGAGGCGAACCAATCGTAGCGCTGGCCTCGGTCGAGGAAGATCTCGAGGCACCCCAGTGCGGTAGCCACCAGGACGAACCCGACCCCGTCGATCTTCAGGCCGCCTTTCAGCCGTTCCTTGCGTTCGCGTTCGAGTACGTCCGGTTCGACCAACAGCCATTGCACCAGTGCCAGCGACAGGATGCCGAACGGCACGTTGATGAAGAAGATCCAGTGCCAGGAGAAATGGTCCGTCAGCCAGCCGCCGATCGTCGGCCCGACCGTTGGTGCGACGATGACGGCAATGCCGTAAAGCGCGAAGGCTTGCGAGCGCTTTTCCGGCGGAAAGGTATCGGCAAGGATCGATTGCTCGCTTGGCGCCATGCCGCCGCCGCCGAGGCCCTGAAGGATCCTGAACAGGATGAGCAGTTCCAGGTTGGGCGCCAGTCCGCACAGCAGCGACGCGACGGTGAAGGTCGCCACGCAAAGCATGTAGTAGCGCTTGCGGCCGATGACGCTTGCCAGCCAGCCGCTGACCGGGATGATCACCGAGTTGGCCACAAGATAGGTGGTAATGACCCAGGTGCTTTCGTCCATTCCGGCCGCCAGGCTGCCGGCGATGTTGCGCAGGGCGACATTGGCGATCGAGGTGTCCAGCACCAGCATGAAAGTGGCGATGGAAACGACAATGGCGATGAGCCAGGGATTGTGCGTCCCGGCGGCGGATCGGCTTTCGCCCTGATTTCTGGCTGCTTCGCCGTTCATCGCACCTTGACCGTCGGCACCACCGACAGCCCTGGGCCGAGAAGCACATCCGGCGGCTTGTCGAAGACGATCTTGACCGGCACGCGCTGCACCACCTTGACGTAATTGCCGGTGGCATTTTCGGCCGGCAAGAGGCTGAAGGCGGTGCCGCTGCCGGCCTGGATGCTGTCGACGCGCCCATGGAACGACTTGTCCGGGTACGCGTCGATATCGATGTCGACCGGTTGTCCCTGCCGCATCAGGTCGAGCTGCGTCTCCTTGAAATTGGCCCTCACCCAGACCTCGTCGGGAACGAACATCATCAATACCTGGCCGGGTTGGGCGTAGGTGCCGTCAGCGGCCGAAATGCTCGTTGCCCGCCCGGCTGCGGGTGCTGTGATGGTCGTGCGCGACAGCGTCGTGCGGGCTTGCTCCTGGCTGGCTTTGGCCTGTTCGAGCTGCGCCTCGGCGCTCCTGGCTTGCGCCTGCAAGACCGAAACCTGGCTTTTTGCTGAGGCGACATTGGCCTCGGCACTGTCCAGCGCGGCCTGATCCTGACGCAGCGTCGATGCCGCTTGCTGCGCCTGCTGCTGCGTTGCCGTGCCCTTGGCCAGGAGTTCGCGATTGCGTTGATCCTCAGCCTTGGCGAAATCCAGCGCTGCCTTGGCCTGTGCAACCTGCCTCTGGGCAGCGTTCACCTTTGCGTTTTGAGCCTCGATCTGAGCGGTGACATTGACGATTTCGGCTTCGGCCGCGGCGACGCCGGCATCGGCCTGCTTCAGATTTGCCTGATAGTCGCTGTCGTCGATGCGCAGGAGGACATCACCTGCCTGCACGTGCTGATTGTCGCTAACCGCCAGCTCGGTAATGCGGCCGGCGATTTGGGCGCCGATCGTCACCGTGCGGGCGTCGATGAAGGCGTCGTCGGTCGATTCGTACTGGCGAGCGTTCAGCCACCAGATCACGACGCCTGCCGCGACGAGCAACAGCGCAAGCGCAACCGCCGCCGTCGCATAGGGATGGCGCTTGGGAAAGCCGAGCAGACCGGCCTTTCGTTGCGAGGCATCCCCGTCGGGCTTTTCCTGCCGCGGCTCTGCCGATCGCTCACGAGATTCTCGAACCCGGGCCGGTTGCTCCCGAGTTTCATTTACAGGCTCGACGTCTTGTTCGACGCTTTGAGGCTTCGTGTCCAACGGAATGGCTTTCAAGACTGATATTGCAGCCGCCGGGGCGGACGCAAAGCCAAACCGCGAGCTTCCGCAAAAGTTCCTGCCCGGAATGGGTTCGGTTAACGGGGCGACGTCGAACCCACTGAGCGGCGCCGGCGCGTTGGAACCGAGCGCCGCTTCACCGGGCAGGTGATCCGTACGCCTCATGTTGCGGTGATCCGGCCTTGTCAGCGCTCCACGGCGCGATAATTGCTCATATAGGCGTGGGCGAATTCACCTGTCGACAGGAGCCGACCATGAAACATCAAACACTCGACCAACTGCATGCCGTCGCGGAAGTTGAGTCCTTCGCGGCGTATCCGGCGATGAGCCGAAACCAGCGGATTGAACGTTGGGCAGAACTTCTCGAGCAAAACCCGACGCGATGCCTTGGGGCGCTTCCAGGCACCGAATATATGAACAGGGAAGCGCGCGACAGATCGCGTGGCGCTGGGACGCCGCTCACTGTCGCTTTCGAGGATCCGGTTCTGCGTGCCATGGGCTTGAACGACGATACCTATGGTGAGGCAAAGCGCTTCTTCGAACTGAGCGACCGGCAGTTGCACCAAATCGTTTGCCATTGCCACGTTGGCGCCACGATGCAAGCGCGATGGGCCGCTGCCAGGGTGCGCGGGATAGTTCGCGGCAACAGATTTGTTGCCTGGATGAAGGGCTTGATCGTGCATTGACGCGATACGAGGAACGGCGGAACACGCGTTCTTTCCGCGCTGCGGGGAGCGCTTCCGAACTTGGAAGGACTCGTGCCCCGTCAGGCCGCGCAGATTGTGAAACTCCTTGACGCTTGGCTGCGCCTTGTCGCGGCCATGCGTCCGTCTTTGATCCGAGAATTTGAGTTGGCCCGCCGCAATTGAGAGCCTTCGTCCGACGGGCGTTCGAGCGCCGTCCAGGCATGTGCGATCTGGCTAGGGACAACAATCCCGCGATCGTGGAAGATCCTTCGACCTGGTGAGCGGCCGATCTCTCCAAACACCCTTCGATCCGCTCTAGCGGTCGATCTCTCCAAATACCCTTCGACCCACTTTAGCGGTCGATCTCTCCAAATACGATGTCGAGCGAGCCGATGATCGCGGCAACATCGGCGATCATATGGCCTCGGGACAGGAAATCCATCGCCTGCAGGTGGGCGAAGGAAGGTGCGCGGATCTTGCATCGGTAGGGAATGTTGCCTCCGTCCGATACGAGGTAGACGCCGAACTCGCCCTTCGGCGCCTCGACGGCGGCATAGACTTCACCGCGCGGCACGCGAATGCCTTCTGTATAAAGTTTGAAGTGGTGGATCGTCGCTTCCATCGAGCGCTTCATCGTGGCACGCGGCGGCGGCGTGATCTTGCGGTTCGGGATCGCGACCGGCCCCTGGCCTTCGGGCGAGCGCAACTTTTCCAGACATTGCCGCATGATCCGGACCGACTGGCGCATTTCCTCCATGCGTACGAGATAGCGGTCGTAGCAGTCGCCATGCTTGCCGACCGGGATATCGAAATCCATCTCCGGATAGCATTCGTATGGCTGCGCCTTGCGCAGATCCCAGGAGGCGCCCGATCCGCGCACCATCACGCCGGAGAAGGCCCAGGCCCAGGCATCGTCAAGGCCGATCACGCCGACATCGACATTGCGCTGCTTGAAAATGCGGTTTTCGGTCAACAGCCCTTCGAGATTGTCGCAGACCTTGAGAAACGGATCGCAGAAATTCCAGATGTCGTCGAGGAGCTCCGGCGGCAGATCCTGATGCACGCCGCCGACCCTGAAATAATTCGCGTGCATGCGGGCGCCGGACGCGCGCTCGTAAAAGACCATCAGCTTCTCGCGTTCGGCGAAACCCCAGAGCGGCGGCGTCAGCGCGCCGATGTCCATGGCTTGGGTGGTGACGTTGAGGAGGTGCGACAGAAGCCGGCCTATTTCGCAGAAAAGCACGCGAATGAGTTGCCCACGCTTCGGAACCGATATTTCAAGGAGCTTCTCGGCGGCGAGACAGAATGCGTGCTCCTGGTTCATCGGCGCGACGTAGTCGAGCCGGTCGAAATAGGGCAGGGCCTGCAGGTAGTTCTTGTACTCGATGAGCTTTTCGGTGCCGCGATGCAGCAGGCCGATGTGGGGATCGGCGCGTTCCACGATCTCGCCGTCGAGTTCGAGCACCAGCCGCAGGACGCCGTGAGCGGAGGGATGTTGTGGCCCGAAATTGATGGTGAAGTTGCGAACTGCAGCCTCGGCCATGACAGTCCTCCGCGATCCAGGCGGGCTTCGGTTCCATGCCGGAACCGGCTTGTCCGCTTTCAGCCGCTCACGTCGTCGTCTGGATGATCAGCGTCAGCGTGCCGTCGCCGTCGATATTGGCGGCCACGACCTGCGTGGAATTAAGCCCGTTCGCTGCCAGTGCCGATGCCGCCTGCGGCGATGCGTCGATCGAACTTTGCAGGATACGCAAATCCTCGGCGCTGGTCTGGGTGACGACGGCCTCCGCCTGTGCCTTGATGTCAGGAGGCAGATCCTCCATCGCCACGATTGTCACTGCGGTGAAATTCTGCGCGGAGAAGGCTTGGTCAGGTGTAGCCTGGTCGGGAGTGGCCCCTTCGGGCGTGGCTTGCTCTGGCAGGGTTTGCGGGGCCGTCGGCGGGACAGGGACAAGCTCTGGTCCCACGGATTGCGCATAGACCGGCGAGGCAAGAGCCAGTGCCGAGAGTGTGGCAATTGTCGTCGATAGCCGCATGGCCTTTCCTTCCGTTTTGCTCAGGGATGATCAATTCGGTGACGACACAACCATCGTGTCGAAATATGGTTCCGTCACCGAGGTTGCTGTCTTGCCGAAGCCGTGATTGTCGCGGAAGCGAGTGCGAAATCCGGCGTTGCCTGTCTCAGGCAGCGGTGTGGCTGCGATCGGGCTGCGGCCAGCGCTGCAATGCTTCACGGCCCTGAGCGGTCAGTTCGTAGATCCCGCGATCGGTGCGCGCGAACCAGCGATACACGTTGTGCAGCAGGATTTTGGGCGCGTTCGGCAGGTTGGGCTTCAAGTCACGCGGCCGCTTTGGGCCGTCCGCGAGTGCTGCGGCGCATGCCAGGGCCTGCTGGCGATAGGCGGTCATGATCGGCGCACGCGAGCCGCCGCCGGCGACAGGATCGCCCTGCCGACGCTGATGTTCGTCGATTAGTTTCGAGCGGCGCCGGGAATCCCTACGCGGAGCCAATGCCGTCGGGCTGAGCAGCACCTGAACCTCGCCGTTCGTCCGCACGCCAAGCAGGCCAAAGCCGAGGCGACGGCAGAGATTGCGATACCTCACATCGCTCTCACGGCCTTTGCCACGGCCCGACATGCATGCTGCGAGCCAGACCTCGTCGCTCACCGCCATACGGTCGACGCCCTGAAGGACCAGCTCGAGATTGAACTTCAGCTTTAGCTCGCAGATGACGACGATCGGTGGAGAGTCGGCACTCAGCGCCAGCAGATCGCAGCCGCCGATCTCGCCCTTGACCATGAATCCCAGGCCTTCGAGGAAGGTCTTGACCGGGCTGTAGAGTGAAGTCTCGAGCATGGGCCTTTGTTCGCTGCGAATCATCCCGCCCGATTGGCAGTTCAGCGCGATGATCGCTCATTGCCATTGAACAGGAGGTAAACGACGGCCAAACCCAAGCGATTGCTGCGGCTCGCCGGTGGCGCAGAGCCGTGCCACGGCCGCTTGCCAATTTGGTATGCTGGTATAATATGTACCTGAGGTAGCATTGCCCCGCATAGCTGCGCTGTGCTGGACATCCGAGCGCCCGGGACATCGTCCAGGGCATCGTCATTTGAGCGGCGGCTCCCCGCCTTTTCTAATCCGCCAGCCGGCGGCAATGTGCATACAAGTCAATGGGATGACGATCGGCAGGGCCGTCGTTGGAAATCAGGAGTAACGGACAATGACAACGATTGCGCTGTTTGGTGCTGGCGGCAAAATGGGTTACCGCCTGTCGACCAATTTTCGCGGGTCTCCCTATACGGTACGCCATGTCGAGGTCGGCGACGCCGGCCGCGAGCGGCTTAAATCGGGCCTCGGCATCGATGCCGTCAGCGCCGATGAGGCGCTTGATGGCGCTGATGTGGTGATCCTGGCGGTGCCGGACACGCATATCGGCAAGGTCGCGGCGAGCATCGAGAGCAAGCTTGCATCAGGCACGATGGTCGTCGTGCTCGACGCCGCGGCACCTTTCGCCGGGCATTTGCCGCAGCGACCTGACCTGACCTATTTCGTCACCCACCCGTGCCATCCGCCGATCTTCAACGACGAGACCGACATGGCGGCCAAGAAGGACTATTTCGGCGGCGTCAAGGCCAAGCAGCACATGGTCAGCGCCTTGATGCAGGGGCCGGAGGAAGATTTCGCCAAGGGTGAGGCGATCGCCAAGATCATCTGGGCCCCGGTCATGCGCTCGCATCGCGTCACTGTCGATCAGATGGCGCTGCTCGAGCCCGGCCTTTCGGAAACGGTATGCGCTTCGCTGCTCGTCGTCATGAAGGAGGCCGTCGACGAGGTGGTGGCGCGCGGGGTCGACAAGCAGGCGGCGCTCGACTTCCTGCTTGGCCATATGAACGTGCTTGGCGCCGTCATCTTCGGCGAGACCAAAGGCGTGTTCTCCGACGCCTGCAACAAGGCGATAGAGTTCGGCAAGCCGGTGCTGATGCGCGATGACTGGAAGCGGGTGTTCGAGCCGGAGGAGATTGCCGCGAGCATTCAGCGCATCACCTGAGGGCGCGACGCGTCTTCCGGAACATATCACCTGAAATTGTCATTGACTCATCATACCAGTTAGCTTAGCTGTTCGATGGCTCGGACCGTCAAGCTTCGCAGCAAGCTCAGGGCCTGGGACGAGTGGAGGATAGCGGGGAGACGATCGATCGAGGTGAAGCCGGCAAAGGGCTTGTGAACCTGACGCGATCCGCGATCCGCGCTGGCTAACGAATTGAATGCATATAGCCTTGGGATCAAGGCACGGGTTTTCAACGGGAGGAATACATGAAACTGACACGCAGAATGACGCTTGCGGCTTTCGCCGGCATGCTGGCGCTTGGCACGGCCGCACCCGCCTATGCGGCGGATCTGATCGCCATCATCACGCCCTCGCATGACAATCCGTTCTTCAAGGCGGAAGCTGTCGGCGCAGAGGCCAAGGCCAAGGAACTCGGCTACGAGGCGCTGGTGCTCGTCCATGACGACGATGCCAACAAGCAGTCCGAACTTATCGACACGGCGATCGGCCGCGGCGCCAAGGCAATCATCCTCGATAATGCCGGCGCCGACGCCACCGTTGCCGCCGTGCAGAAGGCCAAGGACGCAGGTGTTCCTTCATTCCTGATCGATCGCGAGATCAATGCCACCGGCGTTGCCGTCGCGCAGATCGTCTCCAACAACTATCAGGGCGCCCAGCTCGGCGCGCAGGAATTCGTCAAGCTGATGGGCGAGAAGGGTAATTTCGTCGAGCTCGTCGGCAAGGAATCCGACACCAATGCCGGCATCCGCTCCAAGGGTTACCACGACGTCATCGACGACTATCCGGACCTGAAGATGGTGGCGCAGCAGTCGGCCAATTGGAGCCAGACCGAGGCCTATTCAAAGATGGAATCGATCCTCCAGGCCAATCCCGATATCAAGGGCGTGATCTCCGGCAACGACACGATGGCGATGGGCGCCTATGCGGCACTCGCCGCTGCCGGCCGCAAGGACGTCATAGTCGTCGGCTTCGACGGGTCGAACGACGTGCGCGACTCGATCACCTCCGGCGGCATCAAGGCGACAGTCCTGCAGCCGGCCTTCGCGCAGGCGCAGATGGCGGTCGAGCAGGCCAACGACTTCATCAAGAACAAGAAGTCTCCCGCCGAAGAAAAGCAGCTGATGGACTGCGTCCTGGTCAATGGCGACAATGCCGCCAAGCTCGAGACGTTCGCGCTCACCAACTGAGCCGGCGTAACATCAGGCAGCAAGGGACGAGCCTCCGGTTCGTCCCTTGCTTCCATTTCGCCCTTGCTTCCATTTCTCTGGGTGCTCCTGACCGCCATGCCGAACGAGCCGACATGTTCAACACGCTGACCCGGCCGATCTTTGTCGCGTTGTTCCTCGCAGCAATAGTCAGCCTGACCGCCTGCAAGATCTTGCCGACGCCGTCGGCGGAAAACGGCGGCACTGGCTCCGCGTTCAATCCCGACAAGTTGGTCGAGGACATCTGGGCGACGAAGGTGATACCCTATCTGCAGCAGAAGGCCGGGCCGTTTCCCGAGGTGCATGCCTTGGCCAAGGCCGACCCCGCCGCTGCCGGCGCGAAATACGGCAACCCGAAGAAGCAGGCGAATTCGCCATGGACCTTCGCCGTTCGGCTCGAGGGCAAGGTCGTTGCAGCCAACACACAGTCACGGGCGGCGACGATGGACATCGATGCCGACGGCGACGGCAAGGCCGATGCGCGGGTGCAGATCGGCCCCGCCATGCGTGGGACCGCCCTGCGTGACAGCCTCGACTTCATCCAGTTCAACGATTTCACCAATCAGATCGACTTCGCCCAGTTCGGCAAGGCGTTCAACGCCTATGCCGACAAGACCGTGCTTTCCAAGCTGCCGCGCGAGACACTCGAGGGCCGCAGCGTCGAGGTACTTGGCGCCTATACGCCGGGCAGTGGCCAGGACCTGCCGCTGGTGACGCCGGCGGAGGCAGAGATCGGGCCGAAGCCATGAGCGGCGATCAAGATGTCATCCTGAAGCTGGAGGATGTCTCGAAGGTCTATTCCGGCACCGTCGCAGTCAAGCGGGCGAATTTCGAGGTGCGCAAGGGCGCGGTCAACGTGCTGGTCGGCGAAAACGGAGCCGGCAAATCGACGCTGATGAAGATCATCGCGGGCGTCGAGCAGCCGACACTCGGGCGCATTCTGCTGGACGGCGAGGAGGTTTCCTTCTCGTCATCCGGGGATGCGGTGAATCGCGGCATCGGCATGGTGTTCCAGGAGCTGAACCTGTTCGGCAATCTGACTGTCGCCGAAAATATTTTCGCCACCCGCGAGATCACCAACCGCTTCCGCAAGATCGACCGCAAAGAGCAGGAGCGCCGCGCGGCGGAGTTCCTTGAACGCCTGGAAGCCGGCATCCGGCCCGACATGCTGGTCGAGGATCTGCGCATCGGCCAGCAACAACTGGTCGAGATCGCCAAGGCGGTTTCGCTCGATGCGCGCATCCTGATCATGGATGAACCGACCTCGGCGCTCAGCGCGGCGGAAGTCGAGATCCTGTTCAAGGTGATTGCCGACCTCAAGGCGCGTGGCGTGGCAATCGTCTACATCTCGCATCGGCTCGAGGAACTGATCCGCATCGGCGACACCATCACCGTGCTGCGCGATGGGCGCATCACCGGCCAGGCGGAGATGAAAGACGTCGATACCCAGTGGATCGTGCGGCAGATGATCGGCTCCGACGCCAAGGACTTCGCCAAGGCCGACGGCCATGTTCCGGGCGAAGAGATATTCCGTGCCGAGGACATTTGCCTGCCGCGTGTCACCGGCGGGCTCGCGGTCGACCACGTCTCGCTGTCGCTGCGCGCCGGTGAAATCCTCGGCATCTACGGGCTGATGGGAGCCGGACGCAGCGAGCTGTTCGACTGCATCATGGGCCGTCACGGCCATTCGACCGGAACGATATTCATTGCCGGCAAAAAAGTGCACGAGCGGGACACGACGCGACGCATCCGCCGCGGCCTGGCGCTGATCCCCGAAGACCGCCAGCGCGAAGGGCTGGTGTCGACCCTCTCCGTCGCCAGCAATCTGACGCTGGCCAGCCTGTCGCGTTTCGTGCGCCTGTTCCACATTCGTGGTGCCGCCGAACGACAGGCGGTGGCCCAGACCGTGCGCGAATTGGCGATCAAGGTCGCCGATCCGGCGCAGGAAGTCTCGTCGCTATCGGGCGGCAACCAGCAGAAGGTGGTGATCGGCAAGGCGCTGCTCACCGGACCGAAGGTGCTGCTGATGGACGAGCCGAGCCGCGGCATCGACGTCGGCGCCAAGGCCGACGTGTTCCGCACCATGCGCAAGCTGTCGCGCGACGGCCTGGGGATCCTGTTTGCCACCTCGGATCTCGATGAGGTGATGGCGTTGTCAGACCGCATCGCGGTGATGAGCAATGGAAAATTGACTGGTATGTTCGACCGCGCCGAGGCGACAGAGGCCGCAATCGTCGCTGCCTCGGCGCTCGGCCACGGACCGGTCCCGCACGGAGAGCAAGGCGCATGACTGACATTCCAGCCAAGGCGGCGGTCACCTCCCTTTCGAGCGGCTCGGTCCTGCTGACGCTGATGAAGGCGAGGACGTTCATCGCGCTGATCGCCGTGCTGTTGTTCTTCTCGATAGCTGCCCCCAATTTCCTCTCGGCCGCCAATCTTATCCTGATGTCGAAGCACGTGGCGCTGAACGCATTCCTCGCAATGGGCATGACCTTTGTCATCATCACCGGCGGCATCGACCTGTCGGTCGGCTCGATCGTCGGCCTGTGCGGCATGGTGGCCGGCTATCTCGTGCTCAACGGCATCGACCTGCAGGTCGGCTATACCATCTATTTCAACGTCTTCGAGATCGCGCTGATCACGCTTGCCGTCGGCATATTGATCGGCGCCGTCAACGGCTTGCTGATCACCAGGCTTAACGTTGCGCCGTTCATCGCCACGCTCGGCGTGCTCTATGTCGCGCGCGGCCTGGCGCTGCTGTCGTCCGACGGGCGCACCTTCCCCAATCTCGTCGGCAAGCCGGAGCTTGGCACCACCGGATTCGGCTTTCTCGGCGCCGGCCGGTTGCTCGGCCTGCCCGTCGCGCTGTGGATTTTGCTCGTTGTTGCATTAGGGGCCGCCTATCTCGCCAAGTACACCCCGCTCGGCCGCCACATTTTCGCCGTTGGCGGCAACGAGCGGGCGGCGCGGATTTCGGGCGTCCGCGTCAACATGGTGAAGATGTTCGTCTACATGTTCTCCGGTTTCTGCGCGGCGATCGTCGGGCTGATCATCTCGTCCGAACTGATGGCCTCGCATCCGGCGACCGGAGAGAGCTTCGAACTCAACGCCATTGCCGCGGCAGTGCTCGGCGGCACCTCGATGTCGGGCGGACGCGGCACCATTGGCGGCACCATTGTCGGCGCCTTCGTCATCGGCATTCTTTCGGACGGGCTGGTGATGATGGGGGTGAGCTCGTTCTGGCAGATGGTGATCAAGGGCCTCGTCATCATCGTCGCCGTCGTCGTCGACCAGGCACAGCGCCGGCTGCAGAGCCGGGTGACGCTGATGCAGATGGCAAAGGCCGGCTGACATGACGGAACTGCGGGGAGCGCTGATCGGCTGCGGCTTCTTCGCCGTCAACCAGATGCATGCCTGGCGCGACATAGAGGGTGCCTCGATCGCTGCCATCTGCGACCGCGATCCGGACCGGTTGAGGATCGTCGGCGACCAGTTCGGGGTCGCGCGGCGCTATACCGACGCGGCAGCACTGTTTGCCGGCGAAAGGTTGGATTTCGTCGACATCGCCACCACCGCGCCGAGCCACCGTCCCCTCGTCGAGATGGCGGCGCAGCACGGCGTGCCGGTAATCTGCCAAAAACCGTTCGCGCCGACGCTTGCCGACGCCAAGGCGATAGTGAAGGCATGCGCCGTCGCCGGTGTGCCGCTGATGGTGCACGAAAATTTTCGTTGGCAGTCGCCGATCCAGGCGGTGCGTGCCGTGCTCGACAGCGGCGACATCGGCACACCCTTCTTCGGACGGATCTCGTTTCGATCGGCTTACGACGTGTTTTCCGGCCAGCCCTATTTGGCGACGGGAAAGCGCTTCATTATCGAAGACCTCGGCATCCACATCCTCGACATCGCCCGCTTTCTGCTGGGCGACGTCTCGACGGTCACTGCGCGAACGGCGCGCGTCAACCCTGCCATTGCCGGCGAGGATGTTGCGACGATGCTCATGGACCACACGAGCGGCGCCACTTCGGTGGTCGACTGCAGCTACGCGAGCAAGCTCGCCACCGAGCCTTTCCCCGAGACGCTGATCGAGATCGACGGCAGCGACGGCACGATCCGGCTGGCGCAGGGCTACCGCCTCACCATCACCGGCAGGAGCGGGACAGTCATCAGCGACGTCTCGCCACCGCTGCTGCCCTGGGCATCGCGGCCGTGGCACAACATCCAGGAAAGCGTCGTCGCAATCCAGCGGCATTGGGTCGATTGCTTGACCAACGGAACCGAGCCCGCGACCTCGGGTGCGGACAACCTCAAGACCTTAGCGCTGGTCGAGGCGGCCTATGCCGGCGCCGCAAGCCGCGAGCCGGTGCAACTCGACGCCTTGCTGAAATGACAGCCGACGCCTTCCTCCTTTACGGCACGCCTGCGGTTGAAGTCGAACCGGTCAGGCTGCGCGCCGGTGCGCTGACGGCGGACTTCGTCAACGGCAATCTGCGCACCATTCGGCATGGCGGCACCGAAGTTCTGCGCGCCATCGCCTACATCGTCAGGGATCGCGACTGGGGCACTCACGAGCCGGCGCTCACCAACCTTGCCATCGAGCAGGATGCCGAGGCATTTTCCGTTAGCTATTCGGCAAGTTGCCAGGCACCCAACGGCAGCCGACTTAGCTTCCGTGCGACCATCAAGGGCTCCGCCGATGGCCAACTGGTCTTCGACGTGAGCGCTCGTCCCGACAGCGATTTCGAAACCAATCGCTGTGGCTTCTGCATCCTGCATCCGATTGCCGGCGTGGCCGGGAGCCCGGTCACGGTCGAGCATACCGATGGCAGCGTGGTGGCGACGCGGCTTCCAGAGCTGATCGATCCCTGGCAGCCGTTCAAGGACCTGCGGGCGATCACCCACCAGGTCCGGCCGGGCGTCACCGCCGAATGCCGGATGGAAGGCGATGCCTTCGAGATGGAGGACCAGCGCAACTGGTCGGATGCCTCCTACAAGACCTATGTCCGCCCGCTTGCGCTGCCATGGCCATACGTGCTGCCTGCCGGCGAGACCTTCCGCCAGACCATCAGCTTGCGGGTAGCGGGTCGCGGGAAAGTGCCGCCCGCCGCGGCAACCGCCGAACCGATCCGTGTCACGCTCGGCCAAGCCGGACCGGTGTTGCCGGACGTTGGCGTGATCATCTACCCGGATGAGGTCGAGGCGGTGCTGGGCAAGCTGTCGGTGCTGTCCGAGCTTGGTCCGCAACAATTGATGTTCCACTATGACCCGACGCGCGGCCACGAGCTCGATGCCTTGCGATCCTACGCCCGGCTCGCCGCCGCCTATCCGGTCCGGACAACGCTCGAATGTGTCATTGCCGGCGACGGCGATCTCGACGCCGAGCTTTCAGGCGTCGCCGACAGGGTGCGCCAGGCCGGGCTCAAGCTTTCGGCCATTGCCGTCTCGCCCTCGGTCGACCGGCAGTCGACGCCACCGGGCAGCGCGTGGCCGCAATGCCTGCCGCTCGAAGACGTCTATGCCGCGGCGCGGCGTGCCTTTCCCGACATCCGCCTCGGCGGCGGCATGTTCAGCTATTTCACCGAACTCAACCGCAAGCATGTGCCGGCCGACCCGCTCGATTTCGTCACGCATTGCACTTGCCCCATCGTGCATGCCGCCGACGATCTCAGCGTCATGCAATCGCTGGAGGCGCTGCCTTTCATCGCGGCGTCTGTACGGGCGATCTTCGGAACAAAACCTTATCGGATCGGGCCGTCGACCATTGCCATGCGCCAGAACCCTTATGGCGGCGCGACCAAGGCCAATCCCGACAGTCAGCGCATTGCCATGGCCGACCGCGACCCTCGCCATGCCGGACTGTTCGGGGCTGCGTGGACGATCGGCTATGCCGCACGCCTCGCCCCTGCCGGGCTCGAAATGCTCACGCTCTGCAGCTTCACCGGGCCATTCGGCGTGCTGGCCTCGTCGGACGAACCGGTCGAAGAAGGTACACGCCGGCCGATTTTCCACGCGGTGAAAGGACTTTGCGAACTGGCCGGCCATGCGCACATGGCGGCAGCAACGACCGATGAGACGCGGGTGCTCGGACTGGCCAGCCGCACCCAGACAGGCAAGATCATCGTCTGGCTGACGAACCTTACCCCTGACGACGTTTTAGTCGATGTTTCCGGGCTCGGCTCCGATCAGGGTTTTCTGAATATCTGGGATGGACGAACGTCACGCCAGATTCAGCGCGACGCGTCGGGCCGAGACCGTCTTGTGATGACGCCTTACGCAATCGTCCGGATCGGCTGAAGTCATATGCCGGGGTTCATGAATCGCCGCAATTCCGCAACGGTTGCCCCTAGCCGCAGCATTTCCGCTGCCGGCTTGTCACCAGATTTGCTTTCGAAACTCGCCTGGCGCCATTCCAGTTGTCTTGGAAAAAAGACGGCTGAACGAGGCGACGTCCTGATATCCCACCCGATAGCAAATTTCTGAAACGCTCAGTTTCGTTTCCTCAAGCATGGATTTTGCCAACTCCAGCCGCCTTTCCTGAATCCATTTTCCCGGCGTTGTCTGGAACTCGTCGAAAAACCTGCGAGACAGGGTTCGCGAAGACATCGCCAATTCGGTTGCGAGAAATTTCAAATCGATTTCCGACATCTTGTCTTTCGAGAGCTCGCGCAGCTTGTTCTCGAATGGGCTGGCCTCGTTCGAAATTTCGTCGAGAGGAAATTCGTAGGGACTCTGGAATTTGCGCGGCGGAGGAAGAACCAGAAGTTTTCGAATGATCCGCTCTTCCTTCGAGAAGCCCAGATCGATCAGCAAAGCCCTGGCGAGTTCGAGTCCGGAAAATCCGCCGCCACATGTGTAAAGGCGGTCCTGGCGAATGAGCAGGCGGGAAGCGTCCCATCGCACTTGCGGAAACCGGCGGCTTGCCTCGTTCTTCAGCCACCAGGATATCGTTGCGCGCTTGCCGTCCAGCAATCCTGAATTGGCGAGCAGATAACATGCGCCGCAATGTGCTGCGATGATTGCCTCCTGCTGCTGAGCGAGCGCGATCAGCGGGTTTGAATGCTCACTCTCCTCGTCGAGCGAGCGCAGAAGCTCCGGAATCTCGACACCCGGCATCGCAATGAGAATCAGGACATCCATTTTTCGGGACGGCTGAGCCTTTGTCGGGAAGGAAATTCCGGTGCTTGATGTCGACGGCGCGCCCCTTGAAACGAACTCACATGAAAGAACCTGTGAACGGCAGACGTCATTCACAAGCTGAAACATTTCGACCAGCGTCGAGACAACGGCCGAATAGAAATTCGACGGCAGCCAGATCACAACGTGGAGGCTCCTGTCAGCCATTGCGGTTCTCCCGACGTCATTCCCGCCGAGTGGCACGTCTAGCACAGTCTTTGTCAAAATTGCCAATTCCAGAAAAAGGCCGGCGCCTCCAGGATGGCCGTATACGGGGTTGCTGACGACAGCGGCCGCGGAAATCCATGGCTGGAAAGATGCAAATGCGGAAATCGCTGAATGAAAACAACGCGGCACATACATCGGATTCAAACGGCTACAGCAAACTGCGCCGGTCTGGACTCAGGCTGACCTGTAGTCAGTCAGTAGGCCGAGAACACAGTCCCGACCGCGACGCCGGTAGAGACCTGCGCTTGATTTTCAGTTGCCGGAATTCATCACGTAGAGCGCACGCGAGCGTTCGAGGTGCTTGATCATCGCCTTCTCGGCGCCATCCGCATCCTTGGCTTCGATGCGCTCGATGATCTCTTCGTGCTCGGTCAGCGTGAACTTTTCCTTGCCGGTCCAGATCAGCATTTCGGTGTGGTATTCCTTTAGCCAGCCAAGCATTGCCTCGCTGACGGCGACGTAGATCGGGTTGCCGGATATTGCCGCGATCTGGGTGTGGAATTTCATGTCGGCGGATATGAAGGCTTCCGAGTCGCCGCGAAAGCTGCGCTGCTCGATGACCGTTGCGCGCAGCCGCTGCACGTCCTCGGCGGTGGCCTTTTCAGCAGCTTCCTTGACCATGCCGCGCTCGAAGAAGATGCGCGCGTTCTTGAGGTGCTCGAGCGTATCCTTCGACGATGACAGGATGATCTTCGCCGCGCCATCGACCTGCTTGATGATCGACTTGGCGGTCAGCTGCAGCACCTTGGCCCGCTCACCATGCGAGATCGCTACCAGCCCCATATTGCTCAGCGCCTGCATCGCCTCGCGGATCGCCGGCCTGCCGACCTCGAAGCGCTCCATCAGTTCGCGCTCCGACGGCATGTCGTCGCCCGGCTGCAATTCGCCGCTGGTGATCAGGCGCTTCAATCTCAAGAATACTTCGTCGGAAAGCTTGCGCCGGACGATCGGCTCCGAACGGTTCATCGTCGCGAATCACTCCTATGACCGGCCTCTATCTAGCATTTCCACCGCGAGTTCCGGAACGCCTGTCGCCCGCCCGCCTTTTCCCGCCAAGCCGGACAGGGCTTGCAATGCTTATGTACTCATTATACCAGACTTCGAGGGCCAAGGAACCTTTTTCGAACCACCCCGGCAGGCCGCGCGAATATGATTGTTCTCACCTATCGCATCGAAACGCCGGACAATATCGAGGCGCTGGCGGCCAAGATCGCAAGCGACCAGTCGACCGGAACCTTCGTCGCGCTGGCCGGCGAGACCGAAGAGCTCAAGGCCAGGGTCGCGGCGCGGGTCCTGGCGATACGGCATCTGCCGGAGGCGGATCGGCCGTCTCTTCCCGAAACCGGTCCCGGAGCCAGCCCCGAAGCACGCAACGGCCCGGTCAAGCGCGCCGACGTCGATATTGCCTTTCCGCTGGACGCCATCGGCACCGACCTGTCGGCGCTGATGACCATCGCCATCGGCGGCACCTTTTCGATCAAGGGCCTATCCGGCATCCGGGTGGTCGACATGAAGCTACCCGAGGAGTACCGGGGCGCGCATCCCGGCCCGCAATTCGGCGTCACGGGCAGCCGCAGGCTGACCGGTGTCGCGGATCGTCCGATCATCGGGACCATCGTCAAGCCGGCGCTGGGACTCCGCCCGCACGAGACGGCCGCGATGGTGCAAGAGCTGATTGCCGCCGGCGTCGATTTCATCAAGGACGACGAGAAGCTGATGAGCCCGGCCTATTCACCACTGTCGGAGCGGGTGAGGGCAATTATGCCGCTGATCCTCGACCACGAGCAGAAGACCGGCAAGAAGGTCATGTATGCCTTTGGCATCTCACATGCCGATCCCGACGAGATGATGCGAAACCACGACCTGGTGGCAAAGGCCGGCGGCAATTGTGCTGTGGTCAACATCAATTCGATCGGTTTTGGCGGCATGGCTTACCTCCGAAAGCGCTCCAGCCTGGTGCTCCATGCCCACCGCAATGGCTGGGACATTCTCACCCGTCATCCTGGCCTCGGCATGGACTTCAAGGTCTGGCAGCAGTTCTGGCGGCTGCTCGGCGTCGACCAATTCCAGATCAATGGCATCGCCTCGAAATACTGGGAACCCGACTGGTCCTTCGTCGAATCCTTCAAGGCGGTGACCACGCCGATCTTTTCGCCGGCCGATTGCGCATTGCCGGTCGCCGGCTCCGGCCAGTGGGGCGGGCAGGCGCCTGAAACCTTCCAGCGAACCGGCCGGACGGTCGATCTTCTCTATCTCTGCGGCGGCGGCATCGTCAGCCACCCGGACGGGCCGGGCGCCGGCGTGCGCGCCGTGCAGCAGGCCTGGAAGGCGGCGGTCCAAGACATCCCGTTGGCGGATTATGCCTTGAGCCATGTCGAGCTGGCGCGGTCGATCGAGAAGTTCGGCGACGGCAAGGCGGCCTGACGCCATGCAAAACCTGCTTCTGAGTTATTATGGCGACGACCTGACCGGCTCGACCGATGTGATGGAGGCGCTCGAGCTCGGCGGCGTGCCGACCGTGCTGTTCATGCGGCAGCCGGACGAGGCGCTGCTTTCGCAATTTGCGCATTGCCGCGCCATCGGGCTGGCCGGCACCAGCAGAAGCGAGACGCCGCAGTGGATGGACACGCATCTGCGAGATGCCTTCGCCTGGCTGAAGACCCTCAACGCCGAGATCTGCCACTACAAGGTCTGCTCGACCTTCGATTCCAGCCCGGCAATCGGCAGCATCGGCCGGGCGATCGAGATCGGCCGCTCGGTTTTCCGGCAAGACAGCGTGCCGCTGGTGGTCGGCGCGCCGCAGCTGAAACGCTACACCGCATTCGGCCATCTGTTCGCGGCCTATCGCGACAAATATTTCCGCATCGATCGCCATCCCGTGATGAGCCGCCATCCGATCACGCCGATGGACGAATCCGATCTGCTGATCCATCTGTCGCGCCAGACAGACCTCAGCTCGGGGCTGGTCGACCTGGCGACGCTGCAATCGGCGTCGCGGTCGGAAGCATTCGACCGGCTTGTGGAGAATGGCACAGACATCGTGCTCTTCGATGTCGATAGCCTGGAAACCCAGGCGCTTGCCGGCAAGGAGATTTGGCGCGCTCGCAAGCCGGGCGGTTATTTGGTCGTCGGCTCTTCGGGCATCGAATATGCCTTGCTGGCCGAATGGGCATCGAACCGTATCGTGGATGCTAAACCCGCGTTTTCGCCGCCAGGCGCTGCCGACAGGATCGCCGTGGTCTCGGGGAGCTGCTCGCTGACGACGGAACGACAGATCCGGCATGCTCTGGCCGAAGGCTTCGACGGGATCGAGCTCGACCCGGTCGAACTGGTTTCCGAGGCGTCCGACGACGCTATTGCGCACGCCGTTGCAAGCGGCCGTTCCAGCCTAGCGGCCGGGCGCAGCGTTATCCTCTACACCGCGCTCGGACCGGCGGCCGACCGCGGTGCTGAAATCGATCTCCGGGAAGGCGCCCGCCATAAGCTTGGCCGCGGCCTTGGCGAGCTTCTCCGCGAATTGACACTCCAGCAGGGGCTGCAGCGCGTGGTCATCGCCGGCGGCGATACGTCGAGCCACGCACTTGGCCAGATAGGCGTCGATGCGCTGACGGTGCGAATGCCGCTGCCGGCATCGCCGGGCTCGCCGCTTTGTCTCGCGCATTCGCGCATCAAGGCGATCGACGGGCTGGAAATCGCCCTCAAGGGCGGACAGGTCGGAACCGACCGCTATTTCTGCGCCATTCGCGATGGGATCGGCGGTTGAGAGCAGGAATTTAGGTAAGTCGTCGGTGCTCCAATCGGAGTTCGGCAGATCCATTAGCCGGCAAAGCAATCAGCAGCAGCGCGCTTGATCCCGGTCACCTCGTACGGGCCATCGTCCTGACTGGATGGCGCTGACGGGCATAGGCGACGCAGGCGTCCACCGTGCTGACACAGAGTCCGTCGCGGTTGTTCGGCAGGTTGTTGTCGCCGGCGTAGGCGACCTCGGCAACATGGCCGTCGACCATTCGAATTTGCGTGTTGCAATAGCCGCCGGGGGCGACGTTGACAGAACCTCCGAGCGCCGGGACGGGGCCAATGGCCACGGTCGGAACCACAATGTTGAGATTGCCGCGTTGAACGACGCGCTGATAGGTCCAGATCTGGCCGGATCTGCCAACATCGGCGGTGGCTGTCGGAAAGCCGGCACACATTCGAACATCCGCTTCGCTAAGGCCGACCATCTCCTTGCGGGCTGCCGCCGCCGTGGCGTCCTCCTTCGCAGTGCTCGACGTGTCGTCGGGCATGACGCAGGAGGACAGGATGGCGGCGCTTACGGATAGAACGAGAAGGGCAAGCTTTCGTGTGTGGAAAGATGTCATACCAACTTCGGATTGCATGGAGCCCCGAATGCCAACCTAGGAAGTGGGCCAATCGAGTCAACCGGCAGAAATTCACGAAGTCGTTTGGTACGCCACCGCCACGCATCTGCTGCAAGGGGTTGAGGCTGCTGCCGTGTCCCTCGCGCCCTATCTTCCGCCTGGGCATCGGATTTCTCAACCCGACCCCTTCTTGAGATGTACTGGCGCACGGTGCTGTGACTTTGGTTCGGCCGACGGTGTGCTAGTTTCCAGCCAATTGCTCCGGAGACGTCATGCTTATCAAGCTGCAAGAAATCGCCCTCGCTCTTCTGCTGTTGGTCGCCGGCGCTGGGGCCAGTCATGCGGAGGCGGCCCAGCGGCCGCCGCCCACTGGCGGGGTTCTCTCGCTCCTGCCGCCGCCGCAGACTTCCGATCATTCGATCGTCATCGCCGGACGCACGCTCGATTACGAGGCCAAGGCCGGCACGCTGTCATTGCCGTCCGGCAAAGGCGATATCACCGCCGAGATTTTCTATGTCGCCTATGCACTGCATCCCGGAAAAGAAACGGGACCGGATCCGCGGCGTCCGATCACCTTCGTGTTTAATGGCGGTCCGGGAGCAGCTTCCGCCTATCTGCACCTCGGCGCGCTCGGTCCGCGGGTCCTGGCGACGGCGGCCGATGGAAGTTTCCTGCCGCCGCCACAGAGGCTGTTCGATAACCCCGACACTTGGCTCGACATGACCGACTTGGTCTTTGTGGACCCTGTCGGAACCGGTTACAGCCGTGAAGCGCCCGGCACGGAGGCACATAGTTTCTGGGGCGTCAGTCAGGACGCCGCGTCGATAGGCGCGTTCATCCGGCTCTATCTGGCACAGACCAACCGCACCGCATCGCCGGTGTTTCTTGCCGGCGAAAGCTATGGCGGGTTTCGGGCGGCATTGCTCGCCAGGAAGCTGCAGGAAGACATCGGCATCAGCCCGAGCGGCGTCGTCCTTATCTCGCCGGCGCTTGAATTCACGCTGGTGCGCCCGGACGAATTCCAGCCGCTCCACTGGGCGCTGGAACTGCCGTCGCTGGCGGCAGTGCGCCTGCACAGCGAAGGCGTTTCCGGCCCGGCTCTGCAGGAGCGGCTGGCGGAAGTCGAACGCTATGCGCTCGGCGATTATCTGGCCGCGCTAACCGGTGGACTGGAGCAAGGTGGACGGCTGGCGAGCCAGCGTGTCGCCGCAATCACCGGTCTGCCGCTCAACCTTGTCCAGCGACACTTTGCACGCATTCCCATAGGGCTCTTTGCCAAGGAGTTTGCACGGGCAAAGGGCAATGTTCTCAGCGCCTACGACGGCAACATCGCGACGGCGGACGTGGCGCCAGAGAGCCTGGGAGTCGAGGGTCCCGATCCGGTGCTCGACCGAAGCGTGCCGGCGCTCACCTCTGCTTTCGTCGGCTACGTGCGTGATGAATTGAACTTCCGTACGGATATCAGCTATCGGCTTCTCAACCGCGAAGTCAGCGGCAATTGGGACTATGGAACGAGCCCGACGCGTCAGGGCTATGCGGGTGTCATGGACGACCTTCAGCAGGCGCGCACGCTGAACCCCAATCTCGGCGTGCTGATCGTCAACGGCTACAGCGACCTGGTGACGCCGTACATGGGCTCGCGCTACCTGCTTGGTCAAATTCCTTCGCTTGCCGGCGCAAAGCCCATTCGCGCCGAGGTGCTGGAAGGCGGGCACATGATGTATCTGAGGCCGGATGGACGGGCGGCACTAAAGCAGGCCGCGTCCGAGCTTTACCGAACGACGCAATGAGACAGTTGCGCAAAAAAGCGCCGGATGCGCTGTTCGCCCTCTCATCAGGCCCTAGTTCCATCGCAATTGATCGGTTACACACCAAGGATGGCGTCTTTTAGTGACGTTCGACAGCAAATTAGCCGGTTCTCCAGAATCGCGCCACTGATGCGGCGTGTTGCCGAGCGGGCCACTCGGAACACTAGGCCACACTGGGTGACAAGCCTTGTCGGCCGCTGGAACGCGTTGTCGCTGGCCACGCAGTTCCTGCTCGCGGGTGGTCTATTCTCCCTGTCGGCCATGGTGGTGGTGGGGATTTCAGTCACGAGCCACATAGAAGCCGTGGTCACGCAGAATTCGGCATCCGCTACGGCTCTTTACGTGGACAGCGTTATCGCGCCGCTGCTTCCGGATATGCGCAAGAGCGAAGTCCTCGACGAGAGCGTCGCCCACGCGCTCGATGAAACGCTGGGACAAGGGGCACTCGGCACAAGGCTCGAATCCTTCAAGCTCTGGCGTCGCGACGGAACCATCCTGTATTCGACCGACAAGACATTGATCGGCAAGCGCTTTGAACCCAGCGGCAATCTCCGCGCGGCGTTTGCAGGCCAAATGGTTTCGGAGTTCGACAAGCTCGACGATCCGGACAGCGAGGCCGAAAGAGCCAGCGGCTTGCATCTCCTCGAGATCTACAACCCGGTGCTGCAGCCATGGTCGGGGGAAGTGGTGGCCGTTTCGGAATTCTACGAGATCGCCACTGATTTCGAAAGAAACCTGCATCAGGCACTCATTCGAACCTGGCTGGACGTTGCCGCCGTCACAGCGGCCTTCTTTCTCGGGCTGTCGGCAATCGTGTTCCGTGGCAGCCGCACGATCAGTTCGCAGAGCCGCTCGTTGAAGCAGCGCATTGCTGAACTCTCCGACCTGCTTGCTCAAAACAGACTGTTGAGGCTGAAGGTGCAGCGTGCCTCGCAGCGCGCCACCGCACTCAACGAACGCTATCTCAGGCGCATCGGTGCGGACTTGCACGATGGGCCCGCGCAACTGGTTGCTCTCGCAGCGCTGGGGATCGACAGCCCCGTCATTGCCGATCCCGCTACGCCGTCAGCCGAACGTGCACAGGAATTGCTAGCCGTCAAAGCACATCTGGACGAAGCGATGCGCGAGATCAGGAGTATCAGCAAGGGCCTTGTCCTGCCGCATATCGAGCATGCCGAGTTGGCCGAAATTCTCGAGCTTGCCGTGCAAGCGCACGAAGAACGAACCGGAGCCAAAGTGGCGCTATCGATGACCGGCGGCCATGCGACGTTGTCGCCGGCGGCCAAGATCTGCATCTTCCGCTTCGTCCAGGAGGCGCTGAACAATGGATTTCGCCATGCCGGAGGTGAAGGTCAGTCGGTCGAGAAACATTTCGACGGCGAGCGCGTTTGTATCGAAGTGTCCGACGCCGGCCCTGGCTTTGACCCACAAATCGTGCGTCCCGAGAGGCTGGGGCTCGTTGGGCTGCGCGAGCGGGTGGAAAGCCTCGGGGGCCAGTTTACCGTGACTTCCTCACAAAGTGGCACGATCGTGAAAATGGCTCTCAACATCGTTGAAATGGGGCAGACATGACCGCAGCCATCAAGCTTGCCATCGTCGACGACCACCCTCTGTTCAGGGAAGGCGTTGTGCGCACGCTCGATCAGATCGGCGGATTCGAGATAGTCGGTGAAGGAAGCAGCAGAGATGACGCCCTGCGGATAATCGAAGACCAGCGGCCCGACATTCTGCTGATGGACATCTCGGTTCCCGGAGGTGGCCTTGGTGTGATCGGACCGGCCCTGGAGCGGCAGCCGGCATTGAAAATCGTGATGCTGACCGTTTCGGAAGAAAACCAGCACGTGATGACCGCGTTGCAGAGCGGGGCAAGGGGCTATGTTTTGAAGGGGGTCGGGTCGAGGACGTTGGCTGCGATCCTGCGCACGGTAGCGTCGGGCGAACGATATGTCTGTCCACAATTATCGGCGCGCCTGTTGGCCGATCTGTCGGCTCAATCAAAAGAGCCGGCGAAAGCTGACGGACTTGCCGAACTCACCAGCCGCGAAAGGGAGATCCTGACGCTGGTTGCCGCGGGACTGAGCAACAAGCGGATCGGGCTTCGGCTGAACCTGCATGAGAAAACGATAAAGCACCACATGACGCGAATCCTGGCCAAGCTCAACGTCAGCAACAGGACCGAAGCCGCAATGACGTTGCGCGACGCGACTGAGCGCCGGCATCCGACTGTTCGCGATCATGCTTGAGCCAAAATTGCCGCACAGCGCAGCTATGTGAACTGGCCCTCAGTTGATCATTTCAAGCAATCTGTCCCGATCGGAACGCGTCGCCAGGCGCCGAATGATGGTGCGGCCCTTGGCATCCCGCATTTCATATTGGCCGCTGTCGATGCGTTCGCTGAGGCCGTTCGAATGCACCACGCCAATGCTCGGCCCACGCACCTCGACCCGGTCTCCTGTGGTCGCGTTGACAAAGAGTTTTGGCTTGCTGTCGGGGTTTACCGCAGGGGCGGGATCAGGGGGATTGTCGTCCTGCGACTTTGCTTTGCCCTTGCCGGCTCCAGCGTTCGAGTTTGAATTGCCGGAGTTTCCACCCGAATTGCCTGAATTCCCGTTCCCGTTTCCGCCATTGCCGTTGCCGTTCCCGCCGTCTTTGGCACAGGCGGCCTGCGGGCCGAGCGTCGGCGACGGTCCGTCGAACATGACGCGATACGGGCCTACGACGAGAATGAAGGTCAACACGATTACGGAAATACCGACACGACGTCCTCGTGAAGATCTGGTCCTTCGTCTCCGGGTCGTCATCAATGAACTTGCCAGTCGCATGTCGTAAATCCCCTTAATCATACGGACCTGTCGTGCTGCCTCCTGTTCGACTTCGTGTCATGCTTAAAACAATGGTTTGTATCCGGGACGTCAAGACCCACCAGTCCCACGATGGTAACTGGTGGGTCTCGCTGGCGCAGGAAGGGACTATTTACTGCGCAAGTCTTTTGCCTTCCGTTGGTTGCGTCTCTCGGTGATAGCGCCGACTTCCCACCGTCAGCCAACAATAAATCCAATGGCCGCGATCCCGAAACACAGGCCAAACAACGGAAAAAGCAGCCAACGTGCCTGATGAATGCTCGGGTCCATAGCGGCCTCCTGTACCAGTCGGCATCGCAACGGGGTTCTTTGGAACTCAGTTCCTGAAACTCTCGCATTTCGGGCTTTTGCGATAGCAGCCTCGGACCAAAGTTTGGCCGTGCAGGTCCTTGGTCGACAGTCTTACAGACTGAAGTCCCTATGCCAGGAGCAATGGACCCCGCCTTGCATTCGGCAACCTTTGTATCCGACTGGCAGCTGCGATCCACCGCTCCCTTCGAATGCTTTGCGTTCCTGGCACTATGGCAACAGCGACGTTGGTCCACTGCCATGTCGTTGAAACGTCACCAATACAGACCCATATGAAAGTTGCGTCGGACGTCTCCTCCCATTGCGTCCGGCGCGTTCCCCTCTGGAGGTTACAGACCTTCACGCTTGGCCGGGCTTAACAGTCCGGCCTTTTTCTTTGGTCATTTGTGCAGCAATCCGCCGGACGACTCCAATCTGTGAGGCGTCAGTAAAATCGATTTGCAAATGCATTCATGTGCTCATAACCTGTCACTATGAGCACGATTTCCAAAGTTGCCACGCGAGCGGGCGTGTCGCGCACGACAGTGTCGCATGTCATCAACCATGCGGACCGGGTATCGAAACCGCTGCGTGAGCGCGTACAAGCGGCGATCGACGAACTCGGTTATACGCCTAACCCGCAGGCGCAGAGCCTGCGCACCGGCCGCACCAACATCATCGCGATGCTGATCCCCGACATCCGCAACCCGTTCTACCCGGAGCTGGTGAAGACGGCGCAGTCGACGCTCGAAGTGGTCGGCCTCGACATGCTGATCTTCAACACCGACGTACCGGGCGGACATTCACAGGATCACGGCCGCGAGTATTTGCGCCAGATCGGGCGCAAGCGGGTCGACGGCGTCATCGTTGCCGACTTCGCGCTGCACGGCATGCACAGCGAGCTGCTCAACCTCGATCTGCCCGCCGTCTTCATCGGCAATCTCCCCAATCAAGCCGTCGACAGCGTCCAGCTGGACGATTTCGGCGGCGGCTATCTGATGGGCGAGTATCTGGCGAAGAGGGGCCATCGCCGCGTCGCCCATGTCACCGGGCCATCCTTTTTCAAGGAGGCGATGGCGCGTGCCGCGGGCTTCGAGAAAGGGCTTGCCGACAATGGCGTGCCAATCGCCGCCGATCTTCGGTTCGAGGGAAGCTATCTTGCCCCGTCAGGACGGGAGGCGGTCGCTTGGCTCCTGGACAAGCACGGCGGAAACCTGCCGTCGGCGATGTTCTTCGCCAATTATCTGATGGCCTCCGGTGCGCTGACTGAATTCTACGACCATGCGATTAATATCCCTCAGGATATCGCCATCGCGGTCTTCGATGACCTGCCTCAGCTGGAATATGTCAGGCCGAAGCTGACCCGTGTCGGCAACAGCCCGACAATGCTCGCCAAGCGCGCCACGGAAATGCTGCTCGAGCGCCTGGGCGGCAAAGTCGAGGGCGCGCCGCGCACCGACGTGATCCCATGCGCGTTGAGCCCATCCGACAGCGCATGACGCCAAATGCCGGCAGAGGGAACGGAGGTCCTTCGCCAACGTTCGACCGAACAACACCCAGGGAGGAAATGATGACTGACAAAACGACCCTCAACCGCCGTCGGCTGATCCAGGGCGGCGCCACTTTCGCCGCCGCCGGCCTTACAGGCTTCCCGTTCATCAATAGGATGGCCTTGCGCGCTCAGGAAGCGCCGCTGAAATTCTGGCAGTTCTATGCGCCGGGCGGAGACGTGAAGCCACAGGTCCAGTGGTTCGAAAAGCTGGTGGCCGACTGGAACGACGGCCACGACCAGAAGGTCGAGCTCGAATATGTCGTCAACAGCGAATACATCTCCGGCTCCAAGCTGGCGACGGCCTTCGCGTCGGGCGAGGGCCCCGACATCTTCCTCATCAGCCCCGGCGATTTCCTGCGTTATTACAATGGCGGCGTACTGGCCGACCTGACGCCGCATATCGAGGATGCCGCCAAAGCCGATTTCCCGGAAAGCGTCATCGCCAACCGCATGGTCGACGGCAAGATCTACGGCGTGCCGATGGAGGTCGAGCCGATGGCCTTCTATTATTCGGTCAAAGCGTTCGAGGAAGCAAAGCTCAACGAAAACGACGTGCCGAAGACCTGGGACGAGTTGTTGGCGGTTGCCAAGAAGCTGACGACGCCCAACCGTTATGGCGTGCTGTTCGAAACGACGCCTGGCTATTACCAGAACTTCACCTGGTATCCGTTTCTGTGGCAGGGCGGCGGCGAATTCCAGGGTAAGGACGGCAAGAGCGCCTTCGATTCGGCGGCCACGGTCAATGCGCTTAAACTCTGGCAGGATGCTATCAATACCGGTGTGGCGCCGCGTCAGGTGGTCGGCGGCGGCTTCGACATCGTCGCCAATCTCGGGGCAGGGCTGTGCGCCATGCAGAACTGCGGCATCTGGGGCATTTCGGCGATGGACAACAACGCCAAGGACGTGCCCTACGGCATCTTCAAATTGCCGACACCTGCCAATGGCAAATATGTCACCGTCGGCGGTGGCTGGGCCTTCGTCGCCAATGCCGGGGGCAAGAACCCGGATGCTTCCGCCCAGTTCTGCGCCTGGGCGCTGGCCTCGATGGATCAGGGATCGATCGACCGGGTCGTCAACTGGTGCGCGGTCGCCAAAAGCGACATGCCGCCGCGCAACAGCGCACTGAAGGCCGGCGCCGATGTCTTCAGCACGGGTAAGTTCGGCACCTTCGCCAAGGAAATCCACCCGGGAACGCGTGCCGAACCGCGGGTTCCGCCTGAAGCCTACAAGATCATCTCGGATGCCATCCAGTCGGCACAGCTTGGCGGGGTCGATGCCCAGCAGGCCGCGACGGCAGCCAGTCAGCAACTCGACGCGTTCCTCGCTTCCTATTCCGGCGCGCCGATCCTTTAGGTCCCCTTCCAGCATGCACGCAGACGAGATGAAATCGCCGGCCGCGGGCGCCAAATCCGCTCGCGGCCTTACCGCCAAGCAAAGGGAACGCTACGCCGCATGGCTGTTCGTCCTGCCCGATGCGCTCGGACTGCTGGTGTTCGTCGGCGTGCCGATGCTGCTGTCGCTCGCCGTCGGGTTTTTCGAGGTCAACGGCTTCGGCGGCTATAGATTCGTCGGGCTCGGCAATTATCGGCGCATGTGGAGCGATCCGCTGTTCTGGTCGTCGGTGAAAGTGACCGTGGCCTATGCCGTCATGCTGGTGCCGGCGCTCTACGCCGCCGGGCTGGGGCTGGCGCTTCTGGTGCAGAAGACCAACCGCTTCAACGCGGTCATGCGCTCGATGTTCTTTGCGCCGCAGATGGTCAGCCTGGTCGTCGTGGCGCTCGTCTGGCAACTCATGCTGGTCGAGAAGGTCGGCATCGTCAGCCGGCTGGCGCCGCTCGTCGGCCTCAGCGGAATTTCGCTGCTCGGCGATCCAAATCTGGCGCTGTTCACGCTGGTGCTGGTCAGCGTCTGGTTCCTGATGGGCTTCTACATGCTGATCTTCCTCGGCGGGCTCCAGGACATCCCGGCAGAGTATTACGAGGCCGCAAAGATCGACGGCGCCGGGCCGGTGACAAGCTTCTGGTACATTACCTTGCCCTTGCTCAAACCGACCAGCTTCTTCGTCCTCCTGGTCTCGCTGGTCGCGGCTGTCGCCGGCGGCCAGGTCTTCGACCTGATCTATGTGATGACCAAGGGCGGGCCCGTCAATTCGACCTCGGTGCTGATCATCTACATCTACAAGCAGGCGTTCCAGTTCGGCGCCTTCGGCTATGCATCGGCAATGGCATCGCTGCTGGTGCTGGCGCTGATGCTGGTCACGGTGTTCTTCTTCCTGCTGACGCGCGGCGGACGTTTCGAGCATGACTGACAGCCGAACTCCTTCCACGCGTTCGCAGATACGAGCGGCGAGGCTTGCCTGGATGCTGGCGACCGCGGCGCTTGGCCTGATGACGGTGTTCCCGCTTGTCTGGATGCTGGTCATCTCGCTCAAGCCGGCGAGCGACGTCTTCACGCCGAGCCTCATTCCGGAACGGCCGACGCTCGGCAATTTCCTCTATGTGCTGACCGAGGTGCCGTTCCTGCGCTACCTTTTCAACTCGTTCTTCGTGTCGGCGACGGTGACCGTCGCTGCGCTGTTCTTCCATTCGATGGCCGGCTATTCGCTCGCACGGCTGCGTTTTCCGGGCCGCGACATCCTGTTCCTCGCCATGTTCTCGACGTTCCTGGTGTCGCTGCCGGTGATCATCGTGCCGCTGTTCATTTTGACGCGGACGCTGCACATGCTGGACAGCTATGCCGGGCTGATCATTCCGGCGATCTTCAACGCATTCGGCATCTTCCTGCTCAGGCAATACTACCTGTCGCTGCCGAGGGAGCTGGAAGAAGCGGCGATCATGGATGGCGCCAGCTATTGGCGCATCTATTGGAGCATCATCCTGCCGCTCAGCCGGCCGATCCTGTCGGCGTTGGCGATCCTGTTCTTTCTCGCCAACTGGAACGCTTTCCTGTGGCCGTTGACGATCACGTCGGACCTCAATCTCTGGGTGGTGCAGGTTGCCATCGCAAACTTCAAGAGCCAGTACGCCGCCGCCTGGAATTATGTCATGGCCGCCTCGACCATCGTCGCCGTGCCGATGCTGGTCCTCTTCGTGATCTTCCAGCGCCAGATCATGGAATCCATCAAGACAAGCGGCCTGAAATAACCGCTGAAGCAAGAGGAGAAACACATGGATAATGCCGGCCTGTCGCCGCTTCGCGGGCTCGCCAAATTGCGCGACGCCAAAACCCGCCGGTTCTCAAGCTACGACCGCACCGGCGGCAATGACGACCGGCTGCATATTGAACCTGGCCAAACGGCGGTGATTGCCGAGCATGATGGTGCCGGCATCATCACGCATATCTGGGCGACGCTCGCCTGCAAAAGCGAGGACTTCCTGCGCAAGATCGTATTTCGCGCGTATTGGGATAGTGAAGAACATCCGAGCATCGAAACGCCGATCGGCGATTTCTTCGGAATGAGCCATGCCCGCACCCGCAATTTTGCCAGCCTGCCGGTCCAGGCAAGCCCCGAGGACGGCAAGGCCTTCAACTGCTATTTTCCGATGCCGTTTGCCAGCCATATGCGGTTCACCGTTACCAATGAGGCCGAGGACGACCTGCTTTTCTATTATTATGTCGATCTCGAACTTCACGAAAAACTGGAGGAAGGCCTGGGCCGCTTCCACGCCCAGTACAGGCAGCAGCGACCTGATGGCATCGACGAGGCGGGGCTGGCCAACGAGCAGTTCCTGTTTGGCGGTGAAAATACCGACGGGAACGGTAACTACACCATCCTGGAGGCGGAAGGTCACGGCCACTATGTCGGCCTGCTCTATTCCGTCTATTCGCGCCGCCGCTCCCCTCTATGGGACTGGTATGGTGAGGGCGACGACATGATCTTCGTCGACGGCGAGCCGGGCATTTCCGTGCCGGATACGGTGCGCAAGCCCGATCCGCGTATCGGGCTGAAGGCCGAACTGGTCGGCGATCGTGGCGAGACCAGCCCCGGCGCCAACGATGCATGGCCGCCGACACTGCACGGCACCGGCACGGAAGATTATTTCAATACGGCATGGTGCCCGACACAGGACTACAGCGCGCCCTATCACGGCATAATCGCTGCCGGCGGGCCGAACTGGACGGAGCCGGTCACGCTCTATCGCTGGCACATAGAGGACCCGGTCATCTTTCACAAACGCATCCGGGTGACCATCGAGCACGGTCACGCCAATCGCCGCTCTGACGACATCTCGTCAGTCGCCTTCTGGTATCAGGCGGAACCGCACAAGCCGTTCGAAGCGCTTGCCGATGTCGAGGACCGCATCCCCACCTATCGCGCGCCTTATCACAATTGGAATGCCGCCTTCGACGAGAAGAGGCGTTAGGCCGGGATGCGTTCGAATTGAACCGTGCGTCCCGCGCTATCTGCGTCGGGGCATGACCTGCGGTAGCTCGCCGCCTCAGCTGCGAGGTGGAAGTTGCTGGACAGACCAGGTATTGCCGTCGGGATCCTCAAAGAAGACAAATCTGCCCCAGGGAAAATCCTTGATATCGCTGACCACGATACCTTGAGCGGCCAGGTGCCGGTGTGCCTCATCAATATCGGGCACGACCAGTTGCAGGCCTCTTATGGATCCCGGGGGGCTGTCGACGAGGCCCTTGCCCATGGCAATCGAACAGGCCGAACCGGGCGGCGTCAATTGCACGAAACGTATCTCGTCGCTTACGGTGTGGTCGTGATCGAGATGAAAGCCGACCTTGCCAACATAAAAGCCGATTGCTCTATCGACGTCCGATACGGGGACCGGGACCAGTTCCAGCTTCCAATCCATCACAGCCCTTTCGCAGCTTGATCGCCAAGTGGTGCCGAACACCGTGGGCGACATCCCGCCATCTTCCCAATGCCATTGTCGGCGCGGGCCGCTCATTCAGTCAAGAGATGTCCGGCAAGAGATATCCGGTTCGGGCAACGTGAGGACTGGTCTCATTGCCGGCTTAGACGGCGAGGCGTTCGGAAACCGATGAGCGCAAGCCCAGTTAGGGGGACAAAGACGCATTTCGGATCAGCAGAGACGGCTTTCATGATCGGAACGCAGATGGCCGGATACGACCATGGGAAGGTTGCGCGCGCCGTTGACGTTCGAAGAACTGCGCGCCTCGAGACGGCGCTCACCGAAGCTGGCGAAGCTCGTCGGCAGCGAAGCCGAAGCGCCAAGAGCAGACCTGACGCAAAGAGGCTCTCCGACCTAAACCGGCTTCCATCGCTTTGCCAGGCTATTTTCACAGGACCACGAAACAATTGTCTCCGGTCGCCGTTTCGCCCGCAGAACCTTTCGAGGAGGCGACGATGAGCACAACCGGCTTGGACGTTTTTGACAAAACGCTGCAACTAACAAACATCTGGCTCGACGAGATCATGGCGGATCTTGGTCCGGATCGCCACGTCGCCTGGCACACATTGGGCGCCGTTCTGCGAACCCTGCGGGACAGGTTACAGATCGGACTGGCGGCCAAATTGGGAGCGGAACTGCCGCTGCTCGTGCGGGGCGCCTACTATGATCACTATCGGCCCGCCGACATGCCCGATAAGACACGCTCGCTCGAGGAGTTCCTGCAACACATCGCCGAGGAATTGAAATCGACCCGTCCTGTCGATCCCGAGGATGCAGTACGCTCGGTATTTCGCGTGCTTGCACGGCATATCGACCTTGGCCAGTCGGCAAAGGTGCGAGATGCGCTGCCAAAGGAAATCCAGGCGCTCTGGCCTGAAAGCGTGGGCGTCAAATAGCGGCGATCCTGCTCATGCGGACGTGCGACGGACCAACTGCCACGAAACGCTGAAAAGGGTAGGTATTGCGCCCGGTGTTGCCGAAATCAATGAGATCAGATGATCGGCAAAATGGTCGTAGTGGGCCGTTTCAGGACCGATCGTCGTCAATGCCGTATGACTGAATTCGCCCTCGTCGATATTGCCACACCCGATGACCGCTATGTCGCCCGGCACGGAGAGCCCGGCCTCCTCGAATGCGTGCAGGGCGGTCACGGCGGCAAGATCGGATTCGACGAAAAGCGCGGTCGGCCGGTCCATGCGGGCGGCCAGCGCCGTGACATTGGCAAACGCAGCCTTGCGCGCCTCTGCACCGCCGATCACAAGGTCATCTCGCAGCGGAAGGCCGCGTGCTTGCAGGAAGCTGTGATAGGCGGCGTGACGGCTTCCGTTCACCGCTTGGGGGTTTAGAAACCTGCCGACGGTGTCCAGGTCGTCACGAACGCCGCACGATGTGTTCCGCAAGGCGATGGGCCTCCTCGGCAATCGCCAATATTATGCCTGATTTGCGCGTGGAGGCGAAATCCAACCCGGCGAAGTAGATGCCTGGCAGGGCGGCCACGCCATCCTCGTGAACAGGCTGTCCTTCCGGGTCGAGCAGACCGGAAAGCCTCACCCAACTGAAATCGCCCTTGAATCCGGTGCACCACACCACGGTCGTGATGCCGGACTCGGCAGCATCAAGAGAACGGACAGCCGGATTCGGCAGCTGCGCTGCGACAGTCTCCGCTGGGTCGGGTTCCGAAACGGGGGCATCGATTCCGGAGCGGCTGATGTATTCGTCGATATAGCGTTTGACGTTGGCGGAGGCCTCATCCGCAAAACGAACATGCTCTTCGAGATCGTCGGCGAATGACAGACGGCCGTCATCTTCGACGCCTGCGAACCGCCCCAGCAGCACGACACCTTGGGCGCCGAGCCCTTGCAGGCTTATCGTGTGTTCTACCCCAAGCAGACCACGAGGTGGAATGCGCCCCGCAAGTCGAATGATCTCGTCTCGACGCACGTCGAGAAATCCGCTTTCGACGAGCCAGAGCATGATGTCGCGACCTCTGTAGTGCCGCGAGAGCCGCCCGACCCGGCTGGTGGCAAGGAAGACTGTTCGGCCTGCTTCCGCCAGTTCTTCCGCGATCTGGGCACCGGACTGGCCGCTTCCGACCACCAGCACCGCTCCAGCCGGGAGATCAGCGGCGCTGCGATAATCAGAAGCATCGATCTGGCGCAGGCCCGGCGGCAACGCAGCGGCCCAAACTGGGCGCACCGGACAATTCAAGTTGCCGCTGGCGATCACCACGTTGCGTGCCAAAAGTGTTCCGCGCGAGGTGATCAGCCGATAGCCGCCATTCTCGTGCCCGCCGGCGAGCTCGGTCACCACAGTGTCCGGTTCGACCGGCAATTCGTTTCGCCTGGCGAAATCCTCAAGCAGGGCGACGAACTGGTTGCGCGTCAGGGCACCGAACGGATCCGAACCGTCATAGCAGTCGCCGGGCATGACGGTCTGCACGTTGGGCGTATTCATCCGGAAGGAATCCCACCGCTGGGTGCGCCAGGTCTCTCCGATGCGGCCGCGCTCCAATACGGCATGGCGCAAGCCTTGCCGAGCCAGCGAATAGCTGACGCCCAGACCGGCCCAGCCGGCCCCGACTACTACTGCATCAAGGACGTTGGCATTATCCGTCATTTGCCGCGGATCCGGAGGCTAGCGCCGTTGCAGCGCTGTGAGGCGGCACTGGCGCCATCAGCGTAACGCCTCTGCCAACGGACAACCGCCAAACAGCGGCCGATGCTGCCCGAACCCATCCCCTCGATCTGCATGGTTTCGCCCCCGACGCGAGGGCACGATAACAGTTTTATCGGGTCACGGCACGATCAAATACTCGTCCGAAACCGGCAATGGTTGCGGCTTAACCTGGAAAGATTGTGAAACCGCCATCGACACGGATTACCTGCCCGTTGATGAAGCGCGCGCGCGGACCGGCGAGGAAGGCCACCGCTTCGGCGATCTCTTCAGGCTCCGCATACCGGTTCAGCGATTTCTTGCTCGAATCCATGCGCTGCGGATCGACCACGCGACTCGCCTGGAACCGTGCCGTCTTGGTGGCGCCAGGGCTTACCGCATTGACGCGTACGCCATCGTCGATCAATTCCTTGGCGAGGCAGCGCGTATAATGGACGACGGCCGCCTTAAGCGTTGAATAGACCACCTCGGGTGAGCAGCCGATATGCGCTGCCGCCGAGGCGATGTTGATCACCGAGCCCGAGCCCCGCTTGACCATCGGCGGAACGAACGCCTGGCAAACCAACATCGTGCCGATGAGATTGTTCTCGGTTAGAACCTTGATGTCGTCGTAGTCGATGTCGAGTGCGTTGTTGGGACTGGGCTTTACGCCCTTGGCGCCGATGTCGCCGCCGGCGCAGTTGACCAGAATGTGCACGTCGCCGAGGTCCGCCTCGATCTTCCTCTTCATTTCGGCGACAGCTTGCTTGTCGCCTATATTGCCGGTGACCGCGGTCACCCGTGTCCCATGCTTCTCCAAGCCCCGGGCAGAGTCGCCGAGGTCCGCGAATTCACCATATTGAGATGGCCGGGCCCAATCGAGGTCGTGGACCGCGACGTTTGCGCCAAGTTCGGCCAAGCGGTCGGCCATCACGCGGCCGAGGCCGCGTCCCGAGCCGGTGACGAAGGCGGTCAGGCCGCTGAGGTCTCGGGTGGTCATGCTGATCTCTCCATTGCAATGAAACCGAACTTCTTCATATTGGCGGCGCTGCGGCGGATCATGTCGAGCTCATACGAAACGAGCGCGCCGTCATTGTCGCGCTCCCATGGCGTGCGGTAGTCGGCGTCGTCCGCAAGACGGTTCGCGCGCGCAGCACTCAGGCAGGCCGCGAACTCGCGTGCGGTCTTCGGCGCATATCCGTTCCACCAGTCGTCCGTGAGACAGCGAACGTGACGGGCCTCCAGCGCGCCCGGTTCGAGCACCGCCGTCAGCGTGTCGTGGTGCTCGCCAAGGATGGCTGCCAGTTCGCCAAAAGGCACGGCGCCGTCGCCGATCGCGCAGCGGACCAGACGGTAGCCCTCATCCGTGAACTGCACGCGATAGTCCTTGAGGTGAACGTGGCGGACATAGGGTGCGATCCGCTGCGTGAAGGCAAGCGGCGCCTCGCCGACAGGAAAAGTGTTGCCGGTGTCGTAGGTGATGCCGACGCCCGGTCCGCCGAGCTCGCAGAACGCGACCAGTTCGTCGCTGCCGAAGTCCTGATGGTTCTCGATGCCGAGTACCCGGCCCTCGGCCGCCGCACGCGGTCCCCAATCTGTCAACGCAGCGCGGATCGTCGTATTGAACTCACTCCATTTCCGGCCCCAGGCGTTGCGGTCGCCGCACAGGACAGGCGTCAGTGCGATACGGATCGTCGTCGCCTCGAGCAGGCGCGCAGCCCGAAATGCGTTGTCCAGCGGACCTGCCACCAGCAGCCCGCCGCTCACCACGGGGACAATATCGAGCGCACTCATACGCTTGCGCAGCGCGACGATTTCGGCATCCGGCAAGTCGGTCAACCAGGGTTCGTAGATCTCGAGCGTGCGTGCGCCCAGTTCCTGCGCCAGCGCGATGAAGCCTTCCAGTCCCACGCCGTCCGGATTGTGCCGCGGCGTGCCACGGCCCTGCAGTCCGAGATAGTAGGTCAGTCCGTAGGGGTTGAGGCCGAGACGAAGCATCAGCTTGGCGGTTCCAATGGAGGGCGGAGAGGGGTCACTAGCGCAGGCCGGCATCGACGGTGATGGACTGCTTCGTGATCATGCGGCTGTCATCCGCTGCCAGGAAGAGCACGGTCCGTGCAATCTCCTCGCCCAGGAGGACGCGACGGATCAATTGCCGCTGCACCGTTTGGTCGACTGCCTCCTGCGTCTTGAACCACAGCTCGCGCTGCCGCTCGGTCATGACGGCGCCGGGTTCGACTGCATTGACGCGGATGTTGTCGGGTCCGAACGACCGCGCCAACGCACGCGTCAGCGCCACCACAGCCCCTTTGGCGGTGGCGTAGGCCACCATCTGGTCCGCTCCGAAACGCCAGGCAATGGAGGAGAAGTTTATGATCGAGCCGAAGCCGAGTTCCTGCATATGCGGATGCACAGCTTGAGCGGCGAAGAAGTGATGCCGGAGATTGATGTCGAAGCTGCGGTCCCAATATTCGGCCGTCACTGCGTCGATGGGATGGCGCTGATCATTGGCAGCGTTATTCACCAGGACGGCGACCGGACCAAGCCGCGCGCGCACGCCTTCTACCGACGCCTTTAACGCATCGACGTCGGTCACGTCGCAATGGAGATATAAGGGAGCCCGCCCGGCGGCACCGCCGAGCTCGCGCAGCAACGCCTCCGCTGGTTCGTCCTGCACATCGAGAAAGGCTACCCGGGCGCCATTCGAGGCGAAGGCGCGGACCATATCGGCGCCGATGCCGGAGGCGCCGCCGGAGATCAGCACGACCCGATCGGCCAAGCTCGGATAGGTTGCGAATTGTACGGACATCAAATTACAGAAGCGCCTTGGTTGTTGGATCGAACAGGCAGGCGCGCGACATATCGATGCCCAGCGTTATCGTCTCGCCCATGACGGGAGCGTCGTCCGGCTCGAAGCGGCCGGTGATCTCCAGGTCACCCAGCCTGAGCACGGCAAGCGTCTCGGCCCCGGTCGGCTCGACCAGCTCGACCGGCGCCTGCATGGACGCCACAGCAGGTTTGCGCGACTTCAGGTCGGTCGTGAAACGGTAGATGTGTTCCGGCCGGATACCGAGCACGACGTCCTTTGGCGCACCGGCGGGCATCGGCGCAGCAAGGGCAAGGCTGGCGTCGCTGCCGTCAGCGGCGCGTACCGAGATGCTGGTCGAGCCGGTAAGCCGCGCCGGGATGAAATTCATCGCCGGCGATCCCATGAAACCGGCAACGAACATGTTTGTCGGCCGGTCGTAGATCCGCTTCGGCGTGTCGAACTGCTGTACCGAGCCCTGGTTCATCACCGCAATGCGGGATGCAAGCGTCATCGCCTCGACCTGATCGTGGGTGACATACACCGTGGTCTTGCCGACGCGATGGTGGAGCTTCTTGATTTCGGTACGCATGTCGACGCGCAGCTTGGCGTCGAGATTGGACAGGGGCTCGTCGAACAAAAACAGCTTCGGGTCGCGGACGAGGGCACGCCCCATCGCAACGCGCTGCCGCTGGCCGCCCGAGAGCTGGCCAGGCTTGCGTTTAAGCAGCTGTTCGATCTGCAGGAGTGCGGCAACGCGCTGGACAGCTTCCGCTTGCACCGCTTTGGGCACGCCGCGGCTTTCCATGCCGAAGGTGATGTTCTGGCGCACCGTCATCGTGGGATAGAGGGCGTATGACTGGAACACCATCGCAATGTCGCGGTCCTTGGGTTGCACCGAGTTCACCAGCCGGTCGCCGATCCAAATCTCTCCCGACGTGACGGTTTCCAGGCCGGCAATCATGGCGAGCAAGGTTGACTTGCCGCAACCCGACGGACCGACAAGCGCGACGAATTCTCCGGTCTTAGCCTCGAGATTGATGCCGGAAAGAATCTCGAGCGAGCCGTAGCTCTTGTGAAGGTTGCGGATCATCAACGCGGACATGGGCGACGCCTCATTTGATGGCGCCCTGCGTGAGGCCGCGCACGAAGTATTTGCCACCGAACAGATAGATCAGCAGCGGTGGCAACGCGCCGATCAGCACGGCTGCGCTCATCACATCGTAAGCACGTGCGGTCGTGCCGCCGGCCGTGAGCGCGACCAACGCCGCCGTAATCGGCTGCTGCTGGCCCGACGTGAAGACGACGCCGAACAGATACTCGTTCCAGATGCCGGTGAACTGCCAGATGACGGTGACAATCAGAATGGGCGGCGACAGGGGCAGGATGATCTTGCGGAAGATTCGCCAGAAGCCGGCGCCGTCAATGCGCGCCGCCTTGATAAGGTCGTCCGGTATGCTGACGTAGAAATTGCGGCAGAACAGGGTGGTGAACGAGATGCCCTGGACGACGTGGATCAACACCAGCCCATATGTGGAATTGGTCAGGCCGAGCTTGCCGAGCAGGAACGCCCACGGCATCAGCGAAATCTGGCCGGGCATGAATACGCCGAGCAGCATCAGATTGAAGATCAGTTCGGAACCCCTGAAGCGCCATTTGGAGAGGATGTAGCCGTTCATGGCGCCGAGAATGGTTGAGATGATTGTGGCGGGGATCGTCATCGCCAGCGAGTTGAAGAAATTGCGCTTCATGCCCTCGCAGGTACCGCTGACACAGTAGGATCCCCAGGCCTGCGCCCACGCATCGAACCGGAAGCTGCGAGGTACGGAGATGAGGCCGTTGCGGGCAATCTCCGACTGCTCGCGCAATGAGTTGAAGATCACCACCAGCAACGGCACGAGATAGACCATCGCGAAAAGCGCCAGCACGGCATAAACAAGGAAGCGGCTCCAGAAATGCCGGCGCGTGGCTGCGGCAGCTTCCGGATCAAAGCCGGTCGGATTGGGGCGGGCCGGGTCAAAGCTGGCATTGGGGGCAATTTCAGCCATTGCGGCCCTCCGCCCGCCGGCGCCAGACGATCCACAACGAGTACGGCACCAGCACCACCGCGACTGCCGCGAGCATCATCATCGCCGCGGCGGCACCCTCGCCGATTTGCCCGCGCTGGAACATCAGGTCGTAGACATAGATGGCGGGGAAGGTGGTGGACACGCCTGGCCCACCCCGCGTCAACGCCGCCACCAGGTCGAAGGTCTTGATGGCGAATTGTATCTGAATGACCGCCACCGCCAGGAATATCGGGGCGATGGTGGGCAGGATGACCCTGCGATAGGTCCGGAAAACCGACGCGCCGTCGATTTGCGCGGCTTTGACGAGATCCGGATCGACCGACCGCAGACCGGCCAGGAAAAGTGCCATCGCGAAGCCGGACGACTGCCAGATACCGGTTATGATCACCGCATAGATCGCCGTGTTGCGGTTGGCCGTCAGGGCGAAGCTGAAGTCGGTCCAGCCAAGCCCGCGAACGAAGGCCTGGATACCGTCGACAGGGTTATAGAGCCAACTCCACACCGTACCGGTGACGATGAAGGACACCGCCAACGGATAGAGGAAGATAGTGCGCCAAACCGCCTCGCCGCGGACGCGCTGGTCGATCGCGATCGCGAGCAGCAGGCCAACCGCCATCGAGCCAACGATATAGAAGCCGCTGAACAGGAAGAGATTCGTATAGGCGATGTTCCAGCGCCGGTTTGCCCAGAGCGAAGCGTAATTGTCGAGGCCGACGAACCCATAGGTCGGCAACAGCGACGAATTGGACAGCGAGATGTAGAGCGTCCAGAGCGTGAAGACGAAAACATAGACGAAGCTCGCCGCTATCGACGGCGCCAGCACCAGAATGGGCACCATCGTGCCAAGGCGCTCGCGCCACGGACGGGTCGTGGCGGCTGCGGCCGGTACAATCAGGTCATGGGTGGACATCGGGCTGCTCCGGCGAAGTCAGGCCGGGCGCTTCGCCCCCGGCCATCATCGGCAGCTTCACTTCTGCGCTTCGGCCGCATCCGCCATGGCATTGGCCGCGTCCTGCGCACTCATATCCGGCGTCGCCACAAACTCGGTGATTGTATCCATGATTGCGCCGCGGACTTTTTGCGGCACCGTCATGTTGTGCGCCATGGAACGGACGAGCGTGCCGGCGGCGATCGAGGCTTGCAGATCCTTTTGCGAGAGTTGCTGGCAGGGATTGAAGCCGTTCGAAAGATCGACGTCGAGGCGGGCCGGGATGGAGCCTTTGGTCTGATTGAAAATGGTCTGGAACTCGGGCGATAGGATGATGCTGGCAAGCAGCTTCTGTCCCTCGATGTAGTCCGGGTCCTTCTGCTTGAAGAACACAACCGAGTCTGAATTCAGGATGAAGCCGGGCTTGCCCCAATCGGTCGGCGCCTGGGCGCAGACATAATCGGTGCCCTCCTTGAAGCCGCCAGCCGTCAGCAGGCCGATCGTCCAGTCGCCCATGATGTGGAAGGCGGCCTCGCCGCGGCCGACCAGGTGCGACATGGTATCCCAGTCACGCCCATTCATGCCGGGGTCCATGTACTTCGAGGTCATGGTGCGGAACTGCTCGAAGGCCTTGACCATGCCGTCGCTGCGCATGGCATCGACGTCGCCCTCGACGAAAGCTTTCTTGTAGAGATCGAGGTCCTGACCGTACACGACCACTTCGAAAACCGTCGAGTCGGTCCAGTCGGCGGTCGAGTGCGAAATGCAGATCTTGCCGCTGGCCACGATCTTGTCGCAGGCGGCGTTGAATTCCGCCCATGTCTTCGGCATCTCGGTGACGCCCGCATCCTTCATGACCTTTGGCGATGCCCACAGCCAGTTGATGCGGTGGATGTTCATCGGCGCCGCCACCCAATTCCCCGTCGGCTTCATCACCGGCAGCAATTCGGGAGCGACGACCTTCTCCCAATTTTCCGCCTTCGCCAGGTCGTCGAGATTGGCTGTCATGCCCGTCTCGTTCCATTCGGCGATCTCGGGGCCCTTGAGCTGCACAGCGGGAGGTGCGTTGCCGGCGATCACATCGGCACGCAGTTTGGCCAATGTGTTGGCTGTATGGCCTGCGATCGAGGTCTGCTGCCAGGCGCCGCCCTTGGCGGTAAACATCTCGCCGAGCTTGGCGATAGCCTGGGCGTCCGATCCGGTCGCCCATTGGTGCAAGAGGTTGGTCTTGGGCTCCGCGAGTGCTGCTCCGGTAAGCAAGGTGAAGGCGGTAGCGGCCGCAAAGGCCGTCCTCAGATATTTCATCGTTTCACTCCCATAGGTGATGCACGGTTCGTATCGACCGCTTGTGGCCCGCGATTTGAGGTCCTGGCCGGTGAGATGCAGTAATCTCCGTTCTTTCCAAGATGACATATTTGGGCTATCAGTCAACGTCCTTTGTGCTCATCATGAACAAACCTTCGCTTAGAAATTGGCTGATCGACAGGCCGTCCGCGTCGCCGGAGAGCCTGATCGTCCGATGCCTGCGTGAGCGCGGCGTCCTTTCTGCGTCGCAAATTACCCGCATTACCGGTTTGGCGCGGTCGACGGTTTCAACCGCGCTCAATGGCTTGAGAAAATCGGGGATGGTGATCGAATCCTCGGCCCATCATGACGCGGCCAGGGGTATCGGCAGGCCTGCCACGGCATTGACGCTCAATCCCGCTGCGGGCACCTGCGTCGGCATCCATCTGGGCCTCGACGAAATGCGATGCGTCGTCGCCGACGTCTCGCATTCTTTCATTGCCGAACAAACTATCCCCATGGGTCTGGACTACCAGCCGCAGCAGGCGGCCCAGCTCGCCAAGTCAGTAATTGCCCGATGCTATGAAGAGAACGGTCTGCCGATGGCGGGGCTCCTGGGGGTTGGGGTCTCCGTCTCAGGCCCAGTCAGCCGCGAAGGAGTGGTGCTGCGCGCGAGTATCGTTCCGACCTGGGCCGGGGTCAACATCCGCGATGTGTTTGGGCCGACCCTCGAACAGCCGATCTTCGCCGACAATGAGAGCAACTGCTCGGCCATTGCGGAGTTGATGTGGGGTGCGGCCGTCGGCCAAGACGACTTCGTGCTCTTCAAGGTCGATCTGGGCGTCGGCGGGGCCATTGTCCAGCATGGCCGGCTGGTGAGCGGCATCGCCGGCGGCGCCGGCGAATTCGGGCATATCAGCATCGATCCCAGCGGTGACCTTTGCCGGTGCGGCAATCGCGGATGCCTGGAGCTCTATGCCAGCTTTGCCCGGCCGCTCGAGCAGATTTCGCGCATCGTGCGGCGGCCGGTCACGATGGACGACGTGATCATGATGGCCGAGCAGGGCGACGTAAGGGCGCTGCGGATGATCGAGGACACCGCCGAGTTCGCCGGACGTGGGCTCGGCTTGATCGGTTCGGTGCTCAATCCGCCGCTCATTATCATCGGCGGCCGCATGGCCTTGGCGGGCGACATTCTCCTGGCGCCACTGATCGCGTCATATGAACGCCACACGCTCATCAAGTCCCGCGATGTGGCGCCCGCGCTGCGCACGCGGATAATCGTTGGCAAGCACACGGAGAACGATGCATTGCTCGGCGCGGTCGGCCTCGTGCTGCGCCACAACAGCCGACTGCGATGATATGGCTACGTTCCAGGTAAACCTTGCCGTACGAAGGCAGAGGTCATGGGTTCGAATCCCTTCGGGTGCACCAAACACCGCCATTTGCCGCCGCCTACGGCGCACGCGCCGGCCAGAGCACGCCAGCCTAGCAGGGGCGGCGACTGATTGAGTTCGAATCCTTTGAGGCGATGACGGCTCGGCCCTCATTTTGCGACATTTGGGGTCTGGTCGCACGTAAGCGGACATCACACTTCGGCGCCCACGACGCCCCAGCGATCGGCCCAGGATTCCAACGTACCCGCCCAAGGACTATCAGTCTGCATTGATTGGGTCTGCACCTTGTGGCCGTTGCGAGAGTTCAGCGATCAGATGGTCGGCAACGACCCTAACGGAGGGGAGCTGCCCGCGACGATGCGGCATCAGCAGAGTCGTCGCCACGCCACGCGCTGTCCAGTCCGGTAAGATGCTTCCGAATATAGTCGAGCGAGGCGACGAGCCAGGCGGGGTCGTAATCGATGCGACGTTGCACGAGTTCGGTATCCGGCAACGGGGCGAAGTGGTTGCGGATGGCGATGTCGAAACCTTCCTGCACGATGTCCACGAACCTGTCGGAGACGTCGAGCATGATGCGGACCTTCGGATAGCTCGCTGCGAGACGCGGGAGGATCGCCGCTAGACGGAACTGGGCGATCGGCAGCGATGCCGTGATCCGCACCGTTCCGCTCGGTTCCGCAAGGCGACCCTTGATCACATGGTCGGCCGCCTCCGCTTCGATCAGCATGGCGGCGGCATGACGATGAAAATCTCGGCCGATCTCGGTCACGGTGAAGCTGCGCGAGGTCCGCTGGACCAGACGCACGCCAATCGCCTTTTCCAGCTCGGAGAGCCGCTTGCTGAGAGTGGACTTGGGGATGCCCAGGGCACGCCCCGCCGCAGCGAAGCCGCCATGATCAACTACTTGAACGAAAACGAGGAGGTCGTTGAGATTCAGCATCCGGAGCTCTCATCGTTCCTAAATGTGGACGATAGATCTACAGATAACCCACTACTGCTTCTGCGTCCAATATTGCATCTCTTTGTAGCCGCCGCCGTGGGGCGGGGCTGCAATTCGGAACGTAGAAGGACGCACGTACATGGCCAATATCTCGATCCTCGGCCTCGGGGCCATGGGGCAGGCGCTGACCGCCCGATTTCTTTCGCAGGGCCACACGGTCACGGTCTGGAACCGCACGCCCGGCAAGGCCGCATCACTGCTTGCCAAAGGCGCGCGCGAGGTGAAGTCCGCCGCCGACGCGACCGCCGCAAGCGACGTCACCGTGATGTGCGTGCTGGACTATGCCGCGTCGGATTCGGTGATCGATGATGCGGCATCGGCGCTTTCCGGGCGTTCGCTGGTCAATCTGACCAACGGCACGCCGGCACAGGCGCGCGCCACGGCCGAGCGGATTGCCAAGCTGGGCGCCGCCTATCTCGACGGCGGCATCATGGCGACGCCTCCGATGATCGGCGGCGAACATGCGCTTATCCTCTACAGCGGCTCCAAAGCGGCCTTCGATGCGCACGCCCGAACGCTCGAGGCGCTTGGCGCCGCGAACTATCTCGGCGGGGATGCCGGGCTGGCATCGCTGCACGACTTGGCCCTTCTTAGCGGCATGTATGGCCTTTTCGCCGGCTTCTTCCACGCTACCGCGCTCGTAGATTCCGAAGGCATTGGCGCGGGCGCTTTCCTCAAGCTCCTTGGCCCATGGATGACCGCGATGATGGGCGAGCTGCCGGGATATGCGGAGAAGATCGACAGCGGCAGGCATTGCGTGAATGTGGTGTCGAACCTCGGGATGCAGGCCGCCTCACTGGACAACATCCTCACAGCTACCCGGGAGCAGGGCGTCGCCACCGATCTGCTCGACCCCATGCTGGACCTGTTCCGCAAACGGGTGGGAGGCGGATTCGGAGATGAGGATATTTCAGGTGTTTTCGAGCTGATCCGGCGAAAGAGCGGGAAAGGCGGGTGAAGCCGTCGTGGATGGCGCCATATCCCTCGCCGCTGCCGACATTCTCGGCCTCCCGGGGAGGCGGTGCACCAGCGTCCAAAATGAACCCAGCTTCGGGGTTCGCTGCCCGCCGGCAAGCGGTTCGTCATCCTCTCCTCGCGCGGCGATGCGGGATACACTCCCGGCGGTCGGCTGGAATTCGAGTTTTGCACGGGATGATGGCTGGAACACTCGGTCAGGCTCCGCTTGATCCGGACGACTTCCCTGCGTCCTCAATGACGTCGTAGTGGCATACACGCGGATCGAAGGAGAGCAGCTCGGCGACAGCGCCCGGTTCGACGACCGCCTTTTCGACATCTGACCCGGCAAATCTGCCGATGGCCTCCATCGATTGCCACCGGGTCTGCACCTGAAATTCGATTTCGGCATCAACTTTGCGCACGCTCAACTGCGCTCCGAGAAATCCGGCCGTCTGGAGCAATGCCGGAAGGACACTGGTTCTGAAGTGGTTGGGATAACCGTGCGGATTGGACGCCGCGGCGCGAGCGCGCCATTGACGAATAACCATCTTGCTCTCCTCGATGCGTTGCCGCCAAGCAGCGGCATGTGGACCTCAAATATCTAATGCACAACTCTGGCCGCGCTGAGCCAGGCTGGGCAACCACGTCGGCGACGTCAGCCAGCGTATCGTCGTCGACGCGGGGCAACTACAACTCGATTCGCTGTCGGCCCAAGGCGTCGCGGAACTCGATCGGGCCGGGGCGCGCGCTGCTGAGCAGTTCTGGTTTCGTAGACGCGTCTAAGCATCGGCACAGCCTACATCTTGACTTGTATGATGCAACCCATATGGCCCGTCGCAGGCTGTGCCGCCTCGCGTTTGCGCATCTGGTAGGGGAGCCGCGACGGCGGCTCCCCAATTCCTCATACCCCGACGTGCACCGGCGCAGGGGCCGGCGTTCTGTCCCGCGAAAGAAGGAGCAGCGCAAGCGTTGCACCGGTGGCGGCGATGATCACACAGGCCCAAAAGCCCGCCGCATACCCTGCGGTCAGTGCTGCGGGGGTATCCGACGTCCCCGTCATCGAGACAGCGACGGTGGCGGTGATAGCTACCCCCAGAGCAGCGCCAATCTGGAACATCGCGCTGTTTATCCCGGACGCGAGGCCTGCGTCGGCTTCCTTGACCTTCGAGAGAGCTGCAACGGAACCGGCAACGGCAGCCATTCCGATACCAGGCCCGAAGGCGATCAAGCCCGGAAGCAGATGCGCGAGGTAGGTGCCTTCGGGAACAATGAAGGTGAAGAGTGCGCACCCAGCGCCCATCAAGAGCATGGCGATCACGGCAATCGCACGCGCCCCGGCCCGGCCGATCCATTTACCCGTCAGTGTTGAGGAGACGATCGACAGGATTGCATAGATCATCGTGCCAAGGCCAACGACAAGCGGCGAGTAACCCAGGACCTTCTGGGCATAAAGCGACACCAAAAGTGCCATGCCGAATACGAGCGCCCCGGCGAAGAGCATGGTCAGGTTCCCGCCGACAAATGAGCGAGACCGAAAGATGGCAAGGGGAACAAGCGGGTTATTCACCCGCCTTTCGATCAACACGAATGCGCCGAGCAGTCCGAGCGTTGCACCCAACAGGCCCAGGGTTTGCGGATGGGCCCAGCCAACGCTGGGAACCTCGGTGATCGCCAGTACGAATGCCACGAGCGCCGCGGTAATCGTCACGGCGCCGCCGAGATCGAAGCCACCGCGGCTGCCGATAGCACGGCTCTCGCGCAGCGTGAACGGGCTGAGCCCCAGGATCATGGCGCAGATGGGGACATTAATGAAGAACACCCAGCGCCAACCGAGCCAATCGGCAAGCGGTCCACCCACCAGCAGCGCGGCGGTGGCCCCGCCGGCTCCCATCGCGGACCATAGCCCCAGGGCTCGATTCCGTTCATTTCCCTCGAAGGTGGTCATGAGGATCGATAGGGCGCTGGGGGTCAATACGGCAGCGGCAATTCCTTGAACAACCCGGGCACCGATGAGAAATCCTGGATTGCCGGAAAGCCCGCACGCCAGCGAGGCGACAAGGAAAGCAGCTGTGCTCGCCATAAACAGGCGCCGCCGACCCAACAGATCCGATACTCGACCCCCGAGAAGAAGAAGCCCGCCCAGAGCCAGCATGTAGGCGCTCATCACCCACTGCACCGCGGATGGGGTGAAACCGAGTTGTGCCTCGATCGAGGGTAAGGCGAGGAGGACGATCTGTCCGTCAAGGCAAACCATAAAGAAGGCTACGCAAAGTACCGCCAATGCAATCCAGCGTCGTGGATCGGGTGCGGCGGAAAAATTCTTGGATGGGATATCCATGGGAAAGTCCTTTTGCTTGCCTGCGGCGCGATAACGCCACGAGGGAGGCGCAAGGTGATTGACTTACCGCCGGTTTGGCAAGTACCTACTATTTTGTAGGTACCCTATCGGAGCGATGTGATGGCAACGAACTTACCTGAAGCCTGCGGCCTGGGGCCGGCATTCCTTGTGATCAGCGGCAAGTGGAAAGGCACGATCCTCTGGCTTTGCCGGAAGCAGCCGCGGCGGTTTGGCGAGTTGCGTCGCCTTATTCCCGACATGAGCGAGAAGATGCTCATCCAGCATTTGCGAGAGATGGTGGCGGACGGACTCCTTGACCGACACGATTTTGGGGAGGTTCCGCCTCGCGTCGCATACTCGTTGACTGACCTAGGTCTGGAGCTGGACGACGCTCTTGCTCCGCTTGCGCACTGGGGTCTCAAGCATTCGGATCGACTGACACGGGATCGACCAATGTCGCTGGTCAAGGCGTAGCGCCTTAGGTGCGGCGGTGTGCTGTGCGCGAGTATCGTTCCGACCTTGTTTGGGCCGACCCTCGAACAGCCGATCTTCGCCGAAAATGAGAGCAACTGCTCGGCCATTGCGGAGTTGATGTGGGGTGCGGCCGTCGGCCAAGACGACTTCGTGCTGTTCAAGGTCGATCTGGGCGTCGGCGGGGCCATTGTCCAGCATGGCCGGCTGGTGAGCGGCATCGCCGGCGGCGCCGGCGAATTCGGGCATATCAGCATCGATCCCGGCGGTGACCTTTGCCGGTGCGGCAATCGCGGATGCCTGGAGCTCTATGCCAGCTTTGCCCGGCCGCTCGAGCAGATTTCGCGCAT
>NZ_JAMYNN010000008.1:0-223002 GCF_040319055.1 Mesorhizobium sp. M0960 | reverse complement strand
AAGACGTCAAATCCCCCGCAAACAAGCGAACAACCGCCGCAACCCCGCCGCCGCAAGCTTTGCTCATGACTGCGCAACAGGTCCCTTGTGGGAGAAGGTGGATCGGCACGCAGCGCCGAGCCGGATGAGGGTGCTGGAAGAAACTCGGCGTAAAATATTGAGGGATTTTAAGCGCTTATTTCTTCGCTGTAGCGATCCGTCCAACACCCCTCATCCGACCGAGCTTCGCTCGGCCGCCTTCACCCTCAAGGGGAGAAGGGGAAGCCAGCGCCGGGCTTACTACCGCACAGCGATCCAGCGCTGTTCCGCGAACGAGCGCGCCATCGCGTGCACCGTGCGCTCGATCTCCAGGCCTTCGTCGAAGTCGATGATCCGCGCCGGCTTGCCGGCAAGCCGCGTCAACAGTTCCCGGCATTCGATGATCTTGAGGTCATTAAAGCCAAGGCCGTGGCCGGGCGCCGGCAGGAAGGCGTCGTAAGGCCTGTGGTGCGGGGCAACCAGGACTGTCCGATAGCCTTGCTCCGTCGGTCGGTCGGCTGTCAGATAGAGCTGGAACTCGTTCATCCGCTCCTGGTCGTACAGGATCGAGCCCTTCGAACCAAAAATCTGGATGGCGATCCGGCCCTTGCGGCCCCAGGCCGAACGGTTGACCAGCAACGTGCCGGCAATGCCGTTTTCGAGATGCATCAGGATGCTGGCGATGTCATAGGTCTCGACGGCGCGGCGCCCGCCCGAGGCGACGCGGCGTTCGGCATAGGGCCTGGCCATGTCGCACATGACTCGGGCGACGCGGCCGAACAGTACCGCTATGAGCGACAGCGGATGCACGGCGAAATCGTCGAGCGCGCCGTAACCGGACGCCGCCTCGTGCTTCCAGAAGAACAGCGCCTCCGGATCGGCCATGAAGTCCTCGTCCATCTCGATACGCAGATGGTTGACCTCGCCGATGATCTTCTCGTCGAGCAGCGCGCCGATATGGCGGATCGCCGGGTTCTGAATATAGTTATAGCCCAGCGCGGCAACCTTGCCGGATTTCCGCGCGGCCGCAGCCATCGCTTGCGCCTCCGCAAAACTTGGCGCCATCGGTTTTTCACACCACAGATGCTTGCCGGCTTCGAGGATGGCGATGGCCATTTCCGGGTGGAACTGGTTCGGCGTAGTCAACGAGATGACATCGACGTCGGGATCGTCGACGACTGCGCGCCAGTCGCCGGAGGCCTTGGCGAAGCCGAATTCGCTGGCACGGCGTTTGGCAAGGTCCTCGTTGACCTCGCCCAGATGGACCAGCCTTGGCTTGTCGACATCGGGAAAGACGGTGCCGACCGCGTTCCAGGCAATGGCGTGGCACTTGCCCATGAAGCCCGTGCCGATAAGACCTACCCCGACCATCCGCTTGCCTCCCTGTGTGCAAAATTTTGTGTGGATGAATTAGTCCATTTTGTTTGCAAATGGAACGCTTGTCTCATTTTTTATGGTGTTCTCGCACAGGTCCGCTATGATGGGGCACAGAGGGAACCGACGATGAGCCTGGGCGGAGCGACGATGGACGAACGGGTGCCGCGCGATTTCGAAACGCTGCGGGCGACGATCCTGGAGCGGCGTCAGAGCCTGCCGAAACGTATCGCCCAGATCGCCGCCTATGCGCTCGACAACCCCGACGATATCGCCTTCGGCACCGCTGCCAGCATCGCCGCCTCCGCCGGTGTTCAGCCTTCGACCCTGATCCGCTTTGCCCAGCAGCTTGGCTTTGACGGTTTCACCAGCCTGCAGCTGGTGTTTCGCGAGCGCCTGCGCGAGCGCAACTCGTCCTACGATGAAAGGCTGGCGGCATTGCGCGCCAAGGCCGAGGAAGGCGCCGGCCACCGGGCGATTTTCGACGGTTTCGTCGCCGCAGCCAGCACCTCGCTCAACGACATTTCGCGCACGCTGAATGAAGACCATTTCGAAGACGCAATCGCCGTTCTGGCCAAGGCGGAAACCATTTATGTGCTGGCCAAGCGGCGCTCCTACCCGGTCGCCTCCTATATCGCCTATGCGTTGGGCAAGCTCAAGATCCGCAACCAGCTGATCGAATCGGCCGCCGGCCTGAACGCGGAGATGATCGGCTTTGCCTCTCCAAGGGATGCCGTCATCGCCATCAGCTTTTCGCCCTATGCCCCTGCCACCATCGAGGAGGCGCGCGTCATTTCGGAGCAAGGCGTGCCGATCGTGGCGATCACCGACAGCTCTTTTTCGCCGCTCGCCCAATTCGCCAGGGTCTGGTTCGAGGTCGCCGAGGCCGATTTCGCCGGCTTCCGCTCGCTGTCGGCGACGATGGCTTTGGCCATGGCGCTGACCGTTGCCGTCGGCGAGAAGCGGCGCGATAGCGGCCGCAAGCGCAAGGCCTAGATCACCTCTATTGCCGTTTCGCCTTCTGCCAAAAGCCGCGCTGCGTCGCGGGCAGGCGGCGACCCGAACTGGCGGGCATACTCCCGGCTGAACTGGGAAGCACTCTCATAGCCGACAGCGAAGGCGACACGCGCCACGTTGCCCGGCTGAGCAATCAGCAGATGGCGGGCTTCCAGCAAGCGGATTTGCTTTTGATACTGGATTGGGCTCATGGCCGTCGCCGCCTTGAAGTGACGATAAAACGCAGCACTGCTCATATGGGCGATCTCGGCCAGATCGCCGACCCGGACCGGCTGATGGGGGTGCGAACGGATCCAGGCGATCGCCCTGCCGATCCGGGACAGATGGCCATCGGCGCGCGCAAGTTCACGAAGCTTTCCGCCCTGGGGGCCTTGCAGGAGCCGAAACAGCATCTCCCGCTCGAGCATGGTCGCGAGCACGGGAATCTCCGCTGGCCGGTCAAGCAACCGCATCATTCGACGCAACGCGTCGAGCAGATCGTCATCAACGGGAGTGGTGGAGAAGAAACTGTCGCCACCGAGGGCTGGCGCGTGCTCGACGAGGAGCGCGGCGACGGCTTGCAGGTCAAGGGTCAAGCCAATGGCCAGATAAGGACGCGCCGCGCTGGCTTCGACTATCTGGCTGATAGTGGGCGTCTCGACAGTGTAGATGAAATAGCTGGCCGGCTTGTAACGAAGAGCCCGGGAGCCGATCAGGACCGTCTTTGCGCCCTGCAATACGAATAAGATCCCCGACCCCCACACACCCGGCAATGGTGCCGTGGCGACTTCGCTGCAGCCGATCGAAACGCGGGGAACCGCCGTTCTTGTTCGTCGCCCGCGCGCATGGCGGCCGGCGATCTCGATCAACTCCTGCAGCGCCTCGTTCATTGCGCCAGCATCGCGCATTCACGCTGGCCGCGCAACAGCGTGAGAGGATTAGGCAAGAGCCTGAGAATTTCCGGCGCGCGGCGCCCGCTGCCTCGCGCCATTTGTGGGTCTTCCACAAGAAAAATGGAGACACCGAAATGACGACTTCGAAGACCGCGCTGGTGACCGGCGCCAACAAGGGTATAGGCCGCGAAATCGCCCGGCGACTGGCGACCATGGGCTTCAAGGTCTGGCTCGGCGCCAGGAGCGCCGAACGCGGCATGGCGGCGGCGCAGGCATTGTGCGCGGAAGGCCTCGACGCAGAGTGGCTTGAGCTGGACGTCACGAGGGATGACAGTGTGAAGGCGGCAGCCAAGGCGCTCGGGCAGGCCAGCCCCTGCCTCGACGTGCTGGTGAACAACGCCGGCGTCGCCATCAATTACGACCTGCCGCCGAGCCAGCAGCGGATCGCCGACATCCAGGCCACCTACGACGTCAATGTCTTCGGCCCGATCCGCGTGACACAGGCATTCCTGCCGCTGCTGCTGGCAGCACCTGCTGCCCGTATCGTGATGGTGAGCAGCTCCACCGGGTCCATCGGCCGGGCGCTCGATCCCGCCACCGCGAATCACGCCGTCAATATGATGGGCTACGGCAGCTCCAAGACAGCCTTGAACGCCATCACCGTGGGCTTCGCCAGGGAGCTCGCGCTCCAGGGCATCAAGGTCAACGCCGCGGCGCCCGGCTACCGCCACCGATCTCAACGGGTATAAAGGTCAGCGCACGGTGCAGCAGGCAGCCGAGATCGTCATTCACCTGGCGACCCTGGACGCCAATGGCCCGACCGCCGGGTACTTCAACGATGACGGCCCGCTTCCTTGGTAAATCAGCTGGTTTCAGCGGCAGACGCTTGACGTTCGTCTGACTTCAAAGTTTCTCACCGCGCCGGCCTTTGCAGAGCACTTTTCGGCCTTGGGAATGCTCGTTCCATATTGACTATGGATTGGAATTATTATTTCATATTGCCGGCGCCACGCTGCCGCTCGCGCGTGTTACCCAAGACAACAAAGCCGATGGGAGGTTCGAATGGGCGAAGCCGTGGAAGCGAGACATGCGCCGCTCGACATCATCACGATCGGCCGCGCTTCCGTCGATCTCTATGGCCAGCAGATCGGCTCGCGCCTCGAGGACATTACTTCGCTTGCCAAGTCGGTCGGCGGCTGTCCAGCCAATATCGCGGTCGGCACTGCCAGGCTCGGCCTGCGCTCGGCGTTGCTCACCCGCGTCGGCAATGAGCAGATGGGCCGCTTCATCCGCGAGCAGCTGACCCGCGAGGGCGTTTCGGTCCAAGGCCTCAAGACCGATCCGGAGCGGCTGACCGCCCTGGTGCTGCTGTCGGTCGAGGATGAGGGCGTCTCGCCGATGATCTTCTATCGCAGCGATTGCGCCGACATGGCGCTTTCGGAAGACGATATCGATGAGGCCTTCATTGCTTCAGCACGCGCGGTCGTCGTCACCGGCACGCATTTTTCACGGCCCAACAGCGACGCCGCGCAACGCAAGGCGATCCGTGTCATGAAGGCCAAGGGCGGCAAGGTGGTGTTCGACATCGACTACCGCCCTAACCTGTGGGGCCTCGCCGGCCATGCCGAAGGCTTCGAGCGCTATGTGAAATCCGACCGCGTCTCGGCGCAGTTGAAGACGGTGCTGCCCGACTGCGATCTCATCGTCGGCACCGAAGAGGAGATCATGATCGCCTCCGGCGCAGACGATTGCCTGAGCGCGCTGAAAACCATCCGCTCGCTGTCGACGGCGACCATAGTGCTGAAGCGCGGTGCCATGGGCTGCATCGTCTATGACGGGCCGATCAGCGACGATCTCGAGGACGGTATCGTCGGCAAGGGGTTTCCGATCGAGGTCTACAATGTGCTCGGCGCCGGCGACGCTTTCATGTCGGGCTTCCTGCGCGGCTGGCTCGGCGAGGAAAGCCTGGCGACGGCCGCGACCTGGGCCAATGCCTGCGGCGCCTTTGCCGTATCGCGGCTGCTCTGCGCACCTGAATACCCGACTTTCGAGGAATTGCAGTTCTTCCTGAAAAACGGCAGCAAGCATCTGGCGCTGCGCAAGGACGAGGCGATCAACCACATCCATTGGGCGACCACGCGCCGGCGCGACATCCCCTCTCTGATGGCGTTCGCCTGCGACCACCGCGTCCAGCTGGAGGACGTCGCGGCAAAGGCCGGCGCCGATCCGTCGCGAATCCCGGCTTTCAAGGTGCTGACGGTCAAGGCTGCGGCAAAGGTCGCGGCTGGCCGCGGCGGCTATGGCATGCTGCTCGACGAAAAATACGGGCGCGAGGCGATGTTCGAATTCGCCCACCATTCCTTCGCCTGGCTCGGCCGGCCGGTCGAGTTGCCGGGTTCGCGGCCGCTTCGCTTCGAGTTCTCGCAAGACATAGGCTCGCAACTGACCGAATGGCCGGTCGACCACTGCATCAAATGCCTGTGCTTCTATCATCCCGACGATCCCGCGGCGCTGAAGAGCGAACAGCAGCAGAAACTGCGCGCTTTGTTCGAGGCCGCGCGGAAAGTGGGGAGAGAACTTCTGGTCGAGATCATCGCCGGCAAGCACGGCAAGCTCGACGACATGACCATCCCGCGGGCGCTTGAGGAACTCTACGCACTCGGCATCAAGCCCGACTGGTGGAAGCTCGAACCGCAGGCATCGACCGGCGCATGGGCAAAGATCGAGGCGGTGATCCTGAAGAACGATCCGTGGTGCCGCGGGATTGTACTGCTGGGTTTGGAAGCACCGCAGGACGAATTGGAAGCGGCCTTCGCCGCCACCGCCAAGGCGCCCATCGTCAAGGGTTTCGCTGTCGGCCGTACCATCTTCATCAACGCGGCCGAACAATGGCTTGCCGGCAAGATGTCGGACGATGAGGCGGTTGCCGACATGGCGTCGCGCTTCGAGAGGCTGACCGAGGCATGGCTTGCCGTGCGCGGCCGCAAAGCAGCATAAGAAGGCGCGGCATAAGGACTGCGGAGGAAAACGACATGACCAAGACAATCCGCCTGACGATGGCGCAGGCGCTGACCCGCTTTCTTGCCCAACAGATGGCCGAGGTCGACGGCAAGAAAGTGCCGATCTTCGGCGGCGTCTGGGCAATCTTCGGCCACGGCAATGTCGCCGGCGTCGGCGAGGCGCTCTACCAGGTCCGCGACGAATTGCCGACGTTCCGTGCCCATAACGAGCAAGCGATGGCGCATGCGGCGATCGCCTATGCCAAGGCCAATTTCCGCCGCCGCTTCATGGCGGCGACCAGTTCGATCGGCCCTGGCGCGCTGAATATGGTGACGGCGGCAGCACTTGCGCATGTAAACAGGTTGCCTGTCCTGTTTCTGCCCGGCGACGTCTTCGCCAATCGCATTCCCGATCCCGTCCTGCAGCAAGCCGAGGATTTTTCCGACGGTACGGCGACGGTCAATGACTGCCTCCGGCCGGTGTCGCGCTATTTCGACCGCATCACCCGGCCGGAGCAGATCATGCCGGCGCTCAACCGCGCCATGCAGGTGCTGACCGATCCGGCTGAGTGTGGCCCGGTAACGCTGGCGCTGTGCCAGGACGTGCAGGCCGAGGCCTATGATTATCCCGAGAGTTTCTTTGCCGAGCGGCTCTGGACCCAGCGGCGAGCGCGCCCGGACCGCCAAGAGTTAGCAGCTGCAGTGGCGGCGCTGAAGAGCGCGAAGAAGCCATTGGTGATTGCCGGCGGTGGCGTGCTCTATTCGCAAGCGTCGGATGAATTGGCGAAGCTGGCGCAAGACGCTGGCATTCCGGTGTGCGAGACGCAAGGCGGCAAATCCTCGCTGCCCGACGATCATCCGCTGAACATGGCGGCGGTCGGCGTTACCGGCACTTCGGCTGCCAACAGGCTGGCCGAAGAGGCCGACGTCGTGCTTGCCGTCGGCACCAGGCTGCAGGATTTCACCACTGGCTCCTGGGCGTTGTTCAAGAATTCCGGCAAGACCATGATCGGGCTCAACGTCCAGCCTTTCGATGCCGGAAAGCACCAGGCGCTGCCGCTGGTCGCCGATGCGGCTGAAGGGCTCGCCGAACTCGGTGCGGCGCTGAAAGGCTGGAAAGCTCCTTCTGGCTGGACCGACAATGCGATCAGCGGCAAGAAGGACTGGCAGGCGGATGCCGGCAAGGTGACGGCGTCGACCAATGCCGCCTATCCGTCCGACGCGCAGGTGATCGGCGCCGTACAGCGCGCCATGGGCTCCGGCGTGGTACTGCTCCATGCCGCCGGCGGCTTGCCCGGCGAATTGCACAAGCTATGGCAGGCGGGCGCGCCCGGCTCCTATCATGCCGAATACGGCTTCTCGACCATGGGCTACGAAATCGCCGGCGGGCTTGGCGTCAAGATGGCCAAGCCCGACGAGGAGGTTGTGGTGATGATCGGCGACGGCTCCTACCTGATGCTCAATTCCGAGGTCGCTACGTCGGTGATGCTCGGCCTCAAGCTGACCATCGTGCTGCTCGACAACCGCGGCTATGGCTGCATCAACCGGCTGCAGATGGCGACCGGCGGCGCCAACTTCAACAATTTGCTGAAGGACGCTCGTCACGAGACCTTGCCCGAGATCGACTTCGCCGCGCATGCTGCAAGCATGGGTGCGATTGCCGAAAAAGTGGCGTCGATCGCCGGGCTGGAAACGGCCCTGGCGCAAGCGAAGAAGAATACGCGAACGACCGTGCTGGTCATCGACACCGACCCGCTGGCTTCGACCGAGGCCGGTGGAAGCTGGTGGGATGTCGCAGTGCCGGAAGTCTCGGCACGGCCGCAAGTGAACGCGGCGCGCAAGAAATATGAGGAAGCGCTGAGCGGGCGGCGGTTTTAACGCGCCCGCCAACGCCGCCTCGAATGTCAGAAATTGGAGTGACGACTTGAAAGCCAAACTGGGCATGTCCCCGATTGCATGGTGGAACGACGATCTTGCCGAACTCAGCGATGATGTGTCGCTGGAGGAGTGCCTGCGCCAGTCGCGCTCGGCTGGCTTTACCGGCATGGAAATGGGCCGCCGCTTTCCCAGCGATCCGGAGATCATGCTGCCGATCCTGAAAGAGGCCGACGTGACGCTGTGCGGCGGCTGGTTCTCCGGGACGCTGGTCGACGAAGACATGGCGAAGAACAAGGTTCGTATCCAGCCGATGATCGACCTGTTCAAGGCGGTGAATGCGCCCTGCATCGTCTATGGTGAAGTCGGCCGTTCCATCCAGGGCGACCGCTCGAAACCGCTTGCCATCAAGCCGAGGCTGTCGGACGATGAGATGAAAGCCTACGCTAGGCGGCTAACCGAGTTCGGCGAATGGTGTGCCGGGCAAGGCATGCCGCTCTCCTACCATCATCATATGGCGGCGGTGATCGAGACCGAGCCGGAGCTCGACGCTTTCATGCGCTATTCGGGAGAGGGCATTCCGCTGCTGCTCGATGCCGGTCACCTGGCCTTTGCCGGCGGCGATGTGCTGCGCGCGATAGACAACCACCACCGGCGCATCAACCACGTGCATGTCAAGGACGTACGCATGCAGGTGATCCAAAAGCTGGATCGCAACAAGCAATCCTTCCTCGACGCGGTAGCACTTGGTGCCTTCACCGTGCCGGGAGATGGATCGCTGGATTTTGGCGCCATCGTCCAGAGGCTCGCCAACCACGGCTATGAAGGCTGGTTCGTGGTCGAGGCCGAGCAGGATCCGAAGAAGAACCCGCCACTCAAGATGGCACAGGTCGGCTACAAGGAATTGATGCGGGTGATGACGGCGGCCGGCTATACGGTGGAGACACAGGGCTTTCCCAATGCTTGAGAGTTCGCGAGGAAGGGCTGACCCGATGCCGGCGTTTATCCGATGAAAGACTCCGAGCACCCGTTTTTCCGGCCTTTGTGGCGGCGCGTTGCCATTGTCGCGGTCTGCCTGGTCTGGTCGGCGATCGAATTCGCCACCGGCACGCCGTTCTGGGGCGTGATCGCGCTCGGCTTCGCCGGCTATGCGGTCTGGCAGTTTTTCTACCTCTACAAACCGGCCGACGAAGACAAGCCATCGGCAAACGCCAAACCGAAGGAATGACCATGTCGAAGCTGCTCGTCAAAGCCAATAAGGGCCACGGCCGCATCGCCCATGTGACGCCGCAAAACGCCGGCTGGACCTATGTCGGCTTCGATCTGCATCGGCTGAGGCCCGGCGACACCGCTTCCGGGCAAACCGCGGATCGTGAGGTCTGCCTGGTATTCGTCACCGGCAAGGGCAAGGTCAAGGCCGGCGGCAAGGATCTCGGCCTGCTCGGCGAACGCATGTCGCCGTTCGAGGGCAAGCCGTGGTCGGTCTATGTGCCGCAGGGCTCGGAGTGGTCGGTGAGCGCCGATACCGATCTCGAACTCGCCGTGTGCTCGGCGCCGGGGCTTGGCGGCGGTCTGCCGGTCCGCATCATTGCGCCGAAGGATCTCGGCCAGGAGACCCGCGGCAAAGGCACCAACACGCGCTACGTCACCAACGTCCTGCCGGAGGGCGAGCCGGCCGATTCCCTGCTGGTGGTCGAGGTCATCACGCCCGGCGGCCACACATCGAGCTATCCGCCGCACAAGCACGACCAGGACAATCTGCCGGCCGAATCCTATCTCGAAGAGACCTATTACCACCGCCTCAACCCGCCGCAGGGCTTTGCTTTCCAGCGCGTCTACACCGATGCCGACCAGAACGGCTCTCGTTCGCTCGACGAGGCGATGGCGATCGAGGACGGCGACGTCGTGCTGGTACCCAAGGGTTATCACCCCTGCGCCGCCTGCCACGGCTATGATCTCTATTATCTCAACGTCATGGCCGGACCGAAGCGGACGTGGAAATTCCACAACGCGCCCGAGCACGAATGGCTGATGGCCTGACCGTTTCCCCTTCGCTTCTCAACCGCTGGTCCAAGCCGAAAAAATCGTCGGCTAATGACCAGGCTGTGTCGTTTTGTTACCGAAAACGCTGCAAAGCTTCGTCATTTCGTCATGCAAATCGCCTATGGCAGCGGGGCTGACGAGGAACTTCGATGCGCTACGCGATCTATTTCACCCCCCTGCAGGACGAACCGCTGGCGCGGATCGCCGCCAATTGGCTCGGCCGTGATCCCTTCGGTGCCGCCACGAGGCCGGTCGAGGCGGTGGGCGAGTTGTCGGCAGCGGAAGTTGCCTTCCATACCGCCTCGGCGCGCCGCTACGGCTTTCATGCGACGCTGAAGGCGCCCTTCCGGCTGGCTTCAAACGAGACGGAGGCCTCGCTTCGCGCCGCACTCGATGATTTTGCCGAGGCGACGCCGGTGGTGACGGTCCCGCGTCTCGTCGTCAGCCAGATCGACAGCTTTTTCGCGCTCGTGCCGGAAGCACCGCTGCCGGGGCTCAACCGTTTCGCCGATGATGTGGTGCGCGGCTTCGACCGCTTTCGCGCGCCGCTGACAGACGCGGAGATTGAACGCCGCAGCCCCGACTCGCTGAAGCCCGATGAGTTCCGCAATCTCTGCCAATGGGGCTACCCCTATGTCTTCGAGACGTTTCGTTTCCATATGACCCTGTCCGGCCGGGTGTCGTCACAGGAAAGCCCTCGTCTTCGCCTAGCAATCGACAGCCTGTTTGCGGACGTGCTGCAACGGCCGGTGCCGGTGGACGCGCTGACGCTGTTTGTCGAAACTGAGCCGGGTGCGCCGTTCATGGTGCTGTCCCATCACGCGCTCGGGCGCCGCCCGGCCAGAAGAACTGCCTGAGATGACTATTTGCTTTAACCGCATTGTGCGACGCCAATCCATTTTCAGTTGGCTGCAAAATGCTCCGAGGACTGCCTGAAATGACCGCCGAGACCGTTCTTGACAACGCCCGCATCGTGCTTGCCGACCAGATCGTCGAAGGGTCGATCGTGCTGCGCGACGGCGTGATCGCCGACATTGCTCCCGGCGCTGGCCGCAGCGGCGAGGACATGGGCGGCGACTTCATCATCCCTGGCCTGGTCGAGCTCCACACCGACCATCTCGAAGGCCACTACGCGCCACGGCCGAAAGTGCGTTGGAACCCGATCGCCGCGGTGCTCGCCCACGACGCGCAGGTGGCGACCGCCGGCATCACCACCGTGCTCGACGCCTTGCGCGTCGGTATGGACGAGGACGCCGACCTGACGGCCGCCGACATACGCAAGCTGGCCGAGGCGATTGAGGACAGCGTCCAGCAGGACCGGCTCAGGGCCGACCATTTCATCCATCTGCGCTGCGAGGTTTCGGCGCCGGACTGCCTCACAGCCTTCGCCAATTTCGACGGCGACGAGCGGGTCAGGCTGGCGTCGCTGATGGACCACGCGCCGGGACAGCGGCAATTCGTCGATCTCGAAACCTATGCGTATTACTACCAGCGCAAGCTGAAGCTGACCGATCGCGATTTCCAGAAATTCTGCGAAAAGCGGATGGCGGAATCGGCGAAGAACTCGAGCCCGAACCGCAGCTTCATCGCCGCTGCGTGCAAAGAGCGCGGTATCGTGCTCGCCAGCCATGACGACGCAACCGTCAGCCATGTCGATGAAGCGATCGAGCAAGGCGTCCGTGTCGCCGAGTTCCCGACCACCGAGGAGGCGGCTCGGGCTTCGAAAGAGGCAGGGCTCGGCGTTTTGATGGGCGCGCCGAACGTCATGCGCGGCGCTTCGCATTCGGGCAATGTCTCGGCCCGCACACTGGCCGGCGACGGCCTGCTCGATATCCTGTCATCGGACTACATTCCGTTCAGCCTGATCCAGTCGGCCTTTTTCCTCGGCGACGTGGTCGAGGGCATCTCGTTGCCTCAGGCAGTGGCGATGGTGTCGAAGAACCCGGCCGAGGCGGTCGGCCTCACCGATCGCGGTGTCATCGAGCCCGGCCGGCGCGCCGATCTGGTTCGCGTGCGCGTCGACGATCACGTCCCGGTTGTCCGCACGGTGTGGCGGCAGGGACGGCGGGTCGCATGATGGTGTCGGCATCGGTCGAGCGTGAATTGTCCGCCGCGGGATTTCCAATCCGCGACGGCGTCTTCGTCGCCGTCGTCGGACCGAGCGGTGCCGGCAAGGACACGGTGATCGGCTATGCGCGCGCCATGTTTGCCGACGAGAGCCGACTGGAGTTCGTTCGCCGGGTGATCACCCGGCCGAGCGATGCGGCCACCGAGGATCACGATACGCTAGCCGACGCTGCCTTCGTCGAGGCCGAAACGGATGGCGCCTTCGCGATTTCCTGGGAGGCGCATGGCCTGCGCTATGGCATCCCGGCCGAAGTCGACTGGTCAGTCTCCAACGGCCGTGTCGCGATCGCCAACGTCTCGCGCGCGATCATCCCGAGGCTGCGGGACCGCTACGCCAATCTGGCTATCGTCGAGATCACGGCTGCACCGGAGATCCTGGCCGAGCGGCTGGCCTTGCGCGGGCGCGAGTCGCGCGGCGAAGTGCTGGCACGGCTGGCGCGCAGCGCCAATGTGGCGCTGTCCGGACCGGGCGTCACCTCCATCGACAATAGCGGCCCTCGTGAAGCCGCCGGCGAGCGCTTCACCGAGGTGCTGCGCAAGGCCATGGCCTTCTCCGACATGTCGGGCCTCATCTAAGGCGCGCCCATCCGATGCATTCGGGATGGGCGCTACTTGTCTAACCCATATCTTTTTGGAAACCAGTATCCACTGTTCGGGATCATGGCCTCATGCGGCGTGCCGGTCCCGACCAGCGTGATGAGTATCCGTGCTAGTGGTTGTCGAAGGCTTCGCTGGTGCATCCGCCGGTGTATCCAGAACTGCAACGTGATGCCGATAGACCATCTCCCAGCCCTTCCAGCCGGTGAACAGCAGTATGCAGACCACTATGAACGACAACAGCGCGCCCCACGGTCGGACCGCGGCCTCGGCGCCTTGGGCATAGCGAAGGTAGAAATTGATCAGAGCCACAACGACCGCGGTCAAGTTGCCCAGCATGTGGTACCAGGCGTCGGACAAGGCGCGAATGCGCGGCTCGTTGAGGAAGTCGATAAAACCAGCTGTCGCAGCGAGAAGCGCCATTACGATAGCTGCCCCGATCAGCCACATCGATGCCCGTGCCCAGAAGGCGTCGGCAGTCCCCCAGAAAACCAGGTCGGTGACAAAGGCACCGACAAGAAACGCGACAGGAAAAGGTATCAGCATCGGGTGGAGGGGGTGAGTTCCTATCTTTGCGGTACTTACTGGATTCATGGGCATGGGACGCCTCCGCGTAGCAAAGCTTAAATAAACGCTCAGATACGGGTTTCGTTCCAAATAGAGATTAACCTGAACTGCTGTCGCGAAGCTCAGGCTGACCTTTTCATGCCTGCCAATGGCAGTCGGCGTATTTCATCCAGCTATTTTTGCGTCATTCCGCGGCAGCACCCGCCACGCCCTTGCGGGTGGCTTCCAGCATCCGCCGCCGCGCCCTGAACACGCCCCATTGCTGGTCGACCAGAACGCCGATGAGGATCACCCCGCCCATCACGGCGAAGTTGAGCGAGGACGGGATACCGAGCAGGTTGACGAGGTTCTGCAACTCCTGCAGCAGCACCGTGCCGAGCAGGACGCCGATCAGCGAGCCTTCGCCGCCGCGCAGCGAGAAGCCGCCGAGCACCGCTGCCGCGATGGCGTAGAGCTCGTAGAACTGGCCGTGGCTCGCCGGCGAGATCGAGCGTGTGTACATGGCGAAATAGATAGCCGACAGCGCCGTCAGCACGCCGCAGATGACATAGGCGGCCATGACGATGCGGCCGGTGCGGATGCCGGAATATTTCGCCGCTTCCTCGTTCTTGCCGATGGCGTAGAGATATCGCCCGAACACCGAACGGTGCAGCACCACCCACATGACGACGGCGATGACGATCAGCGCGATGAAACTGTTCGGCACGCCCCAGGACCGCCCCGCCGTCAGGAACTCGAGTTCCGGGAAGTTCTGTCCGAAGGCAAAGCCGGCGGTGCCGTCGGCGGTATAGAAGCGCGCCACGCCGCGATAGATCAGCAGGCCGCACAAGGTCACCACGAAAGGCTGCAATTTGAGCCGGGTGATCAGCCAGCCATGCGCCAGCCCGATGATGCCGCCGAGCACCAGGATCAGCGGCAGGGCGACCGGCCAGACCATGCCGCGCGTGGCGATGAAGTCGATGAACAGCACGCCGAGCAGCGCAACCACCGAGCCGACCGACAATTCGATGCCGCCGGTGATGATGACGAAAGCCTGGCCGATCGACAGGATGCCGAACAACCCGATCAGGTTCGAGGTGTTGGCGAGATTGATCGGCAGCAGGAAGCGCGGGTTGATGATCGCTACCACCGCGCCGACCGCCAGGATCAGGATCAGCAGGCCGAGATCTTTCTTGCTCATCGTCGTCTCCCAATGCCGGCGAACTATTTCGGCTGCTTGCCGACCGCCAGCAGCAGCACGTTTTCCTGGCTGAACCGTTCCTTGTCGAGAATGCCGGAGATCTGGCCTTCATGCATGACGGCGATGCGGTCGGAAACACCGATCACCTCCTCCATGTCGCTGGAGATCATCAGCACGGCGACGCCGGCATCGGCCAGCGCCCGCATCAGCCCGTAGATCTCGGCCTTGGCGCCAATGTCGATGCCGCGTGTCGGCTCGTCGAGGATCATCACCTTCGGCTTCATCGCCAGCCATTTGGCCAGCACGACCTTTTGCTGGTTGCCGCCCGACAGCGTGCCGGTACGCGTCTGCACGGAGGGCGCCCTGATGCCCAGATCGGTCTTCTGTTTCTCGGCGGTGGCGGCCTCGGCGCTGGCCGAGACCAGCGAGCGCCGCGAATGCGCCGGCAGATTGGGCAGCGAGATGTTCTGGGCAATCGACAGATCGAGCAGGATGCCGGTCAGCTTGCGGTCTTCCGGGACGAGGAAAATACCGTTGGCCACTGCGTCCGCGGCCGAACCAAGAACCAGATCTTTTCCGTCAAGTTGGAACGAGCCGCCAAAGCTCTTGTCGATGCCGAACAGCACGCGCGCCAGCTCCGTCCGACCGGAGCCGACGAGACCGGCAAGGCCGAGGATCTCGCCATGCCTGACGTCGAGGTCGACGGGCCGGTCGGGATAGGCGGCGGTGCGAATGGCCTTGACCGACAGCGCGACAGAGCCCGGCGGGCGCGCCGATTCTGCGGCCTTCTCCCTCTCCTTGAGCATGCGGCCGATCATCAGCTTGACCATCTGGTCGTGATTGATGGCGCTCTTCGGCAAAGTTCCGGCGAGCATGCCGTCCCTGAGCACGACGACGCGGTCGGCGACGCGCTCGACCTCGTGCAGGCGGTGTGAGATGAAAATGACGCTGATGCCGTCTGCCTTCAGCGCCTTGATGACACCAAGCAGCTTGTCGGTTTCGGCGATCGGCAGGCTCGAGGTCGGCTCGTCGAGGATAACCAGCCTTGCCTTGATCGACAGCGCCTTGGCGATCTCGACCATTTGCTGCTGGGCCAGCGACAGCGCCGATACCGGCGTATCGGCCGAGAAATTGGCGCCCACGCGTTTGAGCAGCGGCGCCGCCAGCGCTCGCAGCCTGGCGCGGTCGACCAGCTTGAGCGGGCCGGCGCGCAGCGGTTCGCGGCCGAAGAAGATATTGGCGGCAACGTCGAGGTTTTCGAACAGGTTGAGTTCCTGGTGGACGAAGGCGATGCCCGAACCGATGCTGGCCTCGACAGTCAGCCCGTCATGGGCGGCGCCATCGACAATGATGGTGCCGGTGTCCGGCCTGGTGACGCCGCCGAGGATCTTCATCAGCGTCGATTTGCCGGCGCCGTTTTCGCCGACCAGGCCGATGACCTCGCCGGGCCTGACCTCGATCGAGAACCCGTCCAGCGCGACAACGCCGGGATAGGTCTTGCGCACACCGTTGAGGCTCAGGAACGGAGCGTCCGTGGATGCAACGATGGATGGGTCGGAATAATTCATCACGCCTGACAGCAGCCGGTGAGCCGTTTTGGACTCAGACTGACGGGCCTCGCGAGGCCCGTCAATAGAACGCCCGCACAAGGCGAACCTTGAGCCGGCGCAACCTAGTTTGCTCAGTTTCCAGACATCGCCTTGAGGCTGGCGGCGTAGGCGTCGACATCGTCCTTGCCGATGATCTTGGTCGGGATGATGATCAGTCCATCGGCGGGAACGCCCGACTTGTTGCCTTCGAGATAGGCGGCCATCAGCTTCATGCCCTGATAGGCCCATTCGAAGGGCTGCTGCACGACGGTGGCGGCGACGGTGCCTTCCTTGACGCCGCCCAGCGTGATCGGATCGTCGTCGAAGCCAACGACGGTGATCTGGCCGAGCTTGCCGGCATCGCGCAGCGCCTCATAGATACGCGGCGTGTTGTAGGAATAGAAGCCGACCATGCAGGTGACGTCGGGGCTGGCGACCAGCGCGTCCTCGACGTTCTTCTTAGCGCGGGCCTGGTCGATATCGTCGCCACGCACGTCCACCAGTTCGATCTTGGTGCCGGCGAGGCCGTCCTTCATGCCCTGGATGCGTTCCTTGGCATTGTCGGCGCCGAGCAGGCCGACGAAGCCGAGGCATTTGCCGCCATCTGGCATCGCCTTCTTGGCAATCTCTGCCGCCTGCTTGCCGGCATCGACATTGGACGAGCCGATATAGGCGACACGCTTGGTCTGCGGTGCATCGCTGTCGGTGGTGAACAACGCCGTTTCCGAGGCGATCTTGTTCAGCCCGTCGGTCGACGTCTTGGGATCGACGGCCGAGACCATGATCGCCTTAACACCGGCCGTCACCAGATCGTCCATCAGGCGCTGCTGGATGGCGACCGAGGACTGCTCCGGATATTTGAGTTCTAGATTGTAATTGGGCAATTCGCCTTGAGCCTTCTTGACCCCGGCTTCGGCAGCCTTCCAGAAATCGGAAGCGCCGTTGACGACGAAGGCCAGTGTCGGCTTGTCGTCGGCCCGCGCAATTGCGCTCACGGACAGGCCGAGCAGCAGGGCCGCAGCGGCGACGGACGCATTTCGTATCGCAGATTTCATATTCAACCTCCCATTTGACTCAGTAATTTTCGCTGATGATGAACGTGCCGGCGCGGCTTGGACGCCCTCCTCCTCAGGGTTCCGGCAGCGAAGAACGACGCCATTCCAGCCGCGATCGTCGACTTTAGAGACTCATTCGTCGTTCGTAAATAGTCCGATTTGTCTGACATTTCCTCGAAACGGCAGGCGAGCTTCGGTTGACGGGAACTGTCCGCCACTAGGCTGGCTTACGTTCCGAACATGCGCGGGTCCGATGTTCGTCCGAGCATGATGGATTGACGTTATAGGGCCGCCGGATATTAGTAAAGAGTATTAGTTTAATCGGGATTCTCACAAGAAAGGAGCCTCCCAATGCGCTGTCACGTCGGATTCGCGACTAAATCACTTAAGACGGCACTTATATCTATTAGCATCGCTTTACCTTACAAATGCGAGATTTGAGGGACGAATGACATGAACGAACCACTACGCGATCCCGTCCTTGAGGGTACAAGGCGGCGCAAACCGTCCGGGAAAAACCCCAGAGGCCGCGTTACCATGACCGACATCGCCAGGGCCGCCGGTTGTTCGCAGGCGACGGTTTCGTTCGTCCTCAACAACACGCCGGGCATCAGGCTATCGCAGCAAACTCGTGAGCGGGTGATAGAGGCGGCGCGGGCCCTCAGTTATGCGCCGCCGGTGTTTTCCGCCCTGCGAGCCCCGGTTGCCGCTTTTGACGGGCTGGATGGCGTGATCGGCTTCGCCGTCGACCAATTGGCGACCAGCCCGGAGGCGGTCGTCGCCATTGAAGGGGCGCGGCAAGCCTCGTGGAACGCTGGCAATGTACTTTTGGTGGCGCAGACCATGGGCGACGAGGTGATGGAGCCCCGGGCCATCGCGGCGCTGACCAAGCAGGGCATTTCGGCGCTGATCTACATGACCATCTTCACCCGCGAGATCGTCGCGCCGGAGTATCTCTACGGCCTCGACATTCCGGTCATCCTGCTCAACTGCTACACCGCCGACTATGCCTTCCCCGCCGTGGTGCCGAGCGAGATCGCCGGCGGCCAGAGCTCGACCCGGCACCTGATCAGCCATGGCCATCGCCGTATCGCCACCATCACCGGCGAGCCATGGATGCAGGCGGCGCAGGACCGGCTGAAGGGCTACCGCCGGGCGCTGGCGACAGCCGACATCCCGTTCGACCCGGCCTTGGTCGTCGAAGGCGATTGGTCGGCGAGCGCCGGCTATGCCGCGACCATCAAGCTACTGGCGCTGAAAGACCGGCCGACCGCCATCTTCTGCCAGAACGACCGCACCGCGATCGGCTGCTACGAGGCGCTGAAGGAGGCCCGCCTGAACATCCCCCAGGATATTTCGGTGGTCGGCTATGACGACGAGGAGATCGCGCGCCATCTGTTCCCGCCGCTGACGACGTCGATCCTGCCGCATATGGCGATGGGGCAATGGGCGATCGAGCAGCTGGAAGTCCCCGCCCCTCCCGGTCGTGGCCGCCATCCCATCACCAAGCTCGAATGCCCGCTGGTGGAGCGGGAGTCGGTTGGCGCGGTGGCGGGCTGACGCGAGGCGGCGGAATAGTCGGCGATCGACAATTGCATAGGCTTGACATCGCGCCCCGCATAGATCCGATTGAGCCCTATGAGGTTGCAAAGCTGCTATAATTTTCAGGACTTTCGCAGGCTGGCCAGACAGCGCCTGCCAGGACCGATCTTCGACTATATCGATGGCGGCGCGGACGACGAGACGACGCTGCGGCGCAACACGGCTGCGTTCGAGGACTGCGACCTCGTCCCAAACGTGCTTGCCGGTGTCGGGCAGATCGACATGTCGGTCACCGTCATGGGCCAGAAACTGGCGATGCCGGTCTATTGTTCGCCGACGGCTCTCCAGCGGCTGTTTCACCATAGCGGCGAGCGCGCCGTCGCCGCGGCGGCGGAGAAGTTCGGGACGATGTTTGGCGTCTCGTCGCTTGGGACGGTCAGCCTGGAGGAAGTCCGCAAGCACCGGACGCCGCAGGTCTATCAGTTCTATTTCCATAGGGATCGCGGCCTGAACCGCGCCATGATGGAGCGCGCCAAGACGTCCGGCGTCGAGGTGATGATGCTGACCGTCGACAGCGTCACCGGCGGAAACCGCGAGCGTGACCTGCGGACCGGCTTTTCCATCCCCTTTCGGCTTACGCTCGGCGGCATGATGCAGTTCGCGATCAAGCCGAGATGGGCCATCGACTATTTGACGCACGACAAGTTCAGCCTGCCGCAATTGGACGGCCATATCGATCTCGGCGGCGGAGCGCTTTCCATCAGCCGCTATTTCACGGAGATCCTCGATCCATCGCTGGATTGGAAGGACGTCGAAGACATGGTCCGCTTCTGGAACGGCCAGTTCTGCCTGAAGGGGATCATGAGCGTTGCCGATGCCAGCAAGGCGGTCGACATCGGCTGCACCGGCATCGTTCTGTCAAATCATGGCGGCAGGCAGCTGGACGGCTCGCGCAGCCCGTTCGACCAGCTGTCGGAGATCGTCGACGCGGTGGGCGACAAGATAGACGTGATCATCGACAGCGGCGTCCAGCGCGGCACGCATGTGCTGAAAGCCCTGTCGTTGGGTGCCAAGGCCGTCGGCGTCGGGCGGTATTATCTGTTCCCGCTGGCAGCCGCCGGACAGGCCGGCGTCGAACGGGCGCTCGGCCTGATGAGAACCGAAATCGAACGCGGCATGCGGCTGATGGGATGCAGGTCGGTGGCCGAGCTTTCCAGGGGGAATGTGCGGTTTAGGTGAGTGGCGGGAGATGCGCACGGCATAAGCTTTGTCGAAATGCGAACACTACACCGACCTGCCGCCGCTCCTGCCGTCCGTTTCGAAGACGGCCTCGCCGGAAACAGCATCCGTATATCCGCCTTCAAGCTGCTGCAACGTATGCCGGAACCGATCAAGATTGCCTAGCATTTTGGGCCGAGCATCGACCATGTGCTGGAAAGTGTCCCACTCTCCAATCGAAAAGAAGGCGCCATCTCCGGATTTGATGAGAGCCATTTTTCGCAATCCCTCGAAATTGCGCGGAGCGCTGCTGAACAGTTCGACGAATTCGTCTTCACTTCCCGGCTTGACCTGGAAGCGGACGCTGTTGAATGCCATCATGTATGTTCCCCCCGTGAAAGACCTGAAGAACCTCGAATGCGCGAAAGCCCTAAGGCACCTCAAACCCTCAAACGAGCGTATCGGAAAATCGGAAGGTTGGCTTCAGCCATCTCACGCCGAACGCCTGTTCCTGGCGATGTTTGTTAGGAAGAGGACGACACTCGATCTCAATCGCGCGCCCTGCTGGCCAGCAATGAAACGCGCTGTTAACGCCGTTCGCGGGTGACAGGATGTTGGCCGCAGGTCAAACGTGTAGTCTGCATCTGGCTGTCAGTTGCGGAGGCGGAAATGAATTTGCTTCGGATTGCGCTCTTGTGCACGGCCATGATCGACCTTGGAATGCCTACCGTTCGCGCTGAGGATCGGCCTGTGCCGCCGAACAACAAAGCCGCAACAGTGCAGCCGCCCGTTCATTGTGAAGGCCAAAACTGTCTCCCGCCGGCGAAAGATCCCGTGCAGGAATGCACCGGCCAGGATTGCACGCCAGCGCCGCCGACTGAACCGGGTCCGGAGATCAAGCAGGCCGACTGAGTCGGCATCAGCAGACCATCCCCTCTTTTGGCAGGGATGGCGCTCAGCCCTCGCGACCCTCCGACCACCGGCGCCGGTCACGGTCATAGTCGGGCGGCTATGAGCTCACCGCGCCCGAGAGGCCCCATGAGGCGGGCCGTGCATTGGATTCATGGCGCGCCCGAAGAGGATGAAACTGGGAACTCGTATGTTATTGCTGCGCCTATCGATTTCTCAGATCACCGCTCGGAGCCGAAGGTCCGCCTTGCGCGCCATAAACTGTCCCTTGCCACCCCTGAACAGCCAAAATCGGATCCAACCGGTCATTCGTCAAGGGGAAGCGAAGTGACCTCCATGCAGAATTCGAGCGCTCATCGGCGTTGGGCGCAATCCGGCCGCGGCCCTCCTGGGGCTAACGTTCAGGGCAGCGGGATCGGCTTGTCGCTGAGTGTGCGCAAGTAGGCGATCAGGTCGACCCGTTCGGTCTCGTCCGGAACACCAGGCGTCTCCATGTAAACGCCCGGCGTGGTGAGCATGGGTCCGAAGAGATATCTGTTCAGATCCTCGTACGTCCATACACCCTCCCAGTCGAGCAAAGCGTCGGAGTAACGCATTTTTGCCACGGACGCCTTGTCGCGGCCGACGACGCTCCACAAGTTGGGTCCCGCTTTGATCGCTCCCTGTGGCGCGGCATTGTGGCAACCGGCACACACGCTGGTGAAGTAGGTTCGGCCTTCATCGAGATCGGAGCTGGTGTTGGCAAGACGACGCCGTGCGACATGAGATAGTCAGCGACTTCGCGTTGCCTCTTGAATTTTGCCAGATGGAGCGGCGTCTTGCCGTCCTTTGTCTTCGCATTCACGTCCGCGCCGGCCTCGACGAGTGCCTTCACGCAGTCGAAACAACCGAGATTCACCGCGATGTGGATAGCGTTTTCGCGGCTGCGCTTCGAATTTGGATTTGCGCCCCCATCCAGCAACAGATTGATCAGGTCGATCCTGCGTTTTGCCAAAGCCGGCATGAGCGCAGGCCCCAAAAGCGGCGTCGGGGCGGCGTTAACGTCGGCACCGCGTTCCATGAGCAGTTTTGCCGCCGCAAAATGCCCGCCCCTAACCGCAAGATAGAGTGGTGTCGCGCCCCCGTCGCTCTCATCGACGCCGGCACCAGCGTCGAGAGCTGCCGTGATCCCGGCGACATCGCCCTTCATGGCGGCGTCGTGGATGGAGGCGGCATGCGATACAATCGGAATGTGTAGAAGCACCAACAGAATGAAAGGCAAGAACCCGCGCATTAGCATCTCCCAAGGCAAGCCTGAGGACCCGGCACGATTTCAAGAAGGGCAGAGGTTAGTACGAATGCTCGATAGCGGCAACGCACGTGTGATCGAGTTCGCCGCCGCCGTGGCGGGCGGCGGCAGCGCATGCAGTCGCCTGCATGCAAGGCGGTCCTAAACATCAGCCGACCAGCCGTGGCTCATCCCCCAGGAGAAGTCGTTTCTCAGCGCCGGGAATCCCGCAGATTTGCCGGTAACCGCTAAAGCGCCACCACGATGGCAATGATGAGCGGCTAAGCGGTCCATCGATGCCGGTGGATTGGGATGTACATTACAAATGGCGCGCCCGAAGAGATTCGAACTCCTGACCCCCAGATTCGTAGTCTGGTGCTCTATCCAGCTGAGCTACGGGCGCGCAACAGGCCATGCTTTGCATAGCCCCGCGATCCGATCCTGGCGACCGGCCGCGAATGTGAGCTGTTCCCTAGCGACTGAATTTGCGAAAAGCAAGCCGATCCTGGCCAAAAGTTTTGCCGTCACGTTTTGCCGTCATGCGCCGGCCGGCGAAGGTAAGATCGCGTCACGCGGCGGCCGAGCCGATAGGTCGTCGTCTTGGATCGGTCATTTGCCAATCGGAACGGTCCGTAACGAAACAAGCCGTTGCACGGCGGCCGAGCCGATGACTCTTAGTCCCGGACCAACCATTTGCGAATTGAAACGGTCCGTAACGAAACGGTTCGTTACGCCGGGCGGCGCAGGCCGTTGCGGGCTTGGTCGAGCCGGACCGGCTGGTCGGGAATGGTGACGGCGAATGTGGTGCGGCCGCCGATGCTTTCGACCAGCTCCACCGTGCCGCCATGGGCGCGGATCAATTCATGGGCGATCGCCAGGCCAAGGCCGGTGCCGCCGCTGCGGGCCGAGCCGCGAAACGCCGCGAACAGGTTTTCGCGCGCCTTCGGCGGCAGGCCGGGGCCGGTGTCGGTGACGACGATGCGGCTGACGCTGCCGATGCGCTCGGCCGATATGGTCAGGCGGCGCACTACGGCGCTCTCGGTGTCCGCCGCCATCGCCTGCACGGCGTTGCGGCTAAGATTGGTGAGCACGCGGAACAGCTGATCGGAATCGGCGTCGACCTCGAGCACCGGATCGACGGCGTTGACGAATTCGATGCCGCATTCGATGTCGAGCAGGCCCTGGACGTCCTCGACCAACTGGCGCAGCCGCAGCCTGCGACGCGACGGCGGCGGCTCCTGGGTGCGGCCATAGGACAGCACGCCTTCCGAATAGGACACGGCGCGATCGAGCGCGCGCAGCAGTTTTGGCGCGAAGGCCTGAACAGTCGGGTCCTTTACCTGGCGCAGGCGGTCCGACATCAGCTGCGCCGAGGCAAGGATGTTGCGCATGTCGTGGTTGATCTTCGACACGGCCAGGCCGAGATCGGCCAGGTGCTTCTGCTCGGTCAGCATCTTTTGCAGCCGCTCCTGCATCTGCGACAGCTCGCGTTCGGCGACGCCGATCTCGTCGGCCCGGGCGGCGGGGTGAATGATGCGACCGGGATCGTCGGGCGCCTCGGAAAAGGACAGCATCGAGCGCGTCATCGCCCTGATCGGGCCGATCATGATCAGGTCTATCGCGGCGTAGACCAGCATGGCGGTGAACAGCGAAATCAGCAGCGAGACGAAGGCGACGTTGCGCGAATAGATCAGCATGGCATTGCGCAGGCGGTGGTCGGGCATGATCAGCTCGAACTCCTTGTCGCTGTCGCCGACCGGTCCGAAAACGCGCAGCATCCTCTTGCCGCCGAAAAACAGCGTGTCCAGCGCGCCGGTCATGCCCTTGATCATGCCGACATTGGCGATATCGATATGCTCGTCCACCTGCGGCGGCATTTCGGCCACGACCAGCAGCCGCGAGACGCCGCCGTCGCGCACGGCGATCGCCTTGGCGCCGATCGCCATCAGCACGTCGTTCTGGGCGGCACGCGACAGCGAGGCAGGTTCGCCCTGCACCAGGACGATGGAAACAGCAGCGGCAGTACTCAGCCTCTCCTTCAGCCAACTCAGCCGGTAACTGGCGATCCAGGGCACGAAGATGAGGATTTCAGCCAAGAGCACGAAGACGATGGTGAGCAGCAGCAACTTGGTCGACAGGCCGCGCGCCAAGGGCACCCTGCGGGTGGCGGCCTTCGCCTCGGCGATGCTTTCGTCGGTTGCTGGGACTTCACTCATGCTCGTCGTCACGGCTGCCTGTCATCACGGCTGCTTGTCTTAAGGACTGCTTGTCTTCACGATCGCTTGATCGGGTGAGATTAGGCGATTGCGGCTTTTTTGCCAAATTCATCCTTGGTCGAAGCCGAACAAAGGGCCGCAAGACTTCCCTGCCGGTCCGACAACGCCGGCCCGACGCGCTGGATTGACTTCCAAAACCCTTCTTTCTATAAGCCCGCTCACGCTCGGGCCATTCGTCCCGGCGCGGTTTCGATCGCGCCAAAACCGGCCCGGCAAAGCTCCTGTTACAAAGTGACAGAATCAAGAAGGGCCGCACCCCGCGGTATTTAAACAAATGAAGCGTACTTACCAGCCGTCCAAACTCGTCCGCAAACGCAGGCACGGCTTCCGTGCCCGCATGGCCACCAAGGGTGGCCGCGGCGTCGTCGCAGCCCGCCGCAACCGCGGCCGCAAGCGTCTCAGCGCCTGAGCACCAAGCGAGAGACAAGATCGTTGCCCGCAACCGGCAAGCCAACGGGTCCCCATCCCAAGCGGCTTCTGAAGCGCGCGGAATTCCTGGCTGTCCGCCGCGGCGAAAAGCGCCGCGGACGGCTTTTCCTCGTCGAGGTTCTGGGCCGCGGCGACTGCGAAGCGCCGCGCGTCGGCTATACCGTCACCAGGAAGGTCGGCAACGCCGTCGTTCGCAACCGCATCCGGCGGCGGCTGAGAGAGGCCGTGCGCACGCATGCCGCGGATGACATGGCGCCGGGCAATGATTATGTCATCGTCGGGCGCGAAGACGTGCTTACCACTCCGTTTGGCCAGTTGAAGGCCGAACTCTCCCGCAGATTGCGTGGAACACGATAGGCCAAGGGCTTCGATGGAAAACAACCGCAACTTCTTCATCACCATCGCACTGTCGGTGCTGATCCTGGCGCTTTGGCAATATTTCTATGTGATGCCGCGCAGCGAGATGCAGCGCGAAGCCGCCCGCATCGAAGAGCAGCGCGTGGCGGAGCAGAAGAAGGCCGCCGAAGGCACCAGTCCGGGCGCCAGCGAAACACCGGTACAGCCCGGCGCCATTCCGAGCGCGCCTGGCGGCGACGCGGTGACGCCGGCCGGCCGCGACCAGGCGATTGCCTCGACCAGCCGCGTCAAGATCGACACGCCGAGCCTCGAAGGTTCGATCAACCTCACCGGTGCGCGCCTCGATGACCTCCGGCTCAAGCATTACAGGGAGACGGTCGACAAGACCTCGCCCGAGATCGCGTTGCTCAACCCGGCGTCCCTGCCGAACGGCTATTTCGCCGAGATCGGCTTTTCTGGCGCGCCGGATGTGGGCACGCTGCCCGGCCCCGACACGGTCTGGCAGACCGACGGCAAGGCGACGCTCACACCGGCGACGCCGGTCACGCTGACCTTTACCAACGACAAGGGCCTGACCTTCAAGCGCACCTTCTCCGTCGACAGCCAATATATGTTCACCGTATCCGACACGGTTCAGAACGGCGGCTCGGCGCCGGCGACGTTGTCGAACTATGGCCGCGTTACGCGTTTCGACAAGCCGGCCATCGCCAGCACCTATGTGCTGCACGAGGGCCTGATCGGCGTTACCGGAAGCGAGGGCCTGCAGGAATACAAATACTCCAGCGTCGAATCGGACAAGGAATACAAGCCAGGCAAGTCGACCGACGGCTGGCTGGGCATCACCGATAAGTATTGGGCGGTGACCCTGGTGCCGCCTAGCGGCCGCGAATTTCAGCCCAAATTCTCTTATTTCGAGTTCAAAAGCGGGCCCCATCCGCACAGCTACCAGTCCGATTTCCTGTCCGATCCCGTCACGGTCGCTCCCGGGCAATCGACGACCGTGGAGTCCGAGATATTCGCCGGCGCCAAGGAAGTTTCGACGATCAACGCTTATGAAAAGGACCGTCATATTCGCCAGTTCGACCTGCTGATCGACTGGGGCTGGTTCTATTTCATCACCAAGCCGATGTTCTGGCTGATCGACACGCTTTACAAATTCTTCGGCAATTTCGGCCTGGCGATCCTCGCCACCACCGTCATCGTCAAAGCGCTGTTCTTCCCGCTCGCCAACAAGTCCTATGCGTCGATGGCGAACATGAAGAAGGTGCAGCCCAAGATGCTCGAGATCCGCGAGAAATACGCGGACGACAAGATGAAGCAGCAGCAGGCGATGATGGAGCTGTACAAGACCGAGAAAATCAATCCGCTCGCCGGTTGCTGGCCGGTGGCGTTGCAGATCCCGGTGTTCTTCTCGCTCTACAAGGTGCTCTACATCACCATCGAGATGCGGCACGCGCCGTTCTTCGGCTGGATCCAGGATCTGGCGGCGCCGGATCCGACATCGATCTTCAACCTGTTCGGGCTGATCCCGATCACCTTGCCGCACATGCTGATGATCGGCGTCTGGCCTCTGATCATGGGCGTGACGATGTTCCTGCAGATGCGCATGAACCCGACGCCGCCGGACCCGACGCAGGCGGCAATCTTCACCTGGATGCCTGTGATCTTCACCTTCATGATGGCGGGTTTTCCGGCCGGCCTCGTCATCTACTGGGCCTGGAACAACACGTTGTCGATCCTGCAGCAGGGCGTGATCATGAAGCGGCAGGGCGCCAAGATCGAATTGTGGGACAATCTGGTCGCGCTGTTCCGCAAGAAACCGTCGCCGGCGGAATAGCCGGCGCTCCGATAATGCGAAACCAGAAAGCCCCGGTTCGTCCGGGGCTTTTTGCACAAGCTGCCGGCCTGGATTAAGCGATTGGTACTGCGGGACGGATCGCGCTATTTTGACCTGCCTGGCAGGTGCTCGACGGAGCTCGATATGACCGGACCCAATCCATCGATCAAGCATCCGATCCCGTTGCACACACGCGTCGGCTTTCTGAAACCGCTGGTGACGGCGCCTAATATCGAGATCGGCGACTTCACCTATTATGACGACCCTGACGGACCTGACAAATTCGCCGAAAAATGCGTGCTGCATCATTATCCGTTCATCGGCGACAGGCTGGTCATCGGCAAGTTCTGCGCCCTCGCCGAGGGCGCGCGTTTCATCATGAACGGCGCCAATCACGCCATGTCCGGCTTTTCGACCTATCCGTTCAATATCTTTGGCCACGGCTGGGAAGAAGGCTTCGACCCGGCGACATGGTCGAAGGAGGTGCGTGGCGACACAATCGTCGGCAACGACGTCTGGATCGGCATGGAAGCGGTGATGCTGCCGGGCGTCAAGATCGGCGACGGCGCCATTGTGGCGGCAAAGTCGGTGGTGACGCACGATGTGCCGGCCTATGCGATCGTCGCCGGCAATCCGGCCAAGGTGGTGAAGATGCGCTTCGATGACAGGACCATCCGGCGGCTGCTGGCGCTGGCGTGGTGGCACTGGCCGGTGGAAAAGATCAGCCGCAATCTCGATGCCATTCGTGGCAGCAACATTTTTCTTCTGGAGGCAGCGGTTTGAACGCGTTGAACAAGACCACGATCGGCATCGAATTGTTCACGCGAGCCTGGATCTTCATCCGCGGCGTGCCGGCGATGAAATTCCTGCCGCCGGAGGGTCCACCCGAGATCGCCTTTGCCGGCCGCTCCAATGTCGGCAAATCGTCGCTGATCAACGCGCTGGTCAACCAGAAGGGGCTGGCGCGCACCTCCAACACGCCGGGCCGGACGCAAGAGCTCAACTATTTCGTGCCGGGCGGATTTTCGGGAGAAGGCGCCGATCTGCCGCCGATGGCACTGGTCGATATGCCGGGCTATGGCTACGCCACGGCGCCGAAGGAAAAGGTCGACGAGTGGACGAAGCTCGTGTTCGACTACCTGAAGGGCCGGGTGACGCTGAAGCGCGTCTACGTGCTGATCGACGCCCGCCATGGCATCAAGGCCAAGGACGACGAGGTGCTGTCGCTGCTCGACAAGGCGGCGGTGTCGTATCAGATCGTGCTGACCAAGACCGACAAGATCAAGGCGGCGGGGGTACCGCGACTGGTCGAGGAAACGCTCCAGAAGATCAAGAAACGACCGGCGGCCTTCCCCTTCGTGCTCGCCACGTCGTCGGAAAAGAGCGAGGGTCTCGAGGAACTGCGTGCGGCGATCGTGCTCGCCGCCAATGGCGGATAGGCCACCGACCCTGGCAGCCTGTCAGGCGGGGCTGGAGGCCCGTTCCTGCTCTGCAAGCTGTTCGGTGCCGTAGGCCTTCAGGAACACATCGACGCCCGACCTGACGATGTGTTCGATCTCGGCCACACTTGGCGCCTTGGTGCGATAGGCGAAAATGCACTGGCGGAAAAGACCGGCCAGACACAGCTCGGTGAACTGATAGGCGGCAAGCTCGACGTCGTCGATCTTCAGCAGGCCGCGTTCGATAGCCATGTTGAGGAAAACGACGACCCTGTCATGGCCACGCTTCGGGCCGCGTTCGTAGAACCGGGCACCAAGCTCCGGGATGCGTTCCGACGCGCCGATCACCGTCCGCTGCGCCAGGATGACCCTCGCCGAAGTGATCTTCATGGACAGCACGATGCCGAACTTCACCAACGTCTGGCGAAGGTCGCCGATCTGGTCGAGCACCTCATACATGTTCTTGAAAATCGTGCCGCGCTCTTCCTCGATCAGCGCTTCGAAGAGCTCTTCCTTGTTGGCGAAGTAGACATAGATGGTGCCCTTGGACACGCCGGCCTCGCGCGTAATGTCGTTCATCGACGCGGCTTCGAAGCCCTTTTCGATGAAGACACGGCGCGCACCGTCGATGATCTGGCTGCGCTTGACCGGGTCTTGACCCGCGGCCGGGCGGCCGCGCGGCAGACTGTCCAGCAGATCGCACTGGTCCTTGCCAGCGCTGGGCAATGAGCCTGAACCAGGCAAAGGAGCGGCCTTGGGGACTTCGGCCATAATGTCACACCTCGTAAAATAATTCGAACCATCCGGTTCGATTGCTCTTGATATGGTCCTCTTTAAGCGCTAAGTCAACGTCGAGATCGAACCGAACGGTTCAGTCTGACAAAATTCAGCGCCAGTTAATTTAGAGAGATATCATGTCCTCGAACGCGCCCACCAGTGCCGAAGTCCGCCCCTTCCCCAGTGCCAAGGTCCAGCCTGCGATCGAAGCGCCGGAAACCCCTCTCAAGCCCGCCGACGTCACCCCGCTGGCTCCCGCCAAGAAGAAGCGGTCGATGCGCTCGATGTTGCTGCCCATCATCGGCCTGGCCCTGCTGGGCGCCGGCGCCTGGTATGGCTATGATTACTGGACCGACGGGCGCTTCATGATCACGACCGACGATGCCTATGTCCAGGCCGACACCGCGTTCATCTCGCCAAAAATCTCGGGTTATGTCGATCAGGTCAAAGTGACCGAGAACCAGCAGGTGAAGGCCGGCGACCCGCTGCTGATCGTCGATGACGGTGACTACAAGATAGCCGTTGCCCAGGCCGAGGCGCAGATCGCCACGTTGAGCAAGACGCTCGACCGCATCGATGCCCAGACCGAGGCGGCGCGCGCCTCGCTCAAGCAGGCGCAGGCGCAGAAGACCGCCGACCAGGCCGCGGCCGATAATGCCAAGCGAGCTCAGGTTCGTGCCGCCCAGTTGCTCAAGACCCGCGTCGGTACCCAGGCCCAGTTGGACGATGCCCAGACGGCGGTCGAGCAAGCCAATGCCGCACTAGCCGGCGCCGACGCGCAGATCGCGGCGGCTCAGGCGAATATCGGCGTGCTCCAGGCGCAGCGGGCGGAATCGGCAAGTACGCTGGGCTCGCTGCAGCTTGCCCACGACAAGGCGGTGCGGGATCTGTCCTTCACCGTGCTGCGCGCACCCTATGACGGCGTGGTCGGCAACCGCTCGGTCGAGCAGGGCGACCTGATCAGCCCCGGACAGAAGCTCGCCGTCATCGTGCCAATGGACAAGCTCTACATCGTCGCCAACTTCAAGGAGACCCAGCTTGCCCGGCTGGTGCCTGGTGAAAAGGTCAGAGTGTCGGTCGACGCGATCGACGGTCAGGACATCGAGGGTACCGTGTCGTCGCTGGCCCCGGCTTCGGGAGCAGTGTTCTCGCTGCTGCCGCCGGAAAACGCCACAGGCAATTTCACCAAGGTGGTGCAGCGCGTTCCGGTTCGCATCGACGTGCCCGCGGATGTGCTGAAGACGGGCAAGCTGCGCGCCGGCCTGAGCGTCGTCGTCGCCGTCGACAGCCGCACGGCGCCTTCGGCATCGAAGTAAAGCGGAACCGGGAGCAAAGGTCATGGCGACCGCAACCCTAACTGCAGGATCGGCGCCGACGCCAGCCATGCCGGCGCCGGTTGACCACATCTCGACACGCCGCGTCATCGCCTTCCTGGCAATGGTGTTCGGCATGTTCATGGCGATCCTGGACATCCAGATCGTCTCGGCCTCGCTGGCCGAGATCCAGGCGGGCCTGAGCGCCAGTTCGGACGAGATTCCGTGGGTGCAGACGGCGTATCTGATTGCCGAGGTGGTGATGATCCCGCTGTCGGGCTTCCTCAGCCGGATGCTGTCGACGCGGGTGCTGTTCACAATCTCGGCGGCAGGTTTCACCGCGGCCAGCGCGCTGGCGGCGACCGCAACCAATATCGACCAGATGATCGTCTACCGCGCCGTGCAGGGCTTCATCGGCGGCGGCATGATCCCGAGCGTCTTTGCAGCCGCCTTCACCATCTTCCCGCCGTCGCGTCGCGCCATCGTCTCGCCGATGATCGGCCTGGTGGCGACGCTGGCGCCAACCATCGGCCCGACCGTCGGCGGCTATATCAGCCATGCCATGTCCTGGCACTGGCTGTTCCTGGTCAACGTCGTGCCCGGCATTCTGGTGACGACGGCCGCCTGGTCGCTGATCGACTTCGACAAACCCAATCTCAAGCTGTTCAGCAAGTTCGACTGGTGGGGGCTTGCCGGCATGGCGGCCTTCCTGGGCTGCATGGAATATGTGCTGGAGGAAGGTCCCAACAACGACTGGCTGCAGGATCAGGCGGTGTTCATCTGCGCCGTCATCATGACCTTCGGCGCGGTGCTGTTCTTCTGGCGCGTGTTCACCGCCGAGGAGCCGATTGTCGATCTGAGGGCTTTCAGCAATATCAATTTTGCCTTCGGCTCGCTGTTCTCCTTCGTCGTCGGCATCGGCCTCTACGGTCTGACCTATCTTTATCCGGTGTTCCTGGGGCGGATCCGCGGCTACGATTCGATGATGATCGGCGAGGCGCTGTTCGTCAGCGGCCTGGCCATGTTCTTCACTGCGCCGATCTCCGGCATCCTGTCGAACAAGATGGACCCGCGCATCATGATGATGATCGGCTTCTTCGGCTTCGCCACGGGGACCTGGTGGATGACGCATCTCACCGCCGACTGGGATTTCTATGAACTGCTGATCCCGCAGATCCTGCGCGGCTGCTCGATGATGCTTTGCATGGTGCCGATCAACAACATTGCGCTCGGAACCTTGCCGCCGGAGCGGCTGAAGAATGCGTCTGGCCTGTTCAACCTGACCCGCAATCTCGGCGGCGCCGTCGGCCTGGCAGTCATCAACACCGTGCTGATCGACCGCAATGCCTTCCATTACGCCAGGCTCTCCGAGCACGTGCAATGGGGAAGTGCCGCTGCGCAGCAGAAGCTGCAGAACATGACGCTCAACTTCGAGCAGACCGCCGGGCTCGACGCCTCCAAGGCGGCCATCTCCAAACTGTCAGGCATGGTCCAGCAGCAGGCGTCGCTGCTGTCGTTCATGGACGTATTCTTCATGCTGACGGTTTTGTTCGCGACGCTTGGGCTCTTCACCCTGGTGATCCGCAAGCCAGCCGCTCAGGGCGGCGGTGGCGGAGGCCATTGAGGCGCGCTGGATCCCCCGCCTGGCGCCCTCGCGCATGATCCCGAAAAGCGATTTCGGGGTCATGCGCAAAATCAACCATTACGAAGTCTTGGAGCGGCGGACACTCCACCGCTCCAACTTTTTGTTTGAGCATCGGATTTTCCCAAAACCGCTTCGCACTTTTGGGTCCGATGCTCTAGCGCTCTCCGACAAAGTCAGGGGCGCAGCCATCCTCAGGCCGTCGCCGGCTTGAAGGTCAAGGCGACACCGTTGATGCAATGCCGCAACCCGGTCGGCGGCGGACCGTCGTCGAAGACGTGGCCGAGATGGCCACCGCAGCGGCGACAATGGACCTCGGTGCGGGTCATGCCCAACGACCTGTCCACGGTCTTGCCGATCGCGTTGGGGATTTCCTGCCAGAAGCTCGGCCAGCCGGTGCCGGAATCGAACTTGGTCTCTGACGAATAGACCAGCAGGTCGCAGCCGGCGCAAGCGAAGATGCCTTTGCGGTGCTCGTTGAGCAGCGGACTGGTGCCCGGGTATTCCGTGCCCTCCTTGCGCAGCACATTGAAGGCCGCGTCGGACAGGATGGCGCGCCACTCGGCCTCGGTCTTGGTAACCTCGAAAGTCTCGGCCGCGCGTGCATCCTGGGCTCCGCCCATGCGCAGCGCGGTGGCGCCTGCGACAACGCCAATGGCTGCCGCACCACTCAAAAGAAGCTCGCGACGGTTCATGCCCATTCCTCCTGTTACTGCTTGTGCCAAATTCGACCGCCAGACGGAAATCAAAAGCCGGTGACGATCGCTGTCCTCAAAGCGGGACTCCGCGCCTATCCACTTGCGTGAACGGCGCGGAGTGTGCGCAGGGAGGCCCTTAGCGATATCTTCGCCGGCAGCGTGCGTTTGTTACATCTTCGGCAGGAGAACCTTGTCGACGACGTGGATGACGCCGTTGGACTGCTCGACATCGGCGATCGTCACATTAGCGACATTGCCGTTCTCGTCGGTCACGGTGACCTTGCCGCCGTCGGTCTTGAGCGACAGTTCGCAACCACCGACCGTCTTGACCTTGTGGGTGCCACCGTCATCCTTGACCATCTTGGCGACGTCGGCGGCCATCGCCTTGGCGCCGATGACATGGCAAGTCAGGATCTTGACGAGCTTGTCCTTGTTTTCAGGCTTGAGCAGCGTCTCCACCGTGCCGGCTGGAAGTGCCGCAAAGGCCTCGTTGGTCGGCGCGAACACGGTGAAGGGGCCAGCGCTTTGCAGCCTATCGACCAGTCCGCCTGCCTTGACGGCAGCGACCAGCGTCGTGTGGTCCTTCGAGTTGACAGCATTTTCGACGATGTTTTTCTGGGCATACATGGCGGCGCCGCCGACCATCGGATTTTGGGCATAGGCAGTGGTGGCGATCGCAGAAATCGCAACCTTGCCGGCAAGCAAAAGGGTGGCGAATTTAGGCATGATTTCAATCTCCTTGGGTTATCGTTCCCCTCGTTCGGGAACGCAAGAAGATACGCAACAGAAATGCCGGAGTTTCGTCCTCACGTAAGAAATATTGTGTCGCTTCAATTTTCCATGTGCTAATCGGTCACCGCCGACAAGCTTTGCATGATTTTGGTTCGTGAGAGATAGATTTCAGGTCTTCTTCCGAAGCAAGAATCGGTCAGATGCTCTTCAGATCGCCCGCTGCGACCACCGGTCCAGTCGGCTGGCCGGTCGGCGAACCGCCGGCAGGCTCGACGCTGACCGCAAGCACGGCGCCTTGCGCCAATTTCTCCCGGACGGCGGGCGGGATGGCCAGATGCGCGGTCGCACCGGCCGGGATGACGCCCATCGACACCGGCGCGTTCTTGCCTTCGATCATCCACAGCTCGAAGTCCTTGCCGGCGGTCCGCTCGCCGGAGACGTGGGAAAGGCCGACATCGTGACGGACGGCGTCGTAGACGACGAGATATTTGACATCGCTGCCTTCGGCTGCCAACGAGGCGACAAGCCGGGTTTGCGGCTCGACGACCGGTGGATTGACGTAAGGCAAGGCAATATAGATTGCCAGCGCCGCAATGGCGGCGGCGGCAAGACCGCGCCAGAAGCCAAGGCTCGACCAGAGGCCGGCGCGCGGCTCTGCAGCGAACAGCCGGCGGTCCAATGCTTCCTTGACCCTGATCGGAGGCTCTGTCTCCGGATAGGTGGCGGCCATCGGCGAAAGATGCGCCTCCCAGGCATCCACAAGGCGCGCGAAGGCGGCGTCCGCATCGATGCGGCGCGACGCGATCTCGCGTTCATCGGCGGCCAGAACGCCAAGAACGTATTCGGCGGCGAACAGGTCGTCGCCCCCACGTTCCGGTCCATTGTCGTCAGCCAGCGTCATCTTTCCAGGCATTCTCTCAGTTTCAACAGGCTGCGCCGCAGCCAGGTCCGCATCGTGTTCAGCGGTACGCCATAGCGCTCCGCCAGCTCCGCATAGCTTTTGCCATCCAGATAGGCGCCCCGGACGGCCGCCGCCCGGTCCTTCTCCAATTCCTCGAGACAATGGTAGATGCGTCCGGACTCACCGCCCGCCACGGCCATGGCCTCCGGCCCCGGCGCCGGATCGGCCACGTCGAGCGCGGCATCGATATAGGCGGCAGGCTCTCGCCGCGCCCTGATCCGATCGATCGCATGATTGCGCGCAATGGCCACCAGCCAGGAGATCGGGCTCAGATCCGAAACGGCGAAACGGTCCGCCTTCGTCCATATCTTGACGAAGACCTCTTGAAGCGCCTCTTCTGCATCTCCCCGATCCTTCAATACACGAAGGCAGACGCCGAAAAGTTTCGCGCTGGTCTGCCGGTAGAGCAGATCGAACGCGGCCCGGTCCTTCGTCGAGGTCCGGACAATCAGGTTGCTGATGTCCTGCGGCGTCATCGGCCGCCAAATTAGGCGATTGCAATGTATTTGCAACGACTGAAATGGTCTGGCCGCACCGGCAGCGCCAGCGTCGATTGCCAAGGAAATCGCCGCCCGCTAGCTTGCCATGAGCGGGAGGGCGACCATGTCGATCGAGCGGGTTCTGTGGGAGCATGACGCAACCGGCCAGGCCGCACTCGTGCACAAGGGAGAGATCACACCGCAAGATCTCGTCGATGCGGCGATCGCCCGGGCCGAGGCCACCCAGCCGGAGATCAACGCCATCGCCGAACCGCTTTTTGAGGCGGCGCGGGCGCGAGCGAAAACCGTCGACCACAAGCTGCCGCTTGCCGGAGTGCCCTTTGCGCTGAAGGACCTCGGCATTGCCATGAAGGGCGTGCCGACGCATGGCGGCAGCCGCATCCCAGCCTACACCCCCGATTTTAACTCGGTCATGACGGAACGCTATCTGGCCGCCGGCCTGGTCCCGATCGCCACCAGTACCGCACCCGAACACGGGCTGAGGCTGGTGACCGAGTCGGTGGCTTACGGCGTCACCCGCAATCCATGGGACACCGCTCACACGACCGGCGGTTCCTCGGGCGGCGCGGCTGCGCTGGTCGCGGCCGGCGTCGTGCCGGTGGCGCACGCCTCGGATGGCGGCGGCTCGATCAGGGTGCCTGCGGCCTGTACCGGGCTGGTCGGGTTGAAAACCTCGCGCGGCCGCGTGCCCTTGACGCCGCTCGTCACTGAAAGCTGGTACGGCTTTGTCGTCGACCATGCGTTGGCCCGCTCGGTGCGCGATACGGCCCTGCTGCTCGACCTGACCCACGGGCCCGAACCGCTGTCGCCCTACGCGGCACCCTCGCCGAACGGCAGTTTCACTGCGGCCGCCGGGCGCGATCCGGGCAAGCTCAAGCTCGCCTTCTACCGAAAATCGCCGCTCGGCCTGCCGATTTCGGAAGAAACCTTGAAAGCTCTGGATGCGGCGATTGGGCTGGCGCGCGAAGGCGGGCACAGCGTCGAGGAGATCGACCTGCCCTATATCGACCGCGATTTCATCGCCGATTTCGCCAGAACCGTCGCCGCGGCGGTGGCCGGCACGATGCGTGGCGAGGCCTTGCGCGTCGGCCGCTCCATCTCAGGCGATATCGAACGCGCCACGCGCGTGATGAGCCGGTTCGGTGAAATCCTCTCGGCCGGCGAAATCTATGCCGGCCTGCAGCGGCTGCACGCAACCTCGCGCCGCCTTATCACCGAAACCGCGCACTATGATGCAGTGCTGATGCCTGTCATCGCGCACCCGCCGCTCGCCTGCGGCACCATGGACCCGAAAGGCGCCGACGAATTCATCGAGAATGTCCTGGACAGACTGCGCCTCGCCGGCCTGCTGAAGTTCAAGCCGCTATTCGGCCAGCTGATGGACAAGAGCCTTTGGTTCACCCACTGGCCGGCGATCCAGAACGTCAGCGGGCAACCGTCGATCACGCTTCCGGTTTACGTGACCGATGCCGGCCTGCCGCTAGGCGTCCAGGCCGCCGGCCGCCCCGGTGACGAGGAGACGCTTTTGTCGTTCGCCGCGCAGATGGAAAAGATCTCGGGATGGCTGGGCCGGCGGGCGCCGCTGCAGGTGCCGGCATAGGCGGTGATTTGATCGATCGTGACAGCAAAGCCGTTTGCCCCCTCGTCCAATTCCCGCTAAGACGCCGCCGTTCATGCCAAGCTGGGAACCACGCCGATGACGGATGTCGCCGCCACCGCCGAAATGCAGGCCGCGCTGCTTTCAAGGGCGCTGCCCTATATGCAGCGCTACGAGAACAAGACGGTCGTGGTGAAATATGGCGGCCACGCGATGGGCGACATCGCGCTCGGCAAAGCCTTCGCCCGCGACATCGCACTGCTCAAGCAATCCGGCGTCAACCCGATCGTCGTGCATGGCGGTGGGCCGCAGATCGGCGCCATGCTCAGCAAGATGGGCATCGAATCCAAATTCGAGGGCGGCTTGCGTGTCACCGACCAGAAGACCGTCGAGATTGTCGAGATGGTGCTGGCCGGGTCGATCAACAAGGAAATCGTCGCGCTGATCAATGCCGAGGGCGAGTGGGCGATCGGCCTGTGCGGCAAGGACGGCAACATGGTGTTTGCCGAAAAGGCGCGCAAGACCATGATCGATCCTGATTCCAACATCGAGCGGGTGCTCGACCTGGGCTTCGTCGGTGAACCGGTCGAGGTCGACCGCACATTGCTCGACCTCCTGGCGCGGTCCGAAATGATCCCGGTGCTGGCGCCGGTGGCGCCCGGCCGCGACGGCCATACCTACAACATCAACGCCGACACTTTTGCCGGCGCCATCGCCGGCGCCTGCCAGGCGACGCGCCTGCTGTTTCTCACCGACGTGCCCGGCGTGCTCGACAAGGATAAGAAGCTGATCGACGAGTTGACCGTGGCCGAGGCCAAGGCCCTGATCAAGGACGGAACGGTCTCGGGCGGCATGATCCCCAAGGTTGAAACCTGCATCGAGGCAATCGAGCGCGGCGTCGCTGGCGTCGTCATCCTCAACGGCAAGACGCCGCATGCGGTGCTGCTCGAGCTGTTCACCGAACACGGCGCCGGCACGCTGATCGTGCCGTGAGTGGCCTCAGTCTGTTCAACGCCGCGACAGACCGGAAGACCATCCGATCACCATCGCAGCGCTTGTCAAGACAGGCGGGCGGGCGAACGGTCGACTAGGTAGTCTCCGCCTTCGTCGCTCGCCGCCAATCGATCATCCGGGCTGAGGAAGGCGCGCGATGACCTTTATCTCAAAATCGAAGCCCGCCAGCCAATTCACCCCCACCGCGGTCCAGTTCGGGTAGGGCGGTTCACCGATCGCCCTAAGTCGAACGGCGTCAATCGCCTCCCACTGTTTGGCCGGGTCGGTGTGGAACGTGGTCACGTCAACAATGTCGTCAAACGTGCAACCGGCGGCCTTCAGCACCGCCGCGAGATTGTCGAAGGCAAGCTGGACCTGCTTTTCGAAGGCTGGCTCCGGCGATCCGTCCTCGCGGCTGCCGACTTGGCCCGAGACGAACAGAAAGCCGCCTGAGCGGATCGCCGCCGAATAGCGATTGACTTCGTAGAGGGCCTGCCGACCGGCAGGGAAGATCGCATCGCGTTTGGTCATTGTTTCACTCCAATCAGACAAGGCAGGCCGGTCCCGACCATCGCGATGTGGCTTCTCCGAGAAGGTGAGAGCCGCCCGCAAGACTTCGGGGTTTTGGATCGCTGCGTTCCATTTTCCGGGGCGGTCGCTGATATCCGTCCCGTATCCCGAAGTGGGTACATACATTCCGTATGTCAATATACATACGTTGCGTATGCTTGTTAAAAGATTGCACGAGCCGGTCAGGCGCGCGACGAAATCGTGGTCGCAGGCGGTGTCAGCCTGCGCGCCGGGTGCGCGACCACCATCGATTCCTCTTCCTCGTCCTGCGGCGCGCCCCAGAATTCGGCGAGCGTCGGGCCATTCTTCAGGCGGCGGTCGCGAACCAGAAAGCCCCAGACTTCGCGGAACCAGACGCGGCGGCCCATTTTGGTGTACCAGCGCATCGAATGCCGTTGCTCCGGATCCTTGTGGAACAGGATGCGCGCCAAGGCCTTGGGCCGCGACTGCACGGCCAGTTCGATCAGCTTGACGGCGAAGAACAACATCCACGGCTTGAGGCGGGTCATCTGCAGCACCTGGTGCTTGTAGTCCCACAGGCGGGCGTCCAGCTGGATCACCTTGCGATCCCTGGCAATCCTGAAGAACGGCGTCCAGCGGTGCGGCGTCACATAGAGCGCCTGGATCTGGTCGGGGTCATAAGCGATCAGCTGGCGGAAGCCGCGCCAGAGGTCGCGGAAACTTTCGTCCTCGAAACCGGCCACCCAGGTCGCCATCGACAAGATGCCGTTGAGGCGCAGCAGCCGTATCGCCTCGCGGTCGGATGAGGTGCTGCCGCCCTTGCGGATCAACTGGAGCGTCTGCTCGTCGGTATTTTCCATGCCAAGCAGCCAGCGGATGACGCCGGCCTTGCGATAGAGATGCAGGCTGCCGGCGTCGCGGACGATGTCGTCGGCGCGGGTGGAGCCGACGATCAGCACCGGCACATTCTCGGCGATCATCGCATCGAGAAAGGCGCGCCAGGCTTTTTTGGACGAGGTCGGGTTCTCGTCGGCAAGGTTGATCAGCTCGACGCGGTGCTCGCGGTATAGCCAGGCAATCTCCCGCGCGAACTTCACGGGGTCGCGGTGCCGCCAGCGCGTCCAGAACCCCCGCTGGCCGCAATAGTTGCACAGATGCGGACAGCCTCGCGAGAACTGCATGACCACCGCACGCTTGCCTCCCCAATAGCTATAGCGAGTGATATCGATCAGTTCCCAGCCGATGCGGTAGTCGTCGAGATTGGCGATCGTCCTTGCCGGGTTGGTGGCAAAAGGCCGGCGCAAATCGTCGCGAAAGGCGATGCCCGCCACATCCGACAGCGGCTTGCGTTTTTCAAGCGCTTCGACCAGCGCGACGATGGTCGCCTCCCCCTCGCCACGAACGATGAAGTCGAAGGCCTCCGTTTCGGCCAGTATGTCGCGCCAGTGATAGGTCGGAAACACGCCGCCATAAATCAGGATTGTCGCCGGATCGATGTGTTTGACCATGCCGGCGATCAGTAGGGCTGTCGGATGCGCAGAGGTCGAGCCGGAATGGCCGATCAGAATACAGTCGGGATGATCGCTCAAGGCGTCCCGGACCAGCGTGGCAAGCGGCATCGGCCCGAATTCGGCGTCCACAAGTCGCACTTGATGTCCCGCGTCGATCAGCGGACCGCCCAGTGCCAGCAAACCGAGCGGCGGCAGATGGTCGTCCGGCACACGGCTGCCGATGGCCGTATGTGGCGGGTTGATCAGGACGATTTTCATGGCGGACCTTATGCAATGGCGGTCCGCATGTCGTAGTCGGCGATCTAGCGCTGGAGATTGGCTCGCTTCAGCAGTTTGTGTGCAGCTTTTCCGCAGAAATGCCTACCGTCTGAGATGTGCAAGCGGGACATGGCCCGGCCCCTTGATGTTCTGCAGCACAAGCTGGGTGTGGACGTCGCGCACGCCTTCGAGCCGCATCAGCCGGTGCATGACGAAGGCATTGAGCTCATCGACCGACGGCACCATCACATGCAACAGGAAATCATGATCGCCGGTCATGGTCCAGCATGAGGACACCTCGTCCATCCGCTGGACGGCGGCGATGAAGCTTTCGGGCGAGCCGTCGCTGTGGCTGGTCAGGCGCACCTGGATGAACACCTCGACCATCAGCCCAACGGCGCGACGGCTGAGCACCGCGGCGAAGCCCTTGATGATGCCCGCCTGCTGAAGCGCCTCGAAGCGCCGCGCGCAAGGTGTCGTCGACAGGCCGATCTCCTGCGCCAGTTCGGATACCGGCTTGCGCCCGTCGCGCTGCAGGCTGTCGAGCATCTTGATCTCGAATTCGTCAAACTGAGGCATTTTCACTCTCCCAAAGCTCGATCGTGGAGTCTTTTACCTCCGACCCCGCATTTGAGCCACCATCAAAGCTGATTTGCCTCACGCCATCCGGCTAGAATTTCCGACGATCCGCTGATCATGATTTCCAGGGAGAGCAAGCCATGACGATGAACGTTGCCGACTACGCCCGCGAATGCGCGGCGCGAGGCCTTCGCGGCGATTATTCGGTCTGCCGTGCCGATTTCACCGTGGCGCAGGGCTACAATTATAGCGACGAAGAACAGGCGGTGTGGCGCACGCTATGCGACCGCCAGACGAAGCTGACCAGGAAGCTCGCCCACCATTCCTATCTCGATGGCGTTGCGGCGCTCGGCCTTCTCGACAAGATCCCGGATTTCGGTGAGGTCAGCGAGAAGCTGCGCAAGCTCACCGGCTGGGAGATCGTCGCGGTGCCGGGGCTCATTCCGGCCCAGCCGTTCTTCGACCACCTCGCCAACCGCCGCTTCCCGGTCACCAACTGGCTGCGAACCCAAAAGGAGCTCGACTACATTGTCGAGCCCGACATGTTCCACGATTTCTTCGGTCACGTGCCGATCCTGACGCAGCCGATCTTTGCGGACTTCATGCAGATGTATGGCAAGAGGGCCGACAGCGTGATTGCGCTCGGCGGCGACGAGATGATCACCAGGCTTTACTGGTACACCGTCGAATACGGGCTGATACGCGAGCCGGGCCAGCCGCTGAAGGCGTTCGGCGCCGGGCTGATGTCATCCTTCACCGAGCTTCAGTTCGCGGTCGAAGGCGGCGACGCGCACGATGTCGCCTTCGACCTGGAAACCGTAATGCGCACCGGCTACGAGATCGACAAGTTCCAGCGTGCCTATTTTGTGCTGCCGTCTTTCGACGTGCTGCGTGATGCTTTCGAGACCGCCGATCTTGCGGCGATCGTGGCGCGCCGCAAAGGCGAGCCGGCGCTCGACCCGGCGAGCCTATAGGCTGTCGGCTGTTTCCAGGGCCTCGGCTTTCAGCCGGGCAAGCTGTTCGCGCTGAAGGTCGAGCGATGCGGTGACGAAGCGAAGGATCGTGGCCAGTTCGGTGTCGCTAAATGTGGCGATTACCCATTCTCCCTCCTGCGCGATCGCACCATAATAGCGCGCCGATAGTTCTCGCGTGAGTTCCGTCGCCTCTATGACCACCTTGCGCCTGTCCTCGAGGCTGCGCGTTCGTGTCAGCAGGCCGCGCGCCTCCAGCCGGTCGATCAGCGCGGTGACTGCGGCCGGCGTCAACCCTGTTGCGGCCGCGACCTCGCCAGCCGATTGCGGGCCGCCATAGAGCAGCGCCAGGCAATGGCGTTCCGCCGTACTCAGCTCAAGCCTATCGCCTACTGCCTCGTCATAAGCCTGCGTCGCGTCCTGCCAGCCCATAATGGCGAGGCTGATGGCCGTCTTCATGTCGGCCCGATTCATGCTTGACGAATTTACTTCGATCATCTAACTATCAATTTGCCTAACATTACGGCTATTATAGTAATATGCTGCGTCGGGCGCAAGGCACGGCCTGTCGCAGCACGCAAGGAGTGGACAATGAACCAGAACCAGACGCGCGGCCCACTCACACCGGCCGAAGAATTCAAATACGCCAAGCTGGCGATGGAATGGTATAGCTGGGGTTCTCCCATTGGCCTTGGTATTGCACTGGTCGCGCTGGCGGCCGCTGCCCTGCTGTTCCGCATCGCCATCTTCGGATTTTGACAGCACTGGCCGCGGCGCGGTTGAATTCTGATAGGGTAGAATTTTTCCAGCACAAGGCTTAGGGTTGAGCTCACGCCGCTTCGGAAATGTCACGATCGATGATCGACAGGTTGCGGCCGCGATGCTTGGCCTCGTAGAGCCGCTGGTCGGCGGCGCGCATCAGCTCCGACACTGCGGCGTCCTCGCCGCAGGTGGTCCCGCCGATACTGACCGTCAGCGGAACGGTTCGTTCGTCGACGGGCCGGAAACGGATACGCTCTACTTCACGGCGGATGCGCTCGGCGACGCGCCTGGCTTCGTGTTCGGTGGCGCCGATCAGAAAGGCGCAGAATTCCTCACCGCCGATGCGGCCAAGGACATCGCCGCTGCGCACGCCACGCTCTATCGCACTTGCGATCAGGAGCAGCGCCTCGTCGCCGATCAGATGGCCGTAGCTGTCGTTGATGGTCTTGAAATGGTCGGCATCGACGATCAGCAATGCCCCGCGATCGGATTTACGCCGAGAGCCGTCGAGGGCGGCAAAGAAACTTTCGCGGTTGAGCATGCCGGTCATGTCGTCGCGGCTCGCCTTTTCCGCCAAGCGCCTGTGGGCGGCCGCGAGCTGGGCATGGGCGCGGGCGAGTTCGCGATGCGCGGTCTTCAACCTTTCGCCCTGCCAGACCGTATAGGCGCCGGCGCCCCAGGCAAGAGCCAGCGGGCATACGGTAGACGTCAACCAGATGGTGCGATTGATCGGAAAACCCATTGCCGGCACGACGATCAGCGTCAGCAAAAGTGAGACGGCGACGGAGGCGAAAGCGATGGCGGCAGACTTTAGAAATATGCGATTCATCGCTTGCTCCCACTGGTCCGTCTTGGTGCCAGCAAGCGCTGAATGTCACCTTTCGGCGATGCTTAAGATTTTAATCACGGCACCATTTTCACCACCCAGGGCGCGCATAGGTTGTGGATAAACCTCCTGTTAGAAAGATCGTTTCGTGCCATAAGGACGGTATGACCACGCTTCCCGACCCCGCCCGCTTTGCCCATGTCACCGACTGGGTGTTCGATCTCGACAACACGCTCTATCCGCACCATTCCAATCTGTTCTCGCAGATCGATGTGAAGATGACCGCCTATGTCGGAGAATTGCTGACGCTGCCGCGCGAGGAAGCACGCAAGCTGCAGAAGGAGCTCTACCGGGAATACGGCACGACACTGAACGGGTTGATGACGCGCCACGGCATCGACCCCGACGACTTTCTCGAGAAGGTCCACGACATCGATTATTCCTGGCTGGTGCCAGATCCCGTCCTCGGCACCGCCATACGCCAGCTTCCCGGCCGCAAATTCATCTTCACCAATGGCGATCGCCGGCATGCCGAACGCACCGCGCGGCAGCTGGGCATTCTCGAGCATTTCGACGACATTTTCGATATCGTCGCAGCCGGGCTGAACCCCAAGCCGGCGCGACAATCCTACGAGAAATTTGCCGAACTCCACGCCGTCACCGGGCAAAATGCGGTGATGTTCGAAGACCTCGCCCGCAACCTGTCGGTGCCGAAATCGCTGGGCATGACCACGGTGCTGGTGGTGCCGCGCAATTTCGAGCCGACCTTCTCGGAAATCTGGGAACGCGACCCGGCCAACGAGGACGACGTGGACTTCGTCACCGACGATCTCGCCGGCTTTCTCACGGCGATCGTCGAAGTCCCCGCTTGAGGCAGTCGGCGCGCTTCAAATTCTTGCTTGCATATCAGAGCTTATAGAAGCGGCTGACGATCCCCCAGGCCTCGTCGGCGGTGTCGACGAAATCGATGATGTCCTGGTCGCCGGGGGTGATCGTACCTTGCTCGGCGAGGAAATCGAGGTCGATCGCCCGTGCCCAGAAAGCCTTGCCGAACAGGATGACCGGCACCCGTTCCATGCGGCCGGTCTGGATCAGGGTCAGCGTCTCGAAGAACTCGTCCATCGTACCGAAGCCGCCGGGAAACACCGCAACGGCCTTGGCACGCATGACGAAATGCATCTTGCGGACCGCGAAATAGTGGAAGTTGAAGCAGAGTTCCGGCGTCACGTAGGCGTTTGGCGCCTGCTCGTGCGGCAGCACGATGTTGAGACCGATCGACGGCGCGCCTACATCGTCGGCGCCGCGATTGCCGGCCTCCATGACGCCAGGCCCGCCGCCGGTCACCACGACGAATTCGCGATAGTACGAAGTGGCCGACTGCTGCGAGCAGAGGCGGGCGAATTTGCGCGCCTCCTCATAGTATTTGCTGTTTTGCTCGAGATTCTTCTTCTGCGTCTCGTTCTTGGCCGCCCAGGCTTCACCGCCGGGCTCGGGGATGCGCGCGCCGCCGAACAGGATGACGGTCGATTGGATGCCGCGCTCGGCCAGGATCATCTCCGGTTTCAGCAGTTCGAGCTGCAGCCTGACCGCGCGCAACTCGCGCCGCGTCATGAAATCGGGGTCGTTCCAGGCCAGCCGATATGTCTCCGCGCGCGTTTGCGGCGTGTCCGGCACGCTTTTCGACCGCTCCAGATCCTCGTCCGAATGCGGTAGCGGCGTCCACCCCGCCTTTTCCATGGGAGTCATATTTGCTTTACCCGTCCAATCATTCACTTGCGCCGTCCCGTGACGCTGCCGCGATTGACCCTCCCCAAGCCTTCACATAGGGTCCGCGTGACTTTCAAACAGGTTAAGGCGCCGGCCCTTAACAGCTTGGTAATGGAGCGAATTCATGTCGAAGCCCGATCTCGCGAGTCTCGAGAAGATCATCGAGAACGCCTTCGAGGAACGCGACACCATTTCGACCGCAACCCGCGGCGAGACGCGCGAGGCCATCCAATCGGCGCTCGACCTGCTCGACCGGGGCGTCGCCCGCGTCGCCGAGCGGCAGGCCGACGGCAAATGGCACGTCAACCAGTGGCTGAAGAAAGCGGTGCTGCTGTCCTTCCGGCTCAACCCGATGGAGATCATCAAGGGTGGTCCCGGTCAGGCGGTATGGTGGGACAAGGTGCCTTCGAAGTTCGACGGCTGGAGCGCCGTCGATTTCGAGAAGGCCGGCTTCCGCGCCGTGCCGTCGTCGATCGTGCGCCGCTCTGCCTATGTCGCGCCGGGCGCCGTGCTGATGCCGTCCTTCGTCAATGTCGGCGCCTATGTCGATAGCGGCACCATGGTCGACACCTGGGCGTCGGTCGGCTCCTGTGCCCAGATCGGCAAGAATGTGCATCTGTCGGGCGGCGTCGGTATCGGCGGCGTGCTGGAGCCGATGCAGGCCGGCCCAACCATCATCGAGGACAATTGCTTCATCGGCGCCCGTTCCGAAGTGGTCGAGGGCTGCATTGTTCGCGAGGGCTCAGTGCTCGGCATGGGTGTCTTCATCGGCCAATCGACCAAGATCGTCGACCGCGCCACCGGCGAGATCTTCTACGGCGAAGTGCCGGCCAATTCCGTCGTCGTCGCCGGCTCACTGCCGGGCAAGCCTTTTCCAAACAACGAGCCCGGCCCCAACCTCTACTGCGCCGTCATCGTCAAGCGGGTCGACGCAAGAACCCGTTCCAAGACCTCGATCAACGAATTGCTGCGCGATTGATCTCCCGAGAACGGATGCACCGGGTTGACTGACAAACCTCAATTCCTATGGCTTTTCTTCAGCCTTTCTGGGCGGGTGAATCCGAGCGCTTATGTTTTGGCTGGCCTCTTGCCGGTCATCGTTCAACTCTTTCTGCTCTACCAGTTCGCGCGAACGCCGTTAGGCACTGCCGCGAGCCAGTATTGGGCGCTCGCCTTATGGATCGCTGTGTTCGTCTCGACATGGTCGACCTTTGCGCTAACGGCGAAGCGGTTCCATGATTTCGGCAAGCCTGCCTATTACGCATTGATCTCTCTCATTATCGGCTTCGTCCTGCTTTTTATCCTGGCTTTTTTCAAAAGTGACCCAGGCCCCAACCGCTACGGCAAGCGCACCAACGCACCGGCCGAACCCTGAGCGCCAATCGGACATTTCGTCATGCGCTACCGCTCGCTTGATTCGAAACTGATCCTCGAAACCGCCGAACGGCTGGAAGAGCGCGTCGCCGAGCGCTTTCCCGATGCAGGCCTGCGCGGCGTCGCCGCCGAGCTCGTGTCGCTGTCGCGCGATCTGGCAAAGGCAGCCAAGGCGCTGGAGGCGCCGATCTGGTGGCTGCGCGGCCTCATCATCGCCGCTTTCGTCGTCGGAGCGCTGATGTTCCTGTTCGTCGGCACAATCCTGCCGCTCGGCCGCATCTCGGGAAACCACGATGCCTTCCAGTCGGTGCAAGGCATCGAAGCCTCCCTCAACATGATCATCCTCGCCGTGCTGGGCTTCCTGGCCCTGATCCGCTCCGAGGAGCGGATCAAGCGCAAGCGGGTGTTCCGCCAACTCCACGGGCTGCGGTCGCTCATCCACGTCATCGACATGCACCAGCTGACCAAGGATCCGGCAGCACTTTCAGCCAGTTTCAAGCCGACTGCACATTCGCCAGCCCGCATCACCAACGCCGCCGACCTTGCCCGCTATCTCGACTATTGCTCCGAAATGTTGTCGATCACCGGCAAGATCGCCGCGCTGTTTGCCCAGTCGGTCAATGACGCCGTGGTCATCGATGGCGTCAATGACATCGAGAACCTGGCGTCGAACCTGTCGCGAAAGATCTGGCAGAAGATCACGCTGATCGAAACCCCTCATGGGCAGCCGGCACATGCGAAGAAAACCGATCCCGAGCCGGGTCCGCCGCGTCGGCCTGCAGTCCGCAGACGACCGGGGCCGGCAAGCTAAGACCCGCGAGCCGGCGGCAGATCCGCTAGAGCGGCAGAGCGGGGAGTTCCGGTTTTGCGCCGGACGCTCTAAGCGAATGTTAATCACCCTGGCCCAGCATGCCGGCGAAAACTGTGTCGACCGGCACGGAGCGCTCGACTGGCAAGCGACCTATCCCTGACCACCAAGGAGCCGCGCAAAACGTGGAGCGCCGCCGCTCGCCTGTTTGCCTGGTTCTCTTCGCCGATGAGATTGGAACCGGAAGCCGTCCGCGCCCGGCTTCTCGACACCACTTTCGACCGCAAATTCGCAGTCTTGTTCGGCACCATCAGCGTTCTGGTGGTTGCGGTCAGCGCCGCACTTGCCACGAAGGATTGGTGGCCCTACGCCTGGATCGCAGCCGACCTGATGCTTTTCGTCGTCCGCGTTCTGCTGATGCGGGAATGCGAGCAGGCCCGCAGGCGCGGCTCGAAAGGGCCGCTGGCGGGCCTGATGGCAGCCAGCGGTGTATGGTCGGTCGTTTTCGGCCTCGGCTGCTATGGCTGTGTTGCCAGCGGGAATATGGCGCTTTCCGTACTTGCCGCCTTGAATGTCGCAGGTGTCGTTGGCGTGGTGTCGTCACGCAATGCGGCCACCCCGCGCTTCGCCATATTCGTCATGTTGGCCGTAAGCCTGCCTTACGTGGTCGGTGCATTGTTTTCCGCAGCGCCCGGAATGCCGATCGTCGGAATTCAAACGCCGTTCTATGTGGCCGGCGTCATCATCGTGCTGCTTCAGAACCACGCAATCAACGCCCGCATGATCCGCGCCGAGCTGGACAATCGCGACCTGGCGATCAAGGACGCGCTGACCGGCCTGCCAAACCGCATCTTCCTGCAGGAGAAATTGCGCGACATGTGCCGCGACCTTGCGGCGCCGGCCGCCAATGGCGGCAAGCCGTTTGCCGTGCTCAGCATGGACCTCGACGGCTTCAAACAGGTCAACGACCGTTTTGGTCATGCGGTCGGCGACGTGCTGCTGCGCAAGGTGGCCGAACGATTGAAGCGCGGCTTCCGGCCGGGGGACGTGGTCTTCCGTATCGGCGGCGACGAATTCGTCATCCTTTTGCCCGCAACCTCGGAGATCGAGGCCACCTATCTGGCAAAGCGGGCCATCGAAAAGGTCTCGGTGCCTTTCGACCTCGGGGTCGGTTCCGCCATCCATGTCGGCTTGAGCGTCGGCAGCGCCTTTGCACCCGCCGACGGCGGCGATCCGGAAATCCTGCTCACCTGTTCCGACCATGCACTCTACGAAGCCAAGCGCACCGGCAAGGGCCGTTATTGGGCGCCTGTGCGGGCTACGATCTGACGGTCGCAGCGACAGCTTCCGGCGGCAAGCAAGGCGATCCGCGCCTCTCCTGCTCGGCCGCACGCACCAGTGCAGTGACATGCTTCAGCAAAGGCGCCGGCGTGCCGGCCTTTTCGGCCAAACGCAGGACCGCGCCTTGCAGTTCGCCGATCTCCGTCGACCGGCGGCGCCGCAGGTCATCCCACATCGACGAACGCGCGGCCGGATCGATGGCAAGCATCCGCCGCGCCAAGAACTTGAACAGCCCGTCGGGCAGGCGAAGCACTTTCGGCAGCAGTGCGGGACGCAGGCCGGCGATGCGAGCGGGTTCGATGCCTGTCGCCGTCATTGCCGCCAATGCTTCGTCGATCTGACCGGCCAGGATCAGCCGCCAGCGGCGATCGGCAAGCTCTGCCGCCAGCGGCAGACCGGAAAGCGCCACCAGCGCGTTGTTGAGGTTGAGCAGCAGCTTGTCCCATAACACCGCGTCGATGTCACCATGCGTCGCGACGGCAAACCCCTCGACATCAAGCAGTTCGTCAAGGCCCGCCGAGCCCTGTTCGATCATCACTTTGCCGCCGCTGGCGCGGTGCAGGCGAAGCGGCAATTCGCCCTCCGGCGATTGGACCACGTTGAACGGCACCATGCCCGCGAGCACCGGCTGGGCGGTGAGATGGCTCGCAATTTATCGGCATTGTCGACGCCGTTCTGCAGGCTGAGTATCACCACGTCCGGTCGGGCATGGGCGGCAATCAGCCCGGCCATGTCTTGCGTCGCGCCGCTCTTGACCGTTACCAAAATGACATCGGCATCGGAGAATGCTACCGCCGGATCGGCGGTGACCGACAATGCGTCCGGTTTGACAGAACGGTCGCGGCCGTCAGGGTCGGTGATGCGCAATCCAGCTTCTTGCAGGGCCTTCTCGACGCGCGGTCGCGCCAGCAGAACCACCTTTCGCCCGGCAAGTATCAGGCAGCCGCCGGCGTAGCAGCCGATACTGCCGGCACCGGCGATTACGATCGTCTTGCCACGCGTGACCATGCGATGGCCCTGTTCTGGTCGAGAGACCTTGCCGCAATTATACGACATGAAAACCATAATGTCGGCGGCATGGCTGGCCCTCACGTCTGGCCGTGACAGACCTTGCGCTTTCGACTATCGCTTTTGCCCATGATGCTGCCTACCGATCCGGTTAGAAATCTCGCTGCACTCATCCGCTGTGCTTCCGTGACGCCCGCCGAAGGCGGTGCGCTGCGCGCGCTGGAGGCGATGTTGAAGCCGCTCGGCTTTGCGGTCGAGCGACCGGTGTTTTCCGAAGCCGGCACACCGGACATCGAGAACCTTTACGCGCGGCGTTCCGGCAATGGCCCGCATCTGATGTTTGCCGGCCATACCGACGTGGTGCCGGTGGGCGACGAGGCAGCCTGGACGCACCCGCCCTTTGGCGCCGAGATCGCCAATGGCGAGATGTTCGGCCGCGGCGCCGTCGACATGAAGGGCGGCATTGCTTGTTTCGTCGCGGCGGTGGCGCGACATGTCGAGCAGAAGGGCGGCCCGAAGGGGTCGGTCTCGCTGCTGATAACCGGCGATGAGGAAGGCCCGGCGATCAACGGCACGACGAAGCTGCTCGAATGGGCGGCCGCCAAAGGCGAGAAATGGGATGCCTCGATCGTCGGCGAGCCTACCAATCCCGACGCGCTTGGCGATATGATCAAGATCGGCCGGCGCGGCTCGCTATCGGGCACGGTCGTCGTCAACGGCCGCCAGGGCCACGCCGCCTATCCGCAGCTAGCCGACAATCCGGTGCGCGGCCTGGTGACGCTGGTCGACGCCTTGCTGCACCCCGTCTTCGACAACGGAACAAGGGATTTCCAGCCGACGAATCTTGAGGTGACCTCCATCGATGTCGGCAATCCCGCCACCAACGTCATCCCGGCGAAGGCAGCAGCTACCTTCAATATCCGCTTCAACGACACATGGACCGCCGAGACGATCCAGGCCGAGATCCACAACCGCCTCGACCGGGCGGCGAAACGCAAGAAATACCGCGCCGGCAAGAAGACGCCGGTCGACTACGAGATCGTCTGGCGCGACGGGCCGAGCCATGTTTTCCTGACACGCGACGACAGGCTAATCGAGACGCTTGGCGGTTCGGTCAAAGCGGTGACCGGCAGGAAGCCGGCGCTCTCCACCTCCGGCGGCACCTCCGATGCCCGCTTTATCAAGGATTATTGTCCGGTGGTCGAATTCGGCCTGGTCGGCAAGACCATGCACATGGTCGACGAACGTGTGGCGATTGCCGATCTCGAGACGCTGACGCAGATTTATCTGCGCTTCGTTGAAGACTGGTTTGCGCAGGACATATCCTAGTGATGCTTTCAGCGGATGAAACCTATGCTTCGCTTGCCGGCGCCTGGCGGCTGATGCTCGGCAAGGCCGACGGATTTCGCCTGCTCGACCTTTCGGCGGACGGTTTCTGGAACTCCTTTTTTGCCATCGTCGTCGCGGCGCCGGCATTGATCGTCGGCTGGGTCGGCATTGCCAACGAGATCGGCGATCCCGACGCATTCGTCGGCCGTTTCAGCATGTTGATCCGGCTGGCCACCGTCGATATCGGCGCCTGGGTGCTGCCGCTCATCGGCCTGGCCCTGGTCGCGCCGCGGGTCGGCGTCGGCAGCCGTTTCGTCCATTATGTCGTCGCCAGCAACTGGGCCTCGGCGATCATCGCCTGGATGATGCTGCCATCGGCGTTGATCCGGCTTTTCCTGACATCGGCCAACGAAGTCTCCGGGCTGGTGTCGCTGCTGCTGTTCGCGCTGTCAATGGTATTGACCTGGCGGATGACCAACGTTGCCATCGGCAGGGGTGCGGCTGTCGGCAGCGCTGTTTTTGCCGGCATGTTCGTGGCGTCGCTGATCGTCCTGTTCGGCCTGCAGGCGCTGCTCGGTATCAGCGTGCCGGATCAGCCAGGCGTCGGATAATCGACGCCGACTAGAAACAGCCCGTCGGGCGGCGCCACCTGACCGCAGGCCGCACGGTCGCGCGCCTCGAGCGCGGCCTTGAGGTCGGCAATGGTCCAGCCGCCTTCGCCGACACGTTTGAGCGAGCCGACCATCGAGCGCACCTGGTTGTGCAGGAATGACCGCGCCGAAGCACGGACTTCGATGAAATCGCCCGCCCGGCTGACATCCAGCCGGTCGAGCGTGCGGACCGGGCTGGTGGCTTGGCACTGGGTCGAGCGGAAGGTGGTGAAATCATGCCGGCCAAGCAGCACTTTTGCCGCTTCGTGCATGGCGGCGGCATCGAGCTGCTTCGGTACCCACCAGATCTTGCCCTTGTCGAGCGCTGCTGGCGCGCGGCGGTTGACGATACGGTAGAGATAGTGGCGGCCGATCGCCGAGAAACGCGCATCGAAGCCATCCGGCACGACGGCGGCCTTCAGGATGGCGATGTGCGCCTTGGCCGCTTGCAGATGCGCGTTGACGGCGTCGCGCACCTTGTCGCCGGGCCATGCCTTGACCAGATCGACATGCGCCACCTGAGCGGTCGCATGGACACCGGCATCGGTGCGGCCGGCGGCGCGCAGAGAGACCTGCTCGCCGCAGAACTTCTCGATCGCCTGCTCGATCGCCTGCTGCACCGAAGGCTGATTGGCCTGGCGTTGCCAGCCGGCAAAGAGACTGCCGTCATATTCGATGTCGAGGCGAAAACGCGGCATTCCCGGATCGAGGCGAAATCAGGCGGCGAGGGCTGAGCCGAAGGCCGAGGCGTAGACCAGCCTGCCGGTCTCCGGCGCCTCGCCCCAGGCAAGCGCCTGCAAAGCCTCGCCTTGGTAGTCGCTCTCGAATTTCGCTGCACGGGCGCGGCTGTAGCCGAAGCGGCCATAGTAGGCCGGATCGCCGAGCACCACAGCGAGCGTCTCGCCGGCGGCTTTCAGGCGGATATGAGCCTCGCGGACCAGGGCACCGCCGATGCCGGTGCCGTGGAACGACGGCTCGACTGCCAGCGGCGCCAGCGCGACTGCCGGGAAGCTCTTGCCGCCATTCTGCACGAAGAGCCGTGAAAACAGGATATGGCCGACCACTTGCCCGTCTTCGTCCGCCACCAGTTCGACGACGGCATCACCGCCGGTGACCAGCGCGTCGACCAGTCCGGCCTCCGCCTGCTGGCCGAATGCGTGTTCTTCGACAAGGCGGATCGCCTCGCGGTCCCGCGGCGTCGCCGCGCGTATGGACATCATGCTCATGACAATTTCATCCCTTTTTCGAGCTTGGCCCCGCGCAGAAACTCCTGCGCGGCAATGGGCCTTCCGCCCGCACGTTGAACTTCGACCAGCCTGATCGCGCCTGACCCGCAGGCAACCGTCAGCCGGTCATCGAGAATTCCTCCCGGTTCGCCGGCGCCTTGCGAGAGCGTCGAGCGAAGCAGTTTCAGCCGTTCCATGCGGCCGCCGATTTCGGCCTCGCACCATGCACCGGGAAAGGGCGACAGGCCGCGAATCTGGTTGTGCACGTCGCCGGCAGGTCGCAGCCAGTCTATGCGAGTCTCCGATTTATCGATTTTCTTGGCGTAGGTCACCCCCACCTCCGCCTGTGTGGTAAATGTCAGCGTATTCCGCTCGAGCCGTTCGAGCGCTTGCACCATCAGCGCAGCACCCAGGATCATCAGCCGGTCGTGCAGATCGCCGGCCGTCATGTCGGGTCCAATGGCGCATTTTTCAACCATTGCCACAGGCCCGGTGTCGAGGCCTTCCTCCATCCGCATCACCATCATGCCCGTCTCGGTATCGCCGGCCATGATGGCGCGCTGGATAGGGGCAGCGCCGCGCCAGCGCGGCAATAGTGATGCGTGGCCATTGAGGCAACCGAGCCGCGGCGCCTCGAGAATAGGTTTGGGCAGAAGCAGCCCGTAGGCGACGACCACGGCGACATCGGCGCGCAAGGTGCGGAACGCCTGCTGCTCCGCCTCGCTCTTCAGCGACACCGGCGACCGCACCTCGATGCCAAGCCGCTCCGCCTCACGCTGCACCGGCGACGGCGTCAGCTCGAGCCCGCGCCGGCCTGCGGCGCGCGGCGGCTGCGTGTAGACGGCTGCCAATTCATGCCCTGCCCCGGCGATCGCTCGCAGCGTCTGCACGGAGAATTCGGGCGTACCCATGAAGATGACACGCAGGGGCATTCGTCGACCCCTATCCCACCATCTTGCCCGGCGCCTTGTCCCTGGCGAGCTTCTTGAATTTCTTGACCACCATGTCGCGCTTCAGCTTGGAGATGTGGTCGATGAACAGCACGCCGTTTAGGTGGTCGATCTCATGCTGCAGGCAGGTCGCCATCAGCCCCTCGGCCTCGATCTCCTGCAGCTTGCCGTCGCGATCGAGATACTTCACCCGCACCGCTGCCGGACGCTCGACCTCGGCATAGTAATCCGGGATCGACAGGCAGCCTTCCTCGTAGACCGAACGCTGGTCGGAGCTGTCGAGGATTTCGGGATTGATGAAGACGTGCGGTGCCGGCGTCTCGTCCTCCTTGGCGAGGTCGATCACCAGCAAGCGCAAGGGTTCGCCGACCTGGATCGCCGCGAGGCCGATGCCGGGCGCGTCATACATGGTGTCCAGCATGTCGCCGGCCAGTTTACGCAAATCACCGTCGACACGCTCGACCGGTTTTGAAACCTGACGCAGGACGGGATCGGGGAGGATGATAAGCGGCTTGATCGACATGGCGTCTCACCTAAGACCTCGCAGGAAAAGCGTCAACCGGGACGCCTTCTGGTCGTTCACGTTTTGATCTGTGCCGCCAGACCGAATCATCTATGCTGTCGGCATGAACGATCTGGCCACCATCCTGTCCGAACCTGTCGCCCGCCTCGGCGCCACCACGATCACGCTCGGCCATGCTCTGGGTTTCGGCGCAATGCTGTTCCTCGGCCTGTTCGTGGCGCTCGTCATTGCGCTCTGGCGATCGGCCAAGGCGCGTGCAATGGCGGCCGCCGAAGCCGCCGACCACGCCCGCGACGCCGAGGTGCGGATGGCCGGCATCTTGGCAAGCCAGGCGGAAATGCAGGGCCGTATGGGCGCTATCGCCGAAGTGTTCGGGGCACGTCAGGCCGAACTGACCCAGTCGATCGGCCAGCGCCTCGACGCCATGACCGGCCGCCTCGGCCAGACCATGACCGAGCAGACGAGATCGACGCATGAGAGCCTCGCCAAGCTGCAGGAGCGGCTGGCGGTCATCGATATCGCGCAAGGCAACATCCAGTCGCTGGCCGGCCAGGTCGTGCAATTGCAGGCGATCCTTTCCAACAAGCAGACGCGCGGCGCCTTCGGCCAGTCGCGTATGGAAGCCATCGTCGCCGACGGATTGCCCCACGGCGCCTATGAATTCCAGGCGACCTTGTCGAATGGCAGCCGGCCCGACTGCCTGGTGAAGATGCCGAACGGCGCACCGTCGCTTGCCATCGATGCAAAGTTTCCACTCGAGGCCTGGAATGCCATCCGTGCCGCCGAAGGCGCCGACCTGCAGAAGTCCGCCGCTCAGGCTTTCCGCCGCGACATCGAGGTGCATGTCCGGGATATTTCCGAAAAATACCTGATCCAGGGCGAGACGCAGGACACTGCCTTCATGTTCGTGCCCTCGGAATCGGTGTTCGCCGAAATCCACGAGAATTTCGAGGCCGTTGTCCAAAAGGCGCATCGATCGCGGATCGTCATCGTCTCGCCATCGCTTTTGATGCTGTCGATCCAGGTCATCCAGGCGATCCTCAAGGATGCCCGTATGCGCGAGCAGGCGCACCTGATCCAGGGCGAGGTCATCCGGCTGATGGAAGACGTCTCTCGGCTCGACGAGCGGGTGCGCAAATTGCAGACGCATTTCGGTCAATCGGCCAAGGATATCGAGGACATCCTCGTCTCGACATCGAAGGTGACCAGGCGCGGACAAAAGATCGAGGCGCTGGAGTTTGGCGTGCAGCCGGCGGAGGACACCGCTGGGTCGAATGGCAGCGGAGCAAAAGCGGAAAGCAGCGCGCGTGTTGCCGATTCGAAAACCGGGCAGCTGAGGCTAAGGGTCGTCGAAGGCGACGATTGAGAGCTACGCCGGAACCGGAGCCGAGGCTTCGCCCGGTCTGGCGCTACTGCTCCTCGATGATGGTTGTGCCTTCGAATTCCGGCAGCCAATGCAGCGCCGAGCGATGCCAGATCTGCTTTCTCGGCACCAGTTGATCGCGCTGCCATGCCGTGCCGACCCTGATGCCGTAAACCTTCGGTCCCGCGCCCGCCGACGTGGCGTAGAGATGCGAGCCGCACTCACCGCAAAATGCCTGAGCGCGCTTGGCACCACTCGAACCGGTCTTGATGTAGATTTTCGGCGCGCCCTTGGTGATCGTGTAATTGTCCTCGGACGCCGGCACGGTGACGCGAAAGGCCGTTCCGGTTAGCTTCTGACAATCGATGCAGTGACAAATGGTGGTCTTTTCCGGATCGACCTCGGCCTCGTAAGTAATGGCGCCGCAATGACACCCGCCGTCGATTTTCATCTTCGTTCCTCCTGGAGCTTTTGCGCGCAATCATAACCGGGACTGCCCGATGGCGCAGCCATTTTCCTCAGGCCGGCTCCCCTCCGGACGCCGCCAAGGCCTTGCTCCGCCGTTCCCAGGTGCCGGTGGTCTGCGGCTTGACGAACAGGCGCGTGACCTCCGGCATCTCCGCCTTCAGCCGTGTCTCGAGGCGTTCGACGCAGGTCTCTATCTCGGGCGCCGACAAGTGGTCCTCGAACTCGATGCTCAGAGCGGCGACGATCTCCTGAGGCCCCATATGGAGCGTCAGTACGCCATTTGCCCGCCGCACCGCCGGGTCCTGCTGGACAATGGCCAGCACTTTCATTTGCACCTCGGGCGAGGCCGGCTCGCCGAGCAGCAGGCTCTTGCTTTCGCGGGCCAGGAAGATCGCGGTCGCGCCCAGGATCAGCGCGATGCCGATCGACGCGGCGCCGTCGAGCTTCGGCATGTCCAGCAGTTCCGCCGCCAATATGCCGGCGAAGGCGACAACGAGGCCGAGAAGTGCCGCGCTGTCCTCGAAGAGTACGGTGTAGACACTCGGGTCCTTGCTGAGCTGCACCGCCTCGAGCCAGCCGTGGCTGCCTTTTTGGTGGCGGAACTCGTTCAGCGCCACCAGCCAGGAGGTGCCTTCGAACAGGAAGGAAAGGCCAAGTACAGCGTAGTTCACCTTTGCGTTGGCAATCGGCTCCGGCGCCATGATGTGCGTCACGCCTTCGTAGAACGATATGCCGGCGCCCAGTGCAAAGACGAGGAGCGCGACGATGAAGCTCCAGAAATACAGCTCGCGACCATGGCCTAGCGGATGCGTCCGATCGGCCGGCCGGGCGGCGCGGTGCATGCCGTAAAGCAGCAGGCTGCCATTGCCGGTATCGACGAGCGAGTGGACGCCTTCCGAGAGCATTGCCGAGCTGCCCGTGAACAAGGCAGCGGCGAATTTGGTCAGGGCGATCGCAAGATTGCCGGCGAGCGCCGCATAGATCACTTTTTTCGACCCGCCATGCGCCGCCATGGTGTGCTGCCTTGGTTGATGCACCGAGATTAGCGGAGCACGCCCACGCTCCACAGCTCGAACAACGCCCGAAGTGTCGAGTTGTTCAAAAGGGCAGCGCGAGAGGCTATTCGATGACCTCCTCCGTCCAGACCTTGAAGCCAGCCAGCGCGCCCGGTCCAAAAATGTGGGTGAGTGGGACATCGGCGGCATCGCGTCCGGAGGCAATCAGGATGCGGCCGATGCGCGGCGCGTTGTTGCGCGGGTCGAACGCGTGCCAGCGGCCGCCGAGATAAACCTCCATCCAGGCGGCGAAATCCATGTCCGACCACGGCTTTGGCAGGCCGATATCGCTGATATAACCGGTGCAGTAGCGGGTCGGGATGTTCAGGGCGCGGCAGAAGGCGACTGCGAGGTGGGCAAAGTCGCGGCACACACCACTCTGCTCGCGATAGGCTTCGGCTGCGGTGCGTGTCGGCCGTGCATTGAAATAGTTGAAGACGATATGGTTATGGACGAAGTCGCAGACCGCCTGGACGCGCGGGATGCCGAGCGGCGTATTGCCGAACAGCCGCCAGGCTTCGTTCGCCAGCACGTCGCTCTCGCAATAGCGGCTGGGCAGCAGGAACAGCAGCGTCTCCGACGGCAGATCGCGCACCTCATGCTGCCATGCCGTCAGCTCGCGCGTCTCGAAGGAGCCGGGGTCGCGGATGACCGCGTCCGTGCCGAACGCAAAGCGCCCGGCCGGCGCAACGAGACGGTTGCACCAATTGCCGAAACTGTCGCGATAGCTTTCGATCGGCACCGGCGGGTTCGACGTCAGGAAGTCCGGCCGCTCGAGATCGGATGCGCGCGAATAATGGACGTTGAGCATCGCGATCAGCGGTGTTTCCTGCGGGAAGTCGAAGCTCATCTGGCAACCGATGTGGATCCGCATTGTCGTCCTGACCGGACTGCGCGATCATCAGCCGGCGAAACGCAAGGGCTGATGCTGCAGTGCGAAGAGGACCATCGCACGGACCGCTGCGGTTTACGAGGGAATTAGAAACCGGTTGACAGCCATCGGCCAAGGCGACTGCACGGCAGCGGCCTCTTGCAGTCTAGCGTTTTCTCTTGTTTCACTTCGCCAGACATCAACCGGAGGAACGAATCATGGCTAAAGGTGCGATGAAGGCAGGCAAGGAAGCCCGCAAGCCGAAGAAGGACGCGAAGAAACCCGCTCCGGCGCCGGCCCTGAAGGCACCGCCGGTGAAGGCGATGAAGCTGAAGGACAAGTAGGGCCGCAGCTACCGTTTTGGCTTATTTCGACCGGCCGCAAATGCGGCCGGTATTGTTGTTCATTAAGCGCACGAGCATCCCATATGGATGCGGCGAAGATAGTTTTTGCGCTTTCAAGAGATCGGCCGGGAGCCATCGAAACGGAGCGTTCCGATGTCGTGGATTTTCCTGTTCTTCGCCGGCCTGTTCGAGATCGGCTGGGCGATCGGCCTAAAATACACCGACGGATTCTCGAAGCCGCTGCCAACCGTCCTGACGGTAGCCTCGATGATTGTCAGCCTGACCTTGCTCGGCCTGGCGCTGAAGGCACTGCCGGTCGGCACAGCCTATGCGGTATGGACCGGCATCGGCACCGTCGGCACGGCGCTGTTGGGGATATGGCTGCTCGGGGAGCCGGCGACCGCGATCAGGCTGGCCTGCATCGCGCTCATCGTTTGCGGCATTATGGGACTGAAGCTCGCGGCTTAAGTCGGCCCGACAGACCAAACGCCTTCAGGGCCGCTGCAAGGCGGCCCTGATTCTTGAATTCGGCTGATCAGCGCCGGAAGGCGCTATCGGGCGGAGAAGCCGGGCGGCGTCCTGCCGGTGCGCTGCTTGCGCGCGGCATAGCGTGCGTCACGCTTGGCCTTGCGTTCGGCCTCGTCGGCAAGAAAACGGGCGATGCGCTCGTTCTCTTCAGCTTCCCGGATCTTCGCTTCGGCCTGTGCTGCCTCTTCGGCGGCAATGCGTGCCGCTTCGGCAGCTGCCTCGCGCTCGGCCTTTTCGGCCGCTTCGCGCGCCAGCTTTTCCTGCTTCAGCCTGGCCTTTTCGGCCTCGCGTATCGCGCGGGCCTCGAGGATTGCCTTGCGCTCGGCCTGTCGTGCCAGCACCGCTGGATCATCTGCCGCCGGCTTTGCCTTGAAGCGCTCCAGAAGCGCCTTCTTTGCCTCGTTTGCGGCATTGCGCCGCTCGAAAACGTCTTTTTCCCTGTAGATAGCCAAGTCCACTTCCCTGGAGTCAATTTGCGAGGCTTACATACGCGTGAAAACCGAGAGTTCAAGCGCCAAAACGGTATGCCAGCCATGAAATTCTGATCTGTTGCAACCGGGAGACGCCATTTCGATCGAATTCGGCTGAAAGCCACCCGCACTGTTCACCATCCAGGCCTCTGGCGGCGCAGCGGACTGATCGCTACCTGTAGCGCCAAGACAAAACGCTAGGATGACACCACTATGGAACTCGGTCTCTACACCTTCGCTGACGTCAGCCCGGAACCGGGTCCCGGTGCGATCGGTGCGCATGAGCGGCTGCGCAACCTGATCGAGGAGATCGAGCTCGCCGATCAGGTCGGGCTGGACGTCTTTGGTCTCGGCGAGCACCACCGTCCCGACTATGCTGCCTCCGCTCCGGTGGTGGCGCTGGCGGCGGCTGCCGAACGAACCAAGCGCATAAGGCTGACCAGCGCGGTCACCGTTTTGTCCTCCGACGATCCGGTGCGCGTCTTTCAGCAGTTTGCCACCCTCGATCTTCTGTCCGGCGGCCGGGCCGAGATCATGGCCGGGCGCGGCTCGTTCATCGAATCCTTTCCGCTGTTCGGCTATAATCTCGAAGACTATGACGAGCTCTTTGCCGAGAAGCTCGACCTGCTGCTCGCCATCCGTGATCATGTCAAGGTGACCTGGCCGGGCAGTCTGCGCGCGCCGATCAACGATCGCGGCGTCTATCCCCGGCCCTTTCAGGACAAATTGCCGATCTGGATCGCGATCGGTGGTACGCCGCAATCGGCGGCGCGGGCTGGCGTACTCGGGTTGCCGCTGGCTCTGGCGATCATCGGCGGCGAACCGGCGCGGTTTGCACCACTGTTCGACATCTACAGGGATGCAGCCAGGCGGGCCGGCAGCGATCCGGCGAGCCTTGCCACCAGCCTCAACGTGCACGGCTTCATCGCCGACACCGCCGACCAGGCAGCCGACGATTTCTACAGGCCGCAGGCCGAAGTGATGAACCGCATCGGCCGCGAGCGCGGCTGGGGGCCGACGTCGCGGGCTCATTTCGACCAATCGCGCGGCCCGAACGGCGCCCTGTTCGTCGGCAATCCAGAACAGGTGGCGCACAAGATCATTGCCCAGCACAGGATATTCGGCAACGACCGCTTCCTGCTGCAAATGGCGATCGGCACCATGCCGCACGCCAAGGTCATGAAGGCTATCGAACTCTACGGCACCAAGGTGGCGCCGATCGTGCGCCGGGAAACTGCGAAGGCCGTCGCCGCGGCAGCGCCGGTTGCCTGATTCACCAGCAAAGCCGCGAGGCGGCCTTGCCGGTGACGCCGGCTAAGGGAACCTTGAAGCCGCAGAGGCGTTTTCGCCAACGGTCTACACCAATCGCGGTGTGCCGCCGAGGGTCAGAATGAAGGCCGAACCCGCCGCTTCGGGCGCAAGCGCTGCCGAAAGCCCGGATTCGCGCGTCGAGGCGCGGGCGGATGCGCATCTGATGCGTTCGCTGCTCGTCGGCATCTTCATCCTCATGGCGATCTACGCGCTTTACTTCGCCCGCGCCTTCTTCATGCCGGTCATTCTGGCTTTTCTGCTGGCGCTGACGCTGACGCCGATCGTTCGCTTCCTGCGCAAGCATGGCATGCCCGATGTCATTTCGGCGACACTGCTGGTGCTGCTTTCGTTTTGCCTCGTCGCCGTCGCGGGATATCTGCTCAGCGGCCCGGTCATCGACCTCATCAACAACACCTCGACGATCGGCCAGCAGCTTACCGAACGTCTGGCACAACTGCGCCGTCCGTTCGAACGGATCGTGGAGATTTCGCGCCAGATCGAGGGCCTGACACAGACGTCCCAGGAGCCGGGCGTTCAGAGGGTGGCGATGGCGCCATCGGGTATTCTCTCGCAGGCCGCCGGCAATGTGCTGTCGGCCGGCGCCAGCGTCACCATCGTCTTCGTCCTGTCGCTGTTCCTGCTCGCCTCGGGCACGATGTTCTATGAAAAGATCGTCCAGTCCTTCCCCAGTCTAAGCGAAAAGAAGCGGGCGCTGCGCGTAGTCTATGACGTCGAGCGTGAAATCTCGCACTATCTGCTTACTGTCACGGTCATCAATACATGTCTCGGCGTGGTCATCGGGCTCGGCCTGTGGGCACTCGGCGTGCCCAACGCGCAGGTCTGGGGCGCGGCAGCGGCCTTGCTCAATTTCCTGCCCTATATCGGGGCGCTGACCACCATCACGCTGGTCACGATCATCGCGCTGATCAGCTTCGACACGATTTCCTATGCGCTGCTGGCGCCGGCCTTCGTCCTCTTATGCGACGTCGTTGAAGGCCAGTTCGTGACGCCGACGGTGGTCGGCCGCCGTCTCGAGATCAACGCCGTGGCGATCCTGATCGCCATCGCCTTCTGGTCGTGGCTATGGGGTTTCGTCGGCGCGCTGATGGCGGTGCCGCTGCTGGTCGTCATCAAGGTATTCTGCGATCATTTCGACGGTCTCAGCCATGTCGGCAATTTCCTCGCGGCGCAGCACACGGCGGTAATCGAGGATGAAGAGATTTCCGAGCCAAAAAGGTAGCGGCTTAAGAGCCCAAAAGCGTCACTGATTGGTGTGCATATCAACGACCTTGCATCGGTTGCACATCCGTCGGGCGCACAGCGCTCTATCAACATTTTGAATTTGCCGCCCCGGCAACGGCTTCCTACATCCGTCCGGTCCACAGGAATCCCCGCCGATGACCGCTCTTTCCGTTCTCGACCTGTCGCCGATCGTCGAAGGCAGCAATGCTTCGCAGTCGCTCGCCAATTCGCTCGATCTCGCCCGTCATGCCGAGCGGCTGGGATATAAGCGCTACTGGCTGGCTGAGCATCACAACATGCCAGGCATCGCCAGCGCCGCCACCTCGGTGGTCATTGCCCATGTGGCCGGAGGTACCCGTACGATACGCGTCGGCGCCGGCGGCGTCATGCTGCCCAATCATTCGCCACTTGTCATCGCCGAGCAATTCGGCACGCTCAACGCTCTGCATCCCGGCCGCATCGATCTCGGCCTCGGCCGGGCGCCCGGCACCGACATGCCCACGGCACGGGCGCTGCGTCGCAACCTCAACGCTGGCGCCGACAATTTCCCGCAGGACGTCGTCGAGCTGATCGGTTACTTCCAGCCAGCCGAAGACGGCCAACGCATCCGCGCGGTGCCCGGCGAAGGCGAAAAGGTGCCGATCTGGATTCTCGGCTCCAGCCTCTACGGCGCGCAGCTTGCCGCCACGCTCGGCCTGCCCTACGCCTTCGCTTCGCATTTTGCGCCGGCCGAGCTCGACCATGCGCTGGAGATCTACCGCTCGCGCTTCCAGCCTTCGGAGCAGCTCGACAAGCCCTATGTGATGCTCGGCCTCAATGTCTTCGCTGCTCCTTCCGATGCCGAGGCGCGGCTGTTGTTCACCTCGCTGCAGCAGGCCTTCGTCAATCTGCGCACCGGCCGGCCCGGCCGATTGCCGCCGCCGGTCGAAGGATATGAGCGCGACCTCGATCCAATGGCCAAGACCATGCTCGGCCAGGCGCTTTCCTGCGCCGTCGTCGGCTCCCCCGAAACGGTCAGGCAAGGCATCGAGGCATTCGTGCGCCGCACCGGCGCCGACGAACTGATGGTCACAGCGCAGATTTTCGACCATGCGGCGCGGGTGCGCTCGTTCGAGATCCTGACCGACGCCCACAAATCGCTGTCGGAAGCTGCCTGAGAGCTGGTTCGCCACTTGGCACTGTTGCGGGCAAGGCCGGCCTTAGGCAGGGAACATCGCGAACAGGTGTGCGAAGACATCGCGAACAGTTCGCGCGCTTTACGCGGAGAGTTTTCGATCCATCATGCTCGTCTGTTAGACGGAAACGCGGCGTCTACTAAATGACGATCACCTTGGTGCCGATTGTGGAGCGGTTGTAGAGATCGATGATGTCCTGGTTCATGAGGCGAATGCAGCCCGCCGACACAGCTTTGCCGATGGACCACCATTCAGGGCTACCGTGCAGGCGATATCCAGTGTCACCTTTCTCGTTGAAAAGATAGAGCGCCCGCGCCCCGAGCGGGTTCATGAGTCCGCCCTCCATATGAGCCGGTATGATGCGGCCCCGCTTCTGCTCGCGCACGATCATCGCAGACGGCGCGCTCCAATCCGGCCATTCGCGCTTCCTCGCAACGTGAGCAGTGCCATGCCACTCGAAGCCCGCCTTGCCAACGCCGATTCCGTAGCGCAGCGCCTGACCGTCTCCCAACACGTAGTAGAGGAACTTCGCTCCTGTATCGACAATGATGGTGCCAGGCGCCTCTTCAGTCGCATAAGGCACTGTCTGCCGATGGAACTTTTGGTCAACCTTGTAGATCGGAACCGGCGGAACGCGAAAACCGGCGTCGGTGAGGCCGCCATAGGCCGAGGGGAAAGTCTTTAATGCGCCGCCGGTGGTGCAGCCGAAGAATGCGACCATCCCAGCAAGTACCAGCCCGATTAGGATCGATTTCACGCACATGACTCAAGCCGGCGCCCGTGTAGGCGATCAGCCGCATCTCGTCATATTCCTAATCCGACATGCTTCGATTGCCAAGATTTTCCTGCTTGTCGGCGGGCTGATTGTTGCCCACTTGGCTCGATCGGCGCCGCGTCCTTCAATTGCTCGGTTTTCGAACGACGAACGCCCGTAGCGGCTGCGAAGGGCCGGGGTCGGCAGGACAGAGGGAGCGCTGTCCGTCCGGCATTACAACGTTTCTGAACAGAGCCCAAGCGCTACGCGCTGACGCTTTGTGCGATCGCGCCAAGTGGCCGGCATGAATTGCGGATCATCAGGCGTCCCTTGAGCGTCAGCTTGCGCGGCGGCGCATCCCTGTTGCCGGCGAGCCGGTCGAGCAGCAGATTGGCCGCCTGTTCGCCAATCGCCTGCACCGGCTGTGCGACCGTGGTCAATTGCGGCCGGAACACATCCGACCACGGAAAATCGTCGAAGCAGGCGACCGAAATATCCTCCGGACAGGACAGGCCGATATCGCGGATGGCCTTCATCGTGCCGATCACCATCGGGTTGTTGGCCGAAAAGATGGCGCTCGGCCGGTCGTGCAGCGAAAGCAGCTGCATGGTGGCGTTGTAGCCATCGACTTCGTGGAAATTGCCGAAGCGGACGAGCTCGGGCTCGGCCGGCAGGCCCGCGGTCTGGAGGGCTTCCCGGTATCCCGCCATGCGGTCATTCATCGGCGAGATATCGAACGAGCCGGAGATGTAGCCGATGCGCCGATGGCCGAGATCGATCAGATAAGTGATGGCGTCGAACACCGCGCGCTGATTGTCGAGAACGACGGCATCGGTGTCGACACCCTGGCAAACACGGTCGAGTAGCACGACCGGCACATTGGCGTCGTCGACAATCCCTTTGAGGATCGCGCCGTCGCCGACACGCGCGACGATCAGCCCGTCCACCTTCCGGTCGAGCAGCAGCCTGATCTGATCGTCCTGCGTGTTCAGGTGCTCGTCGGTGCAGCACAGCATGACGGCGTAGCCGGCCCTGTCGAAAGCCTGCTGGATCACCGAAACCACGTCGGTAAAGAACGGGTTGGTGATGTGTGGGACGGTGAGCCCGATGGTGCGTGTGGTGCCCATCTTGAGGCTGCGGGCGATGGCGTTGCGCTTGTAACCGATGTCGCGGATCGCCTGTTCGATGCGCTGGCTGAGCTCGGGGCTGACGGTCGCGGTGCCGTTGATCAACGCCGATACGGTGGCCACGGAAACACGCGCCGCTTCGGCCACGTGAAGCATGGTCGGTGCAGTGGATTTGCGCTGCTTTTTTCGTCCTGACGCTGTCATTTTCGAAACGTTTCACCACTCCGCGGCAGCAATACGTACGGAATCTTATGGTTTTGCGCAAGAATTGAAATGGAACAATCTTAGACACCAGATATTGGCTTGACATGATCGAAACGTTTAGATTAGCGTTTGAGGCGTTCGGTGACGACGGAGGGAGGCCGTCCTTGTCATGCAGCACGGCAATTCCATCCCTGCGGAAGGCGTTATGGCGGACGGCTCGGCTATCGTGCTGAGCGCCGAGCACATCTCCAAGTCCTTCGGCGGCATCGCCGCGCTTGTCGATGTCGGCTTCGAACTGCGGCGCGGCGAGGTCCATGCGCTGATGGGCGAGAACGGCGCCGGCAAGTCGACGCTGATGAAGATACTATCCGGCGTCTATACGGACTATAACGGAACGGTCAGTATCGATGGCCATCCGGTGCGCTTTGCCGGCGTCCGCGAAGCCGAGCGCGCCGGCATCGCCATCATCCACCAGGAGCTGAACCTCGTTCCCGAACTCAGCGTCGCGGACAATATCTTTCTCGGCCGCGAGAAGCTGATCGCCGGGCTGATTGTCGACCGCAAGGCGAGCAGCCGCGCTGCCGGCGCGCTCTTGCAAAGGCTCGGCATCGAGCTCGACCCGGATGCGCGCGTCGGTGCCTTGCGCGTCGGCGAACAGCAGCTGGTCGAGATCGCCAAGGCGCTGTCTATGTCGGCGCGCATTCTGATCATGGACGAGCCGACCTCGGCGCTGTCGCCAGCCGAATGCCAGCGGCTGTTCCGCATCATCCGCCAGCTCGCCGATAGCGGCGTGGCGATCGTCTACATTTCGCACCGCATCGACGAGGTCATGCATCTGGCCAGCCGGGTCACCGTGTTTCGCGATGGACGCCACGTCCTGACGCAGACGATGGACAAGCTCGACGAAGACGCCATAATTTCGGCGATGGTCGGGCGAAACCTGCTTGCTTCCTCCCAGGAGCACCGCATCCCCGGTGGCAACACCATCCTTTCCGTAAGCGAGCTGTCGCTATCGAAGCCCAATCGCCATGGCTGGCGCACCGTGCTCGACGGCGTCAGCTTCGATCTTGCCGCAGGAGAAATCCTCGGTATCGGCGGGCTGCTGGGCTCGGGCCGTACCGAAATCCTGGAAACGATCTTCGGGTCCAGCGGAGGACGTGCTGGCGGTGAGATCAGACTCGATGGCGAGGCAGTAGAAATCCGTTCGCCGCGCGATGCACGCCGGCTCGGCATCGCCCTGGTCACAGAAGACCGCAAGACGCAAGGCCTGCATCTCGAGGCCTCGATCACCGACAATGTCGCGCTGCCGCTGGTCGGCGCGCTGGCGCGGTTCGGCCTGCGCTCGCTGGCCGGCGAGCAAGGGCTGGCACGGGACGCCGTCAAGGCGCTCGGTATTCGCTGCGAAACCGTCGAGCAGCCGGCCGGCACGCTGTCCGGCGGCAACCAGCAGAAGGTCGTCATCGGCAAATGGCTGGCGACGAGGCCACGGGTGCTGCTGCTCGACGAGCCGACGCGCGGCATCGATGTCGGCGCCAAGCGGGAAATCTACGATCTCATCTTCAAGCTGGCGCGAGACGGGCTGGCGATCGCCGTCATCAGCTCGGAATTGCCGGAGCTGCTGCATCTTTCCGACCGTATCCTGGTCATGGCCGATGGCCGCCAGACGGGAATCCTGTCCCGCGCGCAAGCCAGCGAGGAGGCCATCATGCGGCTTGCAGCGCCGCGACGGACCATGACGAGGCCTGCTGCATGAGCATTTTGCATATCCTGTCCCGGACGAAGCTCTATTGGGGCCTGATCGCAATCTTCCTGATCGGCGTGCTTGGCTCGCCGATCAGCTCCAAGGGCAACAACATCTTCCTGTCCTACGGCAACCTGCTCGATGTGCTGCGCCAGGTGTCGACCACGGGGCTGATTGCCACTGGCATGACGGCGGTAATCATCACTGGCGGTATCGACCTTTCCGTCGGCTCGCTGATGGCGATCTGCACGGTAGTCTGTGCCATGCTGCTGACGGTCCCCGGCGTGACGCCGGCGGTGGTGCTGGGGGTGCCGACAGTTGCTGTGGCAGCCCTTTGCCTCGGCATTCTCGTCACCCGTTTCATCCTGCTGAACATCGAAAAATCCCGCGCCGGCGCGCAGGCCACGCACGACATCAGGTTGGATAGCGTTCGTGGGCTGGTTACCCCCGGCATTGTCGGGGTGATCCTGTGCAGTCTGGTGCTGTGGTTCCTGCTGCCGCAGGTAGGCTCAAAATTCGGCGTGCTCGGCGTGCTGCTGGTGGCGCCTTGCGTCGGCCTGCTGTTCGGCGCGCTCAACGGCTTCATCATCGTCGCCGGACGGCTGCAGCCCTTCATCGTGACGCTGGCGATGATGGTCACTGCGCTCGGCATCGCCCGGCTGACAGCCGGCCAAAACAATGCGGTGCTGCCGGTCTACACCGGCTCGAATGCCACCGCCGATTTCGAAATGCTGCGCTCGCTGGTGTTCGGCGTGATTCCGATGCCGGGCCTGTTCTTCCTCGGCGCGATCCTGATCTACGGCGCCGTGCTGCGCTTCACGCCGTTTGGCCGCTATGTCTATGCCATCGGCGGCAATGAGGAAGCGGCCCGGCTGTCCGGCATCGCCGCCGGCCGCGTCAAGATCGCCACCTACGCGGTTTCGGGGCTGCTGGCCGGCATCGCGGCGGTGCTCTATGTCGCGCAATACCGGCAAGGCAAGCCGGACGCCGGCGCCGGGCTGGAACTCGACGCGATCGCCGCCGTGGTCATCGGCGGCACCAGCCTGATGGGCGGACGCGGCAGCCTCACCGGGACGTTCTGCGGCGTGCTGATCTTCGGGCTGCTCTCTAACATCCTGCAGCTGCACAACATCAATTCGAACCTTCAGCTGGTGCTGAAGGGGATGATCATCATCGGTACCGTGCTCGTACAGGAGCGCAATGCCGGCGATCTTCTCTTCTATCTGCGATTGCCCGGTGGGCAAGCGCACAAGGAAACGGCCGCGGCAAAGCGGCCGTCGCAAGAGACCGCGTCTCTGAATATTGGAGGAAACAAGAAATGAAACGACGTGAATTGTTGAAGCTTGCCGCGCTGACAGCGGCACTCCTGACCACGACCGCGATGCTTGCCAGCGGTGCCCACGCGCAGGACAAGAAATGGAAAATCGGCTTCTCGCAGGTTACGACCATCGAACCCTGGCGTGCCCAGTTCAACAAGGACATCCTGGCCGAAGCGGCCAAGCATCCGGAAGTCGAGCTGATCGTAACCGACGGCGAGGACAAGACCGAGAAGCAGGTCGCCGATGTCGAAAACCTGATCCGTCAGGAGGTCGATGCGCTCTTGGTGTCGCCGAAAGAGTCCGCCGGCCTGACCGGCGTCGTGCAGCAGGCGATCGATGCCAAGATCCCGGTCTTCGTGCTCGACCGCAACGTCGAAACCAACGACTACACGCAGTTCGTCGGCGGCGACAACAAGCTGATCGGCCGGGCTGCCGGTGAATATGCCGTCGAGCTGCTTGGCGGCAAGGGCAAGGCCGCCGGCAACGTCGTCGAAATCTGGGGCGGCATGGGCACCCAGCCGGCGCATGACCGCCATGACGGCTTCCATGAATTCACCGACAAGGAGCCGGGTATCAAGAACCTGCTCGACCAGCAGTCGGGCGACTGGAAGCAGGACCAGGCCTACAACATCATGGCCACGGCGCTGCGCAACAACGAAAAGATCGATCTCGTCTACGGCCACAATGATCCAATGGCCTATGGCGCCTATCTTGCCGCCAAGGACGCCGGACGTGAGAAGGACATCAAGTTCATCGGCATCGACGGCCTGCCCAATGAAGGCGTGCAACTCGTCGCCAATGGCGAGCTGACGGCGACGTTCACTTATGTGACGCCGGGCGCCGAAGGGCTGCGGCAGGCGATCAAGTTCCTGAACGGCGAGAAGGTGGAAAAGACCATCATCCTGCCGACGCAGAAGATCACCAAGGAAAATGCTGCCCAGATCCTGAAGGACAACGGCCTCTGAGACGAGGCTTTCCTGCCGGGCGTTCAGCGCCCGGCAGGAGTAACAACTAAACGCTCGGCAGGTGGCAGCTCAAGCCAGCTTGGCCAGCAGCTTCATGAAAATGGCCGCCTCCTTGGCGGAAAGCGGTGCCAGCGTTTCCTGCGTAATCTCGCGGGCAAGCGGAATCAGCCGCTCGATCGCGTCGCGCCCCTCGGCCGTCAGATTGACCAGCAGGCGCCGTTTGTCGACTTCGTGTTTGCTAAGTTCGACAAAGCCTCGCGCTTTCAGCCGGTCGATGACGCCCTTCACCGTCGCGGCATCCATGGCGATCAGGCTGCCAAGCTGGTTCTGCGAGGTCTCGCCGACGTCGCGCAATTTGGCCAGGGCGGCAAATTGCGGCGGCGTCAGATCGGCGATGTGTGCGGCGAAGATCGAGACATGGCGCTGGTGCGCCTTGCGCAGGATAAAGCCGACCTGCTCCTGCAAGCGATAGTCGTTTTCGTCAGGCTCCTCGGCCTCGACCAGCTTGAGCAGATTGTCTTCGGCGCTCACCTCAGCCCATCCCATGCCTTGATGTCCTTGGCAGCCAGCCCGCCCATGCGGTCATGCACGCGCGGGCCGCAGGTCATTGCGAGGCAAAACAGGATCTCGTCGGGACGCGGGCCATCGCTGATGCCGATTTCCATGGCATCGAAATGGCTGCGCACATAGGCCGCGTTGATGTGGCCGAGCGGCACATCGAGCCGCGCGCCGAAGCCGCCGACCTTCTTCGACGACGGCACGATCGACTTGGCGTCGCCAAGCCGTTCGCGCATGGCATAGCCGCCCGGCACATGCCACAGCGCGCCATGCTCCAGCTCGCCCGCCGCGCCGACGATGGCACCCTTGCCGTAACCGTCGATCTGTTTCACGTCGCCGCCCAATGCGGCAATGAGCCTGTCGGAGAGCAGCAGCCCGAGCGGCTTCAAATCCTCCATCGCGCTCTGCAGTTCCTCGACGTAACGGCCGGCGAACGGGTTCTTCACCACAGCCATGGCCGCGGCGCGGCGCCGCGGCACCTTCGCCACCGGCCCGCCTTCGTGAAAAATCTCTTCGGTCAGCACGGCGATCTTGCGGATCGGAAACTCAGGCATGAGCAATTTCCCTCTCTAAAACTTTGTTGGCGAGCGCCATCGGACCTGCGATGCGCACCTGACCGCCGAGGAAAAGCGCCGCGGCGGCAATCAGGCCGCGCCGCCGAAACTCCTCGGCAACGGCAAATCCGCTTTCCAGCGCAATAGCGATTTCAGCGGCGGAAAGCGGCCCCACGCCCTGCGTCACCAAACGGTCGCCGAGATCGCTGTCCGGTGCGAGATCGTGCGCCCGTATGCGCGTAACGGCGGGATGACCGGGCAGATCGACGGCGTTGGCGATCAAGGTCGCGGCGGCGTCGGCTTCAGCACCCGTCCGCGCCAGCACGGTGACGGCGTCGGCGATGCCCAGCGAAAAGGACCGGCCGCGCCAGCCGCTTGTTGCGACGCCGCGGATCCCGTCTTCGGCGCGGATCGTGAGACGGTCTGCCAGTCCGTGACCTGTTCCGGCAATGGCAAGCGTCATCGACTGGCCGTGGCCGAGATGGATCGCGCTGTCGCCGCCATTGTTGACATAGGCGCGCTCGAGCCGGCGGCCGGCGAGCAGAACGCCAAGCACTTCGTCGGCTACCGAGCCGGCGACGGCCGCCATCGGCGTGATGAATTGTTTCGCTAGCGGAACGACCGCCGCTTCCATGCGACGTGCCGTCGGGCCGACAAACATGCGAGGACGCAGCGGCGCCTGGCGACGCAGTTCGGGCAACTCTTCGACCAGTTCGGGCAGGATTGTCTGGAAGCGCGTTGCCGCCTGATGATAGGCGGCGCGGCATTCGCTCGCCTCGCCGAAGGCCTCGACGATCAGATCGATCGGCCCATGATTGAGGTGAAGCCTTCGGCCGTCCTCGAGCCAATGCGCCTGCGGGCCGTTCATCACCCTGCCCCATTTGTCGTCGCGCGCCGCAGCTGCACCAGCGGCGGCCAGGGATTGTCGCGAGGTGCGGCCTTGCCGCGGCGCGGGTTGAGATACTCGCCGCCCTTGGCCAGGATATCGTCGACGCTGCGGATTTCGGCTTCATAGCCGCCGAGCCTGACATAATCGTCGCGGCGCATGGTGAATTCGATGGGCGCCACCAGCGCCGGCGTCGGGACATAGCCGAAGGCGCCTTCCGGCACGCGGATGACGTCGACCATCAGCGTGATGCCGCCGCCCGGCCAGACATAGACCGGCGCGCCGCCGACCGTCACATAGGTCTTGAGGCCCTGCACCGAGCGGGTCAGATTGACCGGGTTCTCGGTGACGCCGGCGCGCAGCGAGCCGCCGGCGCCGCCGACGAAAAGCACGGTGCAGAGCGCCGGCTCGCAATTGTCCTCGATCAGTTCAACCGACTTCCGCAGCCGCTCCGGGAACGGTTTCTGCACCGGCTTCAATTCGTCGTCGAGCTCGTAATAGGCGAATTGCTCACCGGTGGTCGAGACCATCAGCAGCGACATGCCGGGGCGCGCACCCTTTTTGGCGCTCCATTCACCAAGGATCGACAGCGGGTCGGAGATATTGGTGCCGCCCCAGCCGAGGCCGGGCTCCGACACCTTGAAATAGCGGCCCGGCGTCGAACGGCGGCCGATGATCTTGATGCCGGTATCCTGCCAGCCAAGCACCTTGCCCGCCTGATGCTCGGAGACGACGCCGGTGATGTGGTCGTCGACCACCACCACCTCGTCGACAAGGCCGCGCCACTGGGTGGCGAACATGCCTATGGTGGCCGAACCGCAGCCGACGCGCATGCGCTGCTCAAGTTTGCCGTCGATGACAGGCGGTTTGCCGGCTTCGACGATGACGGTGGCGCCGCCGTCGATGACGAGCTCGACCGGCTTGCGGTTGCACAGCCTGAGCATGGCATCACAGGTGGCGCGCCCTTCAGCCTTTGAGCCGCCGGTCAAATGATGCACGCCGCCCAGCGACAGCATCTGCGAGCCGTATTCGCCGGTGGTGACATGGCCGATCGCCTCGCCTTCGGCACGGACCGTTGCCGTTTCGGGGCCGATATGACGGTCGGTGTCGATCTTCACCTTGACGCCGCAATAGGAGAAGATGCCCTCGGTGACGACGGTGACCAGATCGACGCCCTCGACCTCCTGGCTGACGATGAAGGGCGCCGGCTTGTAGTCGGGATAGGTGGTGCCGGCGCCGATCGCGGTGACGAAGCGGCGGCCGGTGTTGACCAGTTCGCCGTCCCAGCCCTTGCCTTCCTCGGCAAAGGGCACGACCGCGCCGCCTGTCTCGGCCGCGTGGTCGAGGATGGTCAGCGGATCCATCCGCACGATCCTGCCGCCAACATTGCCGTAGCGATCGCAGGCGCCGGTGCGGCCATCGGCGATGTAGCACATGACCGGACAGGCATCGCACCGGATCTTCTCCGCCACCAGCTTCTCGCCGGGATCGTGTGTCTCGAAGCGTTCGGCAAGCTCGCTCATCGGCGCGCCTCCTTGTCGAGGATGGCGGCGCGGATGCGGGTCGGAGTCGCCGGAATCTTGGTGACCACCACACCGGCGGCATGGCGTATGGCGTTGAGGATCGCCGGCGCCGTCGGGATCAGCACATGCTCGCCCAAACCCTTGGCGCCGAAGGGTCCTTCCGGATCCGGAACTTCTATCAAGATGGTCTCGATCGGCGGCACGTCGCCGATCGTCGGGATCAGATAGTCGTGCAGGTTTTCGGTGCGGCCGGGGATGTATTCTTCCATCAGCGCCATGCCGATGCCCTGGGCGATGCCACCCTCGATTTGGCCTTCGGCAAGCAAGGGATTGATGGCCTTGCCGACATCGTGCGCGGCGGTGATTTTTATCAGCTTCACGGTGCCGAGCCTGAGGTCGACCTCCAGTTCGGCGATCTGGGCGCCATAGCCATAGACGGCGTAAGGCTTGCCCTGACCTTTTGCATCGAGCGGCTGCGTCGGCGGGTCGTAGCTTTCCTCGGCCCGGAAGACGAATCCTTCGGCGTCTGCCTTCAGCGAGGAAAGATCGATGCGGCGCGTCGCTTCGCCTTCCCCGATGCTCAGACTTGTGCCGTCCAGCGCAATCGCCGCCTTTTCCGAGACATTGGCGAAACGCAAGATCTCATCGCGCAAGGCGCGGCCGGCCTTTTCGGCGGCCTTGCCGGTGACGAAGGTCTGGCGCGAGGCCGATGTCTTGCCGGCGTCGGGGGTGATCGCCGTGTCGGCGCCTTTCAGCCGGAGCTTTTCAAGCGGAAGCCCCAACGCGTCGGCGCAGATCTGCGCGATGACAGTGTTCGAACCTTGCCCGATATCGACCGCCCCCTGATGCAGGACGACTTCACCCGATACCGAGATGCCGACCTTGACGGTCGACGGATTGGGCAGCGAGGTGTTGCCGCAGCCGTACCAGCAAGAGGCCACGCCGACGCCGCGTTTTTTGATGCTGCTACCGGCATTGAACGCTTCGGCATCACGAAGGGCACGCCGCCAATGTGAGCGGAGGGCCTCCAGGCAGTCGGCGATGCCGACGCCTGACTCGAGCCGCTGCCCGGTAACTGTTTCGGATCCGTTCCGAAGGCAGTTCTTCAGGCGAAAGTCGAGCCGGTCCATGCCTAGCTTGTCGGCCAACTCGTCATAGAGGGTCTCCTGCATGATCGTCGCCTGCGGCACGCCGAAACCGCGAAAGGCGCCGGCAATCGGGCCATTGGTGTGGATGGCGCGGCCTTCGGCGCGATAGTTCGGCGTCGCATAGGGGCCGGAGGCGTGCACCGGCACGCGGTTGGCGACCGTCGGCCCCCAGCTGGCATAGGCGCCGGTGTTGAAATCGCCGGCGAAGACCATGCCGGTGACGCGGCCGTCGGCATCGGCGCCGATGCTCGCTCTCATCCGAGCGGGATGGCGCTTGGTGGTCGAGATCATCGATTCGGTGCGGGTATAGGCGAGTGCCGCCGACCGGCCGGTTTTCATGGCGACGAGGCCGATGAGCGGTTGCAGCGAGACATCGAGCTTGGAGCCGAAGCCGCCGCCGGTGGCGGTCGGCACGATGCGCACCTTTTCCGGGGCAAGGCCGAGCACTTTTGCCGTGTCGTCGCGGTCCATATAGGGGGCCTGCGTGCAGGCGACGACGACCAGCGTATCGCCGTTCATGAAGGCATAGCCGGCTTCCGGTTCGATATAGGCATGCTCGACATAGGAGGTGTCGATGGCGCCGGAAACGACGAAAGCCGCACCGGCAAGGGCGGCCTCGGGGTCGCCACGCTCGACGAAGCCGGAGGTGAGCAAGTTCGAGGGCCGGTTTTCATGGACCAGTGGCGCGCCGCTGGCCTGTGCTTCGCAAGGGTCCAGACGATGCGGCAATTCGGTCCAACTGACAGGAAAATCGGCAAGGTCGAGATCGAGGATAGCCTCGCGTTCGCCGGCAACCAGGGCCACCGCCTCGCCGCGAAAGCGCGAAAATCCTTCGGCAAGCGCCGGCTGGTCGGCGAAGGGGGCAATGACGCCGAAACAATTCTTTCCCGGGATATCGGCGGCGGTAAAGACGCCGGCAATGCCGGGACAGGATTTCACCCAGCTGCCGAGATCGCCAAAAGTGAAAGCGGCATGATAATGCGGCGAGCGGACGACCAGCACTGACAGTGCATCCGTGGGGAAGGAATCGCCGCCGAATTTCTCGACGCCGGTGACTTTCGGCACGCCATCGAGGCGGATCGGAGAGGAGCCCACGGCATGGCCGGATCGTGGCAGGCGCGGATCGAGACCGTCGGCATGGCGCGAAGCATCCATCACCGCGGCGACGATCTTGCGGTAACCAGTGCAGCGGCAGAGAACACCGCCCAGTGCATCCTGCGTTTCGGCCTCGGTCGGGTAAGGCGTCCTGTCCAGGAGTGCCGTTGCGGCGACCAGCAGGCCGGGCGTGCAGGCGCCGCACTGTGCTGCGCCATGGCTGAGGAACGAGGCCTGCAGCGCCGACAGCCTGCCGTTGGCGAGACCTTCGACGGTCGTTACCACGGTGCCGGAGGCGGAAGCCGCCGGCGTCAGGCAGGCGCAGACCGGCTCGCCGTCGACCAGCACCGTGCAGGCGCCGCAATCGCCGGCATCGCAGCCGATCTTGGTGCCGGTCAGCCGCAGCTCGTCGCGCAGCACCGCGGACAGCCGTCGCACCGGCGGTACGCAAACGCTGACGGCGGCGCCGTTGACCTCGAAGGCGATGTCGGCGCGCTCCATGCCCATCATGCTGCCACCCTTTCGCCGGGAATAGCGCCCACAGCACCAAGCACGGCACGGGCAACGATCTCGCGCGCCGCATCCAGCCGATATTCGGCGCTGCCGCGCACGTCGCCGATCGGCGACAGCTCGTCCATTGGCGCGGATTGGATGGCAGTGGCCAGCGCGGGGCCGACCGGACGGCCGCGCAGCGCCGCCTCGACGCCCGCCAAGCGCCTGGCGACGACCGAGCAGGACCCGACGGCGACGACCGCGTTCCTGACGATGCCATCTTCGATGGCCAGGCGTGCGGCGGCCATGGCGATGGAGATGACGAGATAACGCCGTGCGCCAAGCTTCACGAAGGCGGAGCTGCCGGCGGTCGCGGGTTTGGGAATGCGGATTGCCGTGACCATTTCGCCGGGCTGCAGAGCGGTGCGACGGTTGCCGAGGATGAATTCTGCAAGGGGCAGATGCCGGGTCGCCACCGAGGAACGCAGTTCGACCTCGGCGTCGAGCACCAGCAGCGCCGGCACGCCGTCGGCGGCCGGCGAGGCATTGCAAAGATTGCCGGCAATCGAGGCAACGTTCTGGATCTGCACCGAGCCGACTTCCCGCGCCGCCTGCTTCAGCGCGTCGAAAGCCGCCGGCAGCGGATGGCGGACGAGATCGGTCCAGGTGGTGCGCGCGCCAACGAGCCAATGGTTCTCGGCTTCGGCAATGCCGCGCAATGCCGCCAAGCCATTGATGTCGAGGACATTGTCGCGGAAAGGCTTGCTGCCCTGTGCCGGATAGAAGTCGGTGCCGCCGGCGAGGATGCGCCATTGTCCTTCGCCCAGCAAAGCGAGGGCGTCGTCGACCGTGGTGGGTTTTGCGTAACGGATCACGCTTTGCCTTCCCAGAATGGACTTCCCGAGAGGGGATCCTGCCGAAAGATTTTCCCGAGCATGCAAGGCAGGAAATTCATTCGTATGCAAATGATATCAAGCCGGCAGGAATTGTCAAAGCCAGAGTTTGCACGGCTATGGGCACCGGTGCGCCCGGAACGCATTTGTTATGCCGTGAGAGGTTGACGCAGCCGGCCATCTGGTCAAGTTTCTGCGTCCGGTCGCGTTTTCATTGGAGCCTAAGCTCAAGACCAAGAAAATAAGGAGGCTCCATGGCCGACGAAGCGCTTGTCGTCATCGACCTGCAGAACGATTTCTGCCCGGGTGGCGCCCTGGAAGTGGCCGGCGGCGACGAAATCGTGCCGTTGGTCAACGACCTGATCCGGCGGACCGAGCACGTCCTGCTGACGCAGGACTGGCACCCTGCCGGCCATTCCAGCTTTGCCTCCAGCCACCCCGGCAAGCAACCGTTCGAAACGATCGATGTGCCTTATGGCCACCAGACGCTGTGGCCGGATCACTGCATCCAGGGCAGCCTGGGATCGGATTTCCATTCGGGCCTCGCCTGGAGCAAGGCCGAGCTGGTGATCCGCAAAGGGTTCCGTCCTGCGATCGACAGCTATTCGGCATTCTTCGAGAACGACCGGACGACGCCGACCGGCCTTGCCGGCTATCTTCGGGATCGGAACATCGAGACGCTGACCCTGGTCGGCCTAGCGACGGATTTCTGCGTCGCCTTTTCGGCGCTCGACGCGGTCAAGCTCGGTTTTGAGACGTCCGTGCGGCTCGACGCCTGCCGCGGCATCGATCTCAACGGCTCCGTGGAGAGGATGCTGGGCCGGATGCGCGATGCCGGCGTGGCACTGATTTGAACGTCATCCAGCGAACCTGACAGACTTTTGAGGGGCTTCATGCGGTTTGCGGCGTTGACGGCAAGTGCTGCACTGATTGCCGCAATCTTTTCTCCGGGAGCGGTTCTCGCGGCCGAAGCGCACGAATTGCCGGGCGCCGCCATGTCGCTGTGGTGGGTGCTGCCGTTTGCCGGGCTATTGCTTTGCATCGCGACCGGGCCGTTGCTCTTCCGTCATGCCTGGGAGCACCATTACGGCAAGATTGCCGCTTTCTGGGCAGCGTTGGTGATCGGGCCGCTGGCGCTCGCCTTCGGCATCCCGTCGGCAACGCAGGCGGTGCTGCACGCGCTGCTCACCGAATATATGTCGTTCATCATCCTGTTGTTCGCACTGTTCACCATTTCGGGCGGCATCTTCGTTGCCGGCAACATCCACGGCACGCCGCTGGTCAATGCCGGGCTGTTGCTGGGCGGCGCTGTGCTTGCTTCGATCATCGGCACAACCGGCGCCTCGATGATCCTGATCCGGCCGCTCATCCGCGCCAACGACAACCGGCGCTTCAACGCCCATGTCGTCATCTTCTTCATCTTCCTGGTGTCCAACATCGGCGGGTCGCTGACGCCGCTCGGCGATCCGCCGCTGTTCGTCGGCTTCCTGCGCGGCGTCGATTTCTTCTGGACGACAGTTCACCTGTTGCCCGAGACACTGTTCGTCGCCGGCGTGGTGCTGGCGGTTTTCCTGGCGATCGACATCATCATGCATCACCGGGAGGAAGGCGCGCCGAAGATCAAGGATCCGACGCCCGACAGCAAGGTGCGCATTCGCGGCCTGGCCAACATCCCGCTGCTGGCAGGGGTGATCGCCGCGATCCTGATTTCCGCTGCCTGGAAGCCGGGAGTGAGTTTCTCTTTTCAGGGCGTCAGCCTCGAGCTGCAGAATCTGGTGCGCGACGCCGCCATCCTGATACTGGCCTTCACGTCGCTTGTCGTCTCGCCAAAGGAGTTTCGCGGCGCAAACGCCTTCAGCTGGGGGCCGATTGCCGAGGTGGCGAAGCTGTTCGCCAGCATCTTCATCTGCATCGTGCCGGTCGTCGCCATATTGCGGGCCGGCCTCGACGGCGCGCTGGCGCCGTTGGTGCTGCTGGTCAGCTCGCCGACCGGCGCGCCCGACAATCTCGCTTATTTCTGGCTGACCGGGGCGCTGTCGTCCTTCCTCGACAATGCGCCGACCTATCTGGTGTTCTTCGAGCTGGCCGGCGGCGATGCGCAGCATCTGATGACCGAGCTCGCCTCGACGCTGGCGGCGATCTCGGCCGGCGCGGTGTTCATGGGTGCCAACACCTATGTCGGCAATGCGCCGAATTTCATGGTCTATGCCATTGCCAGGCATCGCGGCATCAAAATGCCGAGCTTCTTTGGCTACATGGCGTGGTCGGGCGCCGTGCTGATCCCGACTTTCCTGCTCGCCGGCTTGCTGTTTTTTGCCTGATCAGCCGACGCCGACATAGCGGCGGACCGCCGAGGGATCAGCACGCAGTTCCTCAACGTCGACCGTCTCGCGATTGCGGCCGTTTTCGATGAAGCAAACGCGGTCTGCGACCGAGAGCACGGCATCGACGCGCTGCTCGACAAGGATTGTCGACACGCCAAGCGCACGCAGCTTCGAAACGGTTTCGCGGATCTTGGCGATCATCGACGGCATCAGCCCTTCGGTCGGCTCGTCGAGCAGGAGCACCTGCGGTTCCAGACACAGGGCGCGGGCCATGGCCAGCATCTGCTGCTCGCCGCCCGATAGCGTGCCGGAACGCTGCCTGAGGCGCTGGCGCAGCAGCGGGAAGAGATCGAGCACGTTTTCGCGCGTCGCCCTGCCCTTGTTGCGGGCCATCAGGCCGATCTCGATGTTTTCAGCCACCGTCATCTCGGCGAACAGCCGCCGGCCCTGCGGCACATAGGCTACGCCGGCCTTGGGCACCTCGTGCGCCGGCAGGCCGGTCAATTCCCGCCCTTCGAGCCGGATCGAGCCGGCGCTTGCCGGCACCAGGCCCATGATCGCCTTCAGCGTCGTCGTCTTGCCGGCGCCGTTGCGGCCGAACAGGCAGAGCACCTCGCCCTCGCTCAAGACGAGATCGAGGCCATAGAGCACCTGGACCTCGCCATAGAAGCAATCAAGCCCGGAGATCGTCAGTGCCCTGGACTGGGCCTCAGCCATGGGTCGTCCCCAGATAGGCGTCCTGCACCGCGGCATTGGCGCGGATCTGCTCGGGCGTGCCTTCAGCTAAAATCCTGCCGGCGTTGAAGACGGTGATGCGGTCGGCGAGCTGCATGACCACCGGCATGTTGTGCTCGATCAAAAGCACGGTGGCGCTATCGGCGATCTCGCGCACCAGCTCGATGAAATTGTCGATCTCGCTGTCGGCCAGCCCTTGCGTCGGTTCGTCGAGGATCAGCAGCCGCGGCTTCAGTGCCAGCCCCATCGCCACTTCCAACAGGCGCTGGTGACCGTAGGACAACTGCCCGGCCGGCATTTGCGCCCAGTCGGCAAGTCCGGTGCGCTCGAGCGCCGCCATGACGCCGGTGTGAACCGCGCCCTTCGAGCGGCTGTCGGTCAGCGTGCGCTGCACCGGCAGGGCAACATTGTCGTAGGCGCTGAGATTGGCAAAGACGCTGGTGATCTGGAATGTATAGGCGATGCCAAGGCGAACCCTGGCGTAGGCAGGCAGGCTGGTGATATCGGCGCCGTCGAAGATGATCGTGCCCGACGAGGGCTGGATGCGGCCGCTGACCAGGCTGACGAAGGTGGTCTTGCCGGCACCGTTGGGGCCGATGACAGCGCGGATCTCGCCCGGCATCAGCGCGAAGTCGACGCCGTCGACGGCGCGCAAGCCGCCGAAACTGCGCGACAGGTCTTTGGTGGTCAAAAGCGGCATCATGGCAGCCATCCGAGCCAGCGCTGGCGAATGCTGCCGAGAATGCCTTTTGGGAAAAACAAAACCAGCAGGATCAGCGCGATGCCGACGATCAGCAGATAGGCGGAGGTGTAGCCGCTAGCGACGTCGATGACATAGTACATGAACAGCGTGCCGATCAGCGGCCCGAGCGTGGTGGCAGCACCGCCCAGCAGCACCCAGAGCAGCGGCAGGATGGAATACTGCACCGAAGCGAAGCTCGAGCCGACATAGCCGAACAGCAGCGCATAGGCGGCGCCGGAACCCGCGCAGATGGTGCCGGAGACGATGACGGCGGCGAGCTTGTTGGAAAACGTATCGTAGCCGAGCATTTTTGTCCGCTCCTCGTTCTCGCGGATGGCGACCAGCACGCGGCCATAGCCGGAGCGGACTATGGCCAGGCTTATAAGCAGCACGATCGAGAACAGCGCCAGCGCGCTCATATAGCGCACGGTCGGGTTGGTGAGGTCGAGCGACGTGCTGCCCAGGACAAGGACACGCATCGACTGCGGTACGACCATGCCCTGGTCGCCGCCGGTCCAGGCGGCGAGATAGAGGATGACGAGATAGAATACCTGAGCGAACATCATTGTTACGATCATGAAGGCGACGCCGGAGGTGCGCAGCGCCAGCAGCGCGATCACCAGCGCGAGAAGTGCGCCGCAGGCAAGCCCGGCTGCGAAGGCGGCCGATACGCTCCAGCCGAGATGAATGACGGCGAGGCCGGCGCCATAGAGCCCGGCTGAAAAAAACATGGCATGGCCGAGGCTGAGCAGCCCGACATAGCCGAACAGCAGATTGTAGCCCATGGCGAAGACCGCCAGCACCATGATGCGAGCGAGCAGGCCGTGATGGTATTCCGGCAAGACGAAGCTCAGGGCGAAAAGCAGGGCGATGACGCCGAGGTGCAGCGCATATGGCTTTGCCGGCGAAGCATCCTTCATCGCGATGCCGTCCCGAACAGGCCCTGCGGCCGGAACACCAGCACCATGGCGACGAGCAAGGTGGCGATGATCTTGGCCAGCGTCGGTGAGAAGAACACCGAGATGATGCCGTCGGAAAGGCCGATCAGCACCGCGGCGACGACCGTGCCGCGCAGCGAGCCGAGGCCGCCGATGATGACGACGATGAACGACAGCAACAGCGGGTCTTGTCCCATCAGATAGTGGGCCTGGCTGATCGGCACGATCAGCACCGCGGCCACAGCCGCCAGCATGGCGCCGAGCGCGAAGACGCCGGCATAGACTCTGGTCACCGGAATGCCAAAGGCCTGCGCCGTCTCGCTGTCATATTGCGTGGCGCGCATGATGAGGCCGATTTTCGTGCGCGTCAGCACCAGCCAGGTCGCGACCAGAAGCAGCGCGGATGCGGCGATGATCGACAGCTTGTAGCCGGAATAGCCGAACCACGGCAGGAGGATGCGGTAGCTGAACGGCGGCTCCACAGGCCGCGCCTCCGGGCCGTAGAAGGTCAGCGCCAATTGCTGGATGATGTAGAGCATGCCGATGGTGGCGACGATGGTGGCTTCCGGATTGTAGTTGAGTCGGCGCAGGACCAGCCGTTCGGCGAGCAGTGCGATCAAGCCGACGATCAGCGGCGCCAGCACCAGGGCGGCCAGGAAGCCGAGCGCCGGATGGCCGGATATCGCCGTAGAAATCGCCCAGGCAAGCACCGCGCCCAGCATGAAGAACTCGCCATGCGCGACATTGACGACGCGCATGACGCCGAACACCAGCGACAGGCCAAGCGCCGTCAGCGCCAGGACGGCGGAGGTGACGAGGCCTTCGAGGGCGGCGAGGAGCAGGTGGGGTCCGAAGTGCATCGGCTAAGCACCGGCGGATGCGCGAAGCACCCCCCTCTGGCCAGAGGGAGGTGTCTTGGCGCTCACGCTTGCTGCAGCAGCCAAGCTCACAGCGCCTGCGTCGTGTAATCCCCTTCCGGCTCGTAGAGGCCGTCCTCGATCTTGGTCTTGTGGACGACATTCAGCCGGCCGCCTTCGACCTTGGAGATGTTCTGGATGCCAAAACACTGGTGGATCTTGCCGTTGAAGGTTTTCGGTCCCTGCGGATGCTCGGGCCCCTCGGCGAACTCGGTCAACGCCTCGGTCGCCTCGACCAGCTTGGCGCGGTCTTCCGGGCCCTTATAGCCGGCATCCTCCATCGCCTTCTTGACGACGTAGAGCGTTTCCCAGCAGCCGAACATGTGCGCGGCGGTGGAGACGTCCTTGGGATCGCCGACAGATGCACCATTGTCGTCGATGCCGACGGCGGCACGATAGGCCTTCTGTGCAGGGGAGTCATCGGGCTGCGCATAGCGTGGCGAGCCTTCCCAGAAATGGCTGCCATCGAGGAATTCGAGGCCGGGGCTGTTGATGTCGGTGGCTTCGAGCGAATCGATGAAGCCGAACAATTGCGGCCGGTTGGAGCCGTAGAACTCGCCGAGTTCCTTGACGAAGGTGAGCACCGCCGGGCCGACCATGACGTGGTAAATCACCTCGGTCTCGGCCGGGATCTGCGGAAAATATTTGGTGAAGGAGGATTCCGTCGGCGGGATGGCGATCTGCGCGATGACCTCGGCGCCTTGCGCCTTCAGCGCCGGCGGCAGGTAGTCGCGATGATCGTAGCCGAAAGCGAAATCGGGGAATATCTGCGTCACCTTCTTGCCGGCATTGGCGGCAATCCACGGCGCCATCGACTGGATCTGGCTCTTCACGTCGGTGATGCCGGGCTGGAAGACGTAGCGGTTCAATTTGGTCGACGCGACGTGGTGACCTTCACTGACGACGAAATAGGGCATCTTGGCCTCGCCGGCGGCCGGCGCCGAGCCGATGACGACATGCGAAAACAGCGTGCCGTAGACGATGTCGGTCTTGTGCTGGGAGGCGAATTTGCCGACCACTTCGGCGCCCCGGCCGGGATCGGTGCCGTCATCCTCGATGATCACCTCGACCGGCCGGCCGTTGATGCCGCCGGCATCGTTGATCGCCTTGACCGCCGCGGCCGTGGTCTTCTCGTACCAGCGGCCATAGGCGGCGCCGATGCCGGTGCGGTGCGACTGGAAGCCGATCTTGATCGGCGCCGAGCTCTGCGCCTGGCTGTAGCGCACGAAGCCCGGCGCGACGGCAAGACCGGCGCCGGCGGCAAGGACCTTCAGCGCCGTGCGGCGGGTGAGAGCGGATCTGGAGAGATCGAAAAACCCATTCTTGTCAGTCACGGCAGTTCCCCTTGTTTTTGAGCTTTGACCAATGGCTGTAGCGAGGCGGGCCACTCTTGCTAAGAGGGCCGAAAACTGCATGTGTACAAACTAAATCACCAAAGCTCTGACGTGGCAAGCGAGCTTTCCCCAAGGTTCGATTGACGGGCATCGCGCATCTCGTTCACCCGGCGGTTGGCGTCGCAAGCAGCCACAAGCCGAAGACGGTGTAGGCGATCATCAGCAACGTGAGCGGAAACTGGCTGAGCGCGGCGCGAGCGGGAATGGGGTGCAATCGCCAGGCCAAGCCATGGGCGACAAGCACTGCAAGCATGTGGCCGGCTATGATGACGCCGGCCTGGAGATTCCACAGCCACCACGCCGAGCCGGCGCCGGCGACGACGCCGGCTTCAATTGGCAGTTCAGCGGTGCCGAACAGGTTCCAGCCCAGCGCAAACGGGTCGGAGAGAGCGGCAATCGCATATTGGCCGTCGACCAGCAGCGCCGTCAGATAATGCGCGAAGTGATAGGCGAGCGCGATCGGCACGATCGACCAGACTAGTAGCCCTGCGGCGTGAGCGAGGGAATGCTTGCTGCCGGCAAGGTGCTGGCCAAGAAAGACGGCAAGCGCGAACACGGCCGCAAGCACGACAAAGGTCAGCACAAGGCCGAAACTGCCGATGCCGATCAAGGCGGTGCGTCCCGGAAACTCCAGCGGATTGATGCCGAACCGGCCTAGCCAGAAGAAGGTTTTCGACAGGCCGTCGAAGGATACCGACGACAGCGCAAGCAGCAGGAAGGCGACGCCGCTGAGCGGCAGCGGCGCATCCTCGAGCAGCTTAGCGCCCGGCCAGCAGAGTTTGAGCCGGCCGTCCTCGTTGCGTTCGACGATGGCGAAGCGCGCCACCATCGAAAAGAACACTGTCAGGAACTCGCCGCTGCGGGTCCAGCCGCGGTAGCCGAAGACCTGCATGGCCGCGAAGCTTAGCAGCCAGTAGACGCCGGCGGCCCAGGTCAGCCGCCCCGGGTCATCGGGCGCCGGGTCGATCAGCTCGAACCAGGCGAAGGCGAAGAACAGCACGAAAGCCGGCCAATAGCCGAGCCACTGGGGCAGCCGCCGTGGCTCCGTTCTGTCGGACAGGCGCGAGACGACGCGGCAAGGCCCGTACCACGGATTGAGCCACGACCAGAGATCGCCGCTGAGCCCTTGCAGCAAAGCCAGCCCAACCCAGAGCAATGTCCATACGGTCAGCGGCAGCGGATTGGAGAGCGGATCGCGGCTGCCGAACAGGCCGGCGGCAGTGAGAATTGCAAAGCCGGCAAAGGATATCAGGCTGACGGCAGTCCGCGCGCCGTCGCCGAAGGTGAAAAGCGGCAGGCGTTTGCGCCAGAAGCGGTCGAGGGAGTCCGGCCTCAGTAGCGCCAGGACAAGGAAACTGGCGGCGACGGCGAGCGCGCCGCCGGCGACGTAGTAGCCGGTGGGGAGGAGCAGGACGTGGCCGCGGTCGGAGGCGTGGGCGAAGGCGGGGGTGGGCAGGAATACAGGTGCAAGGGCCAGGAAGAAGGAGAACCGCGGCAGGGCTACTAGGTTATGGCAGCGCTCTACGGCACCCCCCTCTGTCCTGCCGGACATCTCCCCCTCGAGGGGGGAGATTGGCAGTTGAATCGGCCGGCGCTTTTCTTGCCTCGTTGAGGGTTGGCCAGAGCGGAGATGAGAGCCAATCTCCCCCTCTGAGGGGGAGATGTCCGGCAGGACAGAGGGGGGTGGGCGGGAACTCATGCTTTCCAAGAAATACTTCTTGTCGGCCCTCACACCTTCACCAGCTGCTCCACGCGGTCCTTCTGGCCGAAAATGCGCAGATAGCGCTCGATCTCTTTCTCGTCGCCTGTCGACTTGGCCGGATTGTCGGAAAGCTTGACCGCCGGCCTGCCATTGGCCTCGGTGACCTTGCAGACCAGCGAGATGGCGTCGAGCCGGTTGGTCTCGGTCGGTGCGCAGCCTTCGAAATCATTGGTCAGGTTGGTGCCCCAGCCGAAGGACATGCGCACCTTGCCGCGGAAGTGGCGGTAGGTCTCCTCGATGGTCTCGACCTCAAGCCCGTCGGAGAAGATGAGCAGCTTCTGCTTGGGGTCCTTGCCCTTTTCGCGCCACCAGGAAATGATCTTCTCGCCGCCCTCGATCGGCGGCGCGCTGTCGGGGCGGAAGCCGGTCCAGTCGGCGACCCAGTCCGGCGCATCGCGCAGGAACGCCGCGGTGCCGAAGGTGTCCGGCAGCACGATCAGCAAATTGCCGCCGTAGTAGCGCTGCCAGTCCTGCAACACCTTATAGGGCGACTGCTTCAATTCCTTTTCCGAATTGGTGAGCGCGGCGAACACCATCGGCAGCTCATGCGCGTTGGTGCCGAGCGCTTCGAGGTCGTTGTCCATGGCGAGCAGGACGTTGGAGGTGCCGGTAAAGGCCTCGCCGATGCCCTCCTTCAACGCTTCGACGCACCAGCGCTGCCACAGGAACGAATGACGGCGGCGGGTGCCGAAATCCGAGATGCGGATGCCGGGCAGCGCCTTCAGCCGCTCGGTCTTGGCCCACATCTTGGCCTTGGCGCGGGCATAGAGCACGTCGAGCGCGAACGGCCCGAACGCCCGCATGGCCGCGCGAGATCGAAGTTCATTGATAATTGCCAGCGCCGGGATCTCCCACAGCGTCGTGTACATCCACGGGCCGCTGAAGGCGAGTTCGTATTGGCCGTCGCGCCTGGAGAGCTCGTATTCGGGCAGCCGGAAATTTTCCAGCCAGGCGAGGAATTCCGGTTCGAAGATCTGCTTGCGGCCATAGAAGGTGTTGCCGCCGAGCCAGATCATCTCTTTCTTCGAGAAGCGCAAGGTGCGGGCATGGTCGAGCTGCTCGCGCAGCTCCGTCTCGTCGATCTCCTCGGCAAGGCGGACCGAGGTGGTACGGTTGATCAGCGAGAAGGTGGCGTCGACCTTGGGATACATGCCCCAGATCATCTGCAGCATCAGAAGCTTGTAGAAATCGGTGTCGAGCAAGCTACGCACGATCGGGTCGAGCTTCCAGGTGTGGTTGTAGACGCGCCGCGCTATATCGGTCTTTGCCATCGCTCAATGCGCCTTCGCTGCTCGTTCTAGCTTTTGTCTAGCGCAATTCCGGACGGAAAACCGCTGCGCACTTTTCCTGGAATTGCTCCAAATGCCTCTTAGCATCGAATTTTTGAACGCGCCTCCCGCTTTGCGGGCTGGCCCGACAAAAAGAAGCCCCTGCGGCAAGCGGCGCCCACGGCAGTTTCGGCCTCAGGATGCGGTCTTGGCGCCGACCACCTTGAGCGCCGGACGCTTGCGGCGAGTGCCGATGCGGCCCGCCACCGGCGCGTCGGCGCGGCGGTCGGCCTGCTCTTTCTCGGCAAACAGCCAGTCGATGAACAATTGCACGATCGGCGCCGACCTCATCTCGTTGCGGCAGACGACGTAGAAATCATCGACCGCCGGCACGGAAAGGCTGAACGGCGCGACAAGCAGGCCCCTGGCGAGCAGTCCGCTTGCAGTTACCGTGTCGCCGAGCGCCACGCCATGGCCGTGAACCGCGGCCTCGGTCGCCATGCGCGCGTCGCCAAGATGGTGGCGGCGGCCGCGCTCGAGGTCCAGCGCGTCGGCAGCGGCCAGCCAGGTGTGCCATTCGCGGCCGTCGTCGCCATGCAGGAACACATGATCGGCGAGGTCGCGGACGGTGCGGATCGGGCGGTTGTTGATCAGCGTCGGGCTGACCACCGGGAACAGTTCGAGACCCGACCATTTGCGCATCCAGCAGTCGGTCCAGCTGCCGTCGCCATAGTGCACGCAGACATCGATATGCGGGGCGCGGACGTCCTTGGCATCATTCGATGGGATCAGCGTCAGCCGGATATCCGGATATTGCGAGGTAAAGCTGCCCAGCCGCGGGATCATCCACAGCAACAGCAGCGCCGGCACGCAGGATACCGACAGCGCGCCGGTGCTGGCCGGCCTCGTCATGCGCTGCGTGGCGGCGGCGATGCTGTCGAAGGCGGTCGACACCGCCGGCAGCAACTCGGCGCCGTGCGGCGTGAGCTTCACCCGCTGACCGGCGCGCTCGAACAGCTTGACGCCCAATGATTGCTCGAGCGCCTTGATCTGATGGCTGATGGCGCCGTGGGTGACGTTGAGCTCAGCCGCCGCCTTGGTCAGCGAGGCGTGGCGCGCCGTCGCCTCGAAGGCGCGCAGCGGGTTGAGTGGTGGCAAACGCTTGGCCATTTGGAACCTGAACTCTGTGAGATTTTCTCACAACAAACACCCTAACAATATCAATTGATTTTTCAATGCAGCTACAGGACACTTTGCCCAAGCATTGCATCAAGACTTGAAATCTACAGGCAGCCAACGGCCGCGGCTACCAAGGTCCTTGGCGCGCTGCACCAGCCATGGAGAACCGACATGGGTTATGATCGCGGCAAGCTCGAAGCGTTGCGCCGCAAATATGGCGAGAGCCATGGCGGCGAAATGTTCGACCCGAAATTTCAGCGTGTCGCCGACAAGATCTTCTCCAAGACCGGCACGCGGCTGGCGCCCTATTCCGGCATCCCGACCTTCCTCGCAGCGCCCTATCGTGAAATCGCCGCCGACAATCCGGATTTCGGCGATCTGCAGGTGGCGATGATCGGCGTGCCGATGGATCTTGGCGTCACCAACCGGCCCGGCGCCCGTTTCGGGCCAAGGGCGCTGCGCGCCATCGAGCGCATTGGCCCCTACAACCATGTGCTGGAATGCGCGCCGACGCATGAGCTGAAGGTCGCCGACATCGGCGACGTGCCATTCCAGAGCCGCTACCGGCTGGAGACCAGCCATGACGACATCGAACGCCGCACCAACCAGATCGTCGACGCCGGCGTCCTGCCCTTGTCTGTCGGCGGCGACCATTCGATCAGCCACCCGATCCTGAAGGCTGTCGGCAAGAAGGCGCCGGTGGGCATGATCCATATCGATGCCCATTGCGACACCAGCGGCCTGTTCGACATGACCAAGTTCCACCATGGCGGGCCGTTCCGCAACGCGGTGCTGGACGGCGTGCTCGACCCGAGCCGCACCATCCAGATCGGCATTCGTGGCTCGGCCGAGTACCTTTGGGAGTTCACCTATGAGTCCGGCATGACCGTGGTGCATGCCGAAGAGGTGACCGGCCTCGGCATTCCCGCCATTATCGAGAAGGCGCGCAGGATAGTCGGCGACGGCCCGACCTATGTCTCCTTCGATATCGACAGCGTCGATCCTGCCTTCGCGCCGGGCACCGGCACGCCGGAGGTCGGCGGGCTGACGACGCGCGAAGTGCTCGAGCTGCTGCGCGGCCTGAAGGGCCTCAATATCGTCGGCGGCGACGTCGTCGAGGTGGCGCCGCAATATGACGCGACCACCAACACGGCGCATGCCGGCGCGCAGGTGCTGTTCGAGATCCTCAGCCTGATGGTCTTCAGCCCGGCAATCACCGGCAAGGCGGGCTGACGCGTTCGACCATGACCCCGAAAAAGTAGGAACCGTTTTTCGGAGACGATCATGGTCCACTAGGGAATCCAAAGGCTACCGCCGCGCTGGAGCCGGCGGTTGCACTCAAACAAACAAGCTTCCAGCAGGGGAATAAAAATGACACTTCACATGAAACTCAAATCATCCATCGCCGCCGTGCTGATGCTCGGTGCGGCCGGTCTTGGTTTCACCACCCAGGCCGTCAATGCCGACGCGATCGACGACATCGTCAAGGCCGGCGCCATCAATGTCGGCATCTTTTCCGATTTCCCGCCCTTCTCCTCGGCCAGCGCCGATATGAGCATCAAGGGCTACGACATCGACGTGGCGCAATCCATCGCCGACCAGCTCAAGGTCAAGCTCAATCTGGTCAGCGTGACCGGGCAGAACCGCATTCCGTACCTGACCGACAAGCGCGTCGACCTCCTGATGAGCGTCGGCTATTCCAAGGAGCGTGAGCAGGTGATCGATTTCGCCGCCGCCTACGCGCCCTATTACATCGCCGTCATCGGCCCTGCAGCACTTGCGGTCAAAGGCAAGGAAGACCTTGCCGACAAGTCGATCGCCGTCAATCGCGGCACGCTGGAAGACACCTCGCTGACCGAGGCAGCACCCGCCTCGGCCGACATCCGCCGCTTCGACAACTACAATTCCGTCATCCAGGCCTTCATTTCGGGCCAGACCCAGCTGATGGTGGTCGGCAACGATGTCGGCGCCCAGGTGCTCGCCCGCCAGGAGGCGCTGAAGCCGGAACAGAAATTCCAGCTTCTCACCTCGCCATCGCATATCGGCCTCAACAAGAAGGAAGACCGCCTCAAGCAAGCGGTCAACGATGCGGTTGCCAAGATGCTGGCCGACGGCAAACTGGACGAAAGCTCGAAGGCCTGGCTGAAGACACCGCTCGATCCCGCCAATCTCAAGGATTGACGGCTGGTGACCTATAGCCTCGACTTCGGCTGGCTTGCCGGGGCGACAGGGGCGATCGCGCGCGGCGCGGCCACGACGATCCTGTTGATCGCCGTGACCACGCTGGCGGGAACGTTGCTCAGCATCCTCGGCGCCGCAGGGCGGCGGAACGGCCCGCTGCTGCTCAAGCGGGCGATCGGCGTCTATGTCGAGGTGATCCGCAACACGCCGTTCCTGGTGCAGCTGTTCTTCATCTTCTTCGGGCTGCCAAGCATCGGCGTGAGGCTCGATCCCGTGCTGGCAGCCATGCTGGCGATGACGCTCAACATGGCGGCGTACACGATCGAGATCGTTGGCGCCGGACTCGACGCGGTGCCGCCCGGGCAGACGGAAGCGGCAATGGCGCTTGGGCTCAGGCCGCGCCAGGTCTTCATCAAGATCGTGCTGCCGCAGGCGCTCAAGGTGATCTATCCGGCGCTGACCAGCCAGATCGTCATCATGATGCTGGAATCCGCCGTCGTGTCGCAGATCGCGGTGCGCGAGCTGACCTACGAGGCCGACATGCTGCAGGCGCGCACGTTCCGGGCTTTCGAGACCTATTTCGTGGTGACGGTGGTCTATCTCATCCTGTCGATTGGGCTGCGCCGTCTGCTGATTGGCGGCGGACGCCGGCTTCTCGGAGCCGGCGTATCATGATCGAATTCACCTTCTGGGATATTCTGCGCAACCTGCTGCTGGCGGCGCGCTGGACGGTGCTGTTGTCGTTGGCTGCCTTTGTCGGCGGCGCCGTGGTCGGCATGATCGTGCTGTTCCTCCGGATCGCCAAGAATAAATGGGCGCGCCGGTTTGCCTCCGGCTACATCGCGCTTTTCCAGGGCACGCCGCTGCTGATGCAGCTCTTCCTGATGTTCTTCGGCTTGCCGATGCTGGGCCTGCGCATCGAGCCGTGGACCGCGGCGGTGCTTGGCCTGACCTTCTTTGCCAGCGCCTATCTCGCCGAGATCTGGCGCGGCGGCGTCGATGCATTGCCACGCGGCCAGTGGGACGCCGGCGCCAGCCTCGGCCTGCACTATCTGCAGGAACTCCGGCTGATCATCCTGCCGCAGGCGTTTTCGATCACCCGCGCGCCGACCGTCGGCTTCCTGGTGCAGCTGATCAAGTCGACCGCGCTGACCTCGATCATCGGTTTCGAGGAGCTGGTGAGGACATCCAACGCAATCAACAATGCGACCTTCGAACCGTTCAAAGTCTACGGGCTGGTAGCGCTGATCTTCTTCGTCATGTGCTTTCCGCTGACGCAATATGCGCGCTCGCTGGAACAGCGGGCGGCGGCCCGCTGAGCGGGCGACCAGCAATTCAACGCCCGAACACCAGCGGCGGCGCGATCCTGTCCCGCCGCAGCCAGCGTCCCAGCAGGAGTGCAGCAACCACCGCCAGTCCCGACGATAGGCCGATCCAGATGCCGACGCCGTTGAAACCGAAATGGAAGGCGAGCAGCACGCCGAGCGGCAGGCCGATGCCCCAATAGCCGATCGCGGCATAGATCATCGGCACCTTGGTGTCGTGCAGGCCGCGCAGCATGCCGCTGGCTACCGCCTGCGCACCGTCAAAAACCTGGAACAGCGCGGCAAAAGCGAGGAACGACACGGCCAGCGCGACCACCTCGGCATTAGCCGGATTGCCCAGATCGATGAAGGCCCCGATCAAGAGGTGCGGCCACAGGATCATCACCAGCCCCATCAGCGCCATGAAGGAGACACCGACGACATAGGCGGTCCAGCCAGCCCGGCTGACACCTTCCGGATTGCCGGCGCCGTGGGCAAGTCCGACGCGCACCGTCACCGCCTGGTTGAGGCCGAGCGGCACCATGAAGGTGATCGAGGCGATCTGGATGGCGATCGCATGGGCGGCAAGCGAAGCCGCATCGATCAGGCCCATGAGAAAGGCCGCCGCGTTGAAAATCGTCACCTCAAACGCCAGCAGGCCGGCGATCGGCAGGCCGAGCCGCAGCAGGCCCTTGAAGCGCGGCCAATCGGCCCGCCAGAAGCGTCCGAACAGACGATAGCGCCGGAATTTCTTCTCAAGCATCACCACCGCCGCCATGCCGGCGAACATTAACGTGCTGGACAGCGTGGTGGCGAGGCCGGAGCCGGCGATGCCCATCGATTGGATGCCGAGATTGCCGAACATGAACAGCCAGTTGAAAAAGGCGTTGCAGGCGACGGCAACGAAAACGATGATCAGTGCCCAGCCCGGCCGCTCCAGCGCCGAAATAAACGAGCGCAGGACGATGTAGCCGAAAAAGGGCAGCACCGCCCATTCGAGCCAGCGCAGATAGATGCCGGCCTGATGCGCCAGTGCCGGTTCCTGACCCATGGCCAGCAACACGGCCTCGCCGTGCCAGAGAAAGACCCAGATCGGAATGCAAATGAGGATCGCCAGCCACAGACCCTGGCGCACGGTGCGGCGCAGGTCGCGCACCGAGTGGCGGCGACGGCCGAGCTCGGTCGCCATCATCGGCGAGGTCGCCAGCATCAGGCCAAGTCCAAAGATCAGCGGCATGAAGTAAAGGTTGGCACCAAGCGCACCGCTGGCCAGCGTGTCCGGCCCCAGCCGCCCCATCATCATGACGTCGGTAGCGGTCATCGCGGTCTGACCGAGATTGGTCAGCACCATCGGCCAGGCGAGCGCCAGCATCGCCCTGATTTCCCGACGCCAAAGGTTTTCCGGCGCGCGAGCGTCGGCTTCGATCGCAGACATTTTTTCCGCCTATCCGATTGCGGCACGTCGGCAAGAGCCGGAAGCCGCGTCTCAGCGCGGAAAATGGCCAAGATCGGCCGGATTCCGCATTACGACGGGTTTGTCTATGAAATGGGCACCGGTGGCAAGAGGCTGACTTGCGGAAGGGTTAAGCCAGTCGGCTCAATGCAGGCTATTGGAGAGGCCATGGAAGCCGCTATGGTCACGGTGGATTCCTTTGGAAGGCAGCCTGATGAGCGCGTTTCCCGAAATCTATCTGGTTCGGCATGGCGAGACGGAATGGAGTGCGTCCGGAAAACATACCGGCCGGACCGACATACCGCTGACGCCGGCCGGCGAGGATGGGGCAAGGCGGGTCACTGAGCGGCTAAAGGGTCTATCCTTCTCGGCGGTGTGGTCGAGCCCGTCGCAGCGCGCCTTCAACACCTGTGCGCTGGCCGGCTTCGGCTCGTCAGGCGTGAAGAAGGACGATCTGGCGGAGTGGGATTATGGTGCCTATGAGGGATTGACCACCAAGCAAATCCTCGCCGAGCGTCCCGGTTGGCGGCTCTTTCGCGACGGCTGCCCGCGCGGCGAGTCCGCCACGGATGTAGGCTCGAGGGCGGACCGGATCGTCAGCCAGTTGCTCGAGGCCAGCGGCAATGTCCTGGTCTTCTCAAGTTCGCATTTCCTGAGGGTGCTAGCCGCACGCTGGCTCGGCCTGCCACCGCAAGACGGCGCGCTTTTCGTGCTGGATACCGCCAGCGTAAGCGTGATCGGTTATGAGCACGGCCTTGACGAACCGGTCGTCCGGCGCTGGAACCAGAGATAGCCGCCGATCCCGATCTATCGGATCGCGTCCAGCGCCTGCCTTTGCCGATGCATCTCGAGAAACACGCGGTAGTCGCGATCGAACCGGCCGGCGGCAGCCGGATTGGGCTCGCGCGTCCTGCCGCCTTGCTGCATGGCGACGCAAGCGGCGTTCAAATCGGGAAAAAGCCTGGCAGCGGTGGCGGCAATCATGCCGGTGCCGAGCAGCACCGCCTCGTCCGCCAGCGGCTCGACCACCGTGCATCCGGTGGCGTCGGCATAGAGCTCCATCAACAGCGGGTTCTTGGTGTGGCCGCCGGTGACGTGCAGCGTATCGATCAGATAGCCGTTTTCGTTCAGCGCTTCCAGCACATGGCGGACGCCAAGCGCGATGCTGACGGCGGTGCGCCAATAGAGCTTGCACAGGCTGTCGAAGGAGGAATCCAGCGTCAGCCCGCTGATGACGCCGACGGCATGCGGGTCGGCGAGCGGCGAGCGGTTGCCGTGGAAATCGGGCAGCACGTGCAGCTTTGCGGCGAGGTTGTCGCCCTCGGCGGTGCGCAGCTCGGCGACGCGGTGGGCGATCCTGGCATGCATGGCGGCATCCGGCTCGCCGCCGGCGCCATGCCAGCGGATGATGTGATCGAGCAGCGCGCCGGTGGCCGACTGGCCGCCTTCCGACAGCCATAGGCCGGGAAGGGCGGCGCCGTAGTAAGGACCCCAGACACCGGCGAAAGGCTGCGGATCGGGCGACATCGCCATGACGCAACTCGACGTCCCGGCGATCAGGGCCAGATGGCGGCCGATATCCTTCGCGTTGCCGGCGAAGCCTCCGAGCACGCCAAGCGCGCCGGCATACGCATCGATGACGCCTGCACCGACCCGGCATTTTTCGGTGAGGCCAAGCTCCGCCGCGGCTTGCGCGTTAAGCGCACCGATATCGGCACCGACCGGGCTTGCCTTTTCCGGCAGATTGCCGTGCTCGAAAAGGTCGCCGAGCCCGACGGCTTCGAAGAAGTCGCGCCGCCAGCCGGTCGCTTCATGGGCAAGATAGGTCCATTTGGCGGTCAGCGTGCATTGTGAACGGGCGAGCGAGCCGGTTGCCTTCCAGGTCAGGAAGTCGGTGAGGTCGAATAGGTAGCCGGCTTCGTTCCATGTTCCGGGCAGGTTGCGCTTCAGCCACATCAGCTTCGGCGTCTCCATTTCCGGCGACATGACGCCGCCGATATAGTCGAGCACGGCATGGCCGCTTTCGGTGCATTCGTCGGCCTCGGCAATGGCGCGATGATCGAGCCATACGATGGTGTCCCAGCGTCTTTCGCCTGATACCGACACGCTGAGCTGGCCGCCATGCCGGTCTCGCACCACCAGCGAGCAGGTGGCGTCAAAGGAGATGCCGACGATATCCTCAGCCTTCACGCGCGCCTTTTCGCGGGCAGCGCGGACGGCCATGCACACCGCCGACCATATATCCTGCGAATCGTGCTCGGCGTGGTCGGCTTTCGGCTGTTGCATGGCGATCGGGTGCTCGGCGCGGCCGAGCAAGGCGCCACCGGTGTCGAGAATGCCGGCACGGGCGCTTCCGGTGCCGACATCGACCGCGCAAACGAAACTGTTGGTCAAGGTGTTCTTGCTCTCGCTCCCAGGCCTGCAATCAGATCGGGCAATTGCAGCATGTCAGCGAATATAAAGTCCGGCTCACTCGACGCAAGCCGCGCTTTCAGTGCCGGGTTGCCGGTGTGCGAGCCCCCGGTGAAGGCAAGGACGCGCATGCCTGCCACCCGCGCCGCTTGGATGCCGGCCGGGCTGTCCTCGACGACGAGGCAGTTTCGCGGGTCCGCTCCCATTTTAGCAGCCGCATGGAGAAAAAGATCGGGCGCCGGTTTGCCCCGCGCCACCATGGCAGCGCTGAACAAATGCGGCTCCAGCAGCCCAAGCAACCCCGTAACCTTGAGCGCATAGCGGATCCGCTCCAGCGTGCCGGAGGAGGCGACGCAGCACGGCACGCCGAGCTTCGGCAGGACCTGTGCCATGCCTGGCATCGGTTTCAGCTCCTGGCGAAACTTGCGCATCAGTTCGGAGCGCATCTCGGTCAGATGCTGGTCGGTGAGATCGAGCCCGAAGTCGCTTGCGAGGATTTCGCGGACGCTCTTCATGCTCTTGCCGAGGAAGTGCTCGTAGGCAACGTCCTCGCTGACGTTGCCGCCGGCAAGCGCGATCATCTCCAGCAATGCCGAGACGGACAGCATCTCGCTATCCACCAGCACGCCGTCACAGTCGAAAATGACCAGTTCAGGCGTCATCGCGCTGGATCGGCTTCAGAGGTCGCCGGCGAGATAGCGCGTCAGTGTCGCGCGCGCGCCGTCCGCCCACAGCGATTTGAGCGCATGGGCGAAGGCTTCGGCGAACGGCGGCGAGCGGCCGACATCGCCATAGATGTCCTCCATGGCAAGCCAGGCGGCAGGCATGTCCCTGGCCGCCTTGGCCGTCCCCTGCAACCGGCCCCAGTTCGGGTCGTTGGGCTCGGTGACGGCACCGGAATCCGTGGTGCCGAAGCAGTAGCGACACCAGAGCGCAGATTCCAGCGCCAGGCCGGTGACACTTTTGCCAGCCTTCAGCCGGTCAGCGATGGTCGGAATGATGAATTTCGGCTGGCGGTTAGAGCCGTCGAGGCAAAGCCGGCGTATGGTGTCGCCGATCTTCGGATTGGAGAAGCGGTGCTCGATGAGCTGGTAGTAATCTTCGAGGTCGGTGTCCGGAACCGGCGGCACGGTCGGGATGATTTCGTCATGCTCGAGCTTGTCGAGGAAGCCGCGTACCAGCGGCTCCTGCATCGCCTCATGGACGAAATGGATGTCCATCAGCCCGGCCGGATAGGCGATGGTCGCATGGCCGCCATTGAGGATGCGGATCTTCATCAGCTCATAGGGCGCGACATCGCTGACGAACTGCACGCCGACCTGTTCCAGCGGCGGCCTTCCATCGGTGAAACGGTCCTCCAGCACCCATTGCTTGAACGGCTCGCAAAACACCGGCCAATTGTCGTCGAGACCGAACTCGCTGGAGAGAATGCCGCGCTCGCGATCGGTGGTGGCCGGGGTGATGCGGTCGACCATGCCATTGGGAAAGGCCACGTTTTCGTTCACCCAATTTGCCAGATCCTCGTCGATCAGCCGCGCCAGGCCGATAACGCCATCGGAAGTGACGTGGCCGTTGTGGGGGATGTTGTCGCAGGACATGATGGTGAAGGGCACGATGCCATCGGCGCGGCGGCGCAGCAGCCCAGCGAGGATGAGGCCGAAGACGGTCTTCGGCGTCGCCCCCGGCTCAGCGTCGGCAACGATGTCGGGATGCGTCGGATTGAACACGCCAGAAGCCGGATCGATAAAATAGCCGCCCTCGGTGATGGTCAGGGAAACGATCTTGATCGCCGGATCGGCAAGCCGCTCGACGATTGCGGTCGCTTCGCCCGGCATCAGGAAATCGATCATAACGCCGGTGACGCGCGCGCTCATATGGCCGCTGTCCTGCTCGACCACGGTGGTCAGCCAGTCCTGTTCCTGCAGCTTGCCGCGGCCGACCTTCTCGCCCTCGAAGACGCCGGCGCCAACGATGGCCCAGTCGTGGCCGACGCCCGAATTGAAGAGGTCGTCGAGATAGACGGCCTGATGCGAGCGATGGAAATTGCCGACGCCGAAATGCACGATGCCGGCCTTGAGCGCGGCGCGATCGTATTTCGGGCCGGCGATCTTGGGCGGAAGCTTGGCGAGTATGGAAGAAGAGAGTTTCACGGACATCTGCTTTTACCCTTTAGCGGGACGGCTCTTCCCCCCGTTGGAGGAGACGGGGAGAAGAGCGCCTTCGCCCCCTCAACTCATCCACTGGCCGCCATCGACATTGTAGGTCTGGGCAACGATGTATTCGGCCTCATCGCTGGCCAGGAACACCGCCATGCCGGTGAGGTCTTGCGCCGTGCCCATGCGGCCATAAGGCACGGCTTCGCCGACCAGTCTCTTCTTCTCGCCCCTCGGCCGGTTCTCGAACTTGGCGAACAAGGCATCGACATGGTCCCAGTGCTCGCCGTCGACGACACCCGGGGCGATGGCATTGACGTTGATGCGGTGCTTGATCAGGTCGAGCCCTGCCGACTGGGTGAGCGAGATGACCGCCGCCTTGGTGGCGCAGTAGACGGCGACCAGCGCCTCGCCGCGGCGCCCGGCCTGGCTTGCCATGTTGATGATCTTGCCGCCCTTGCCGCGGGCAATCATCGAACGGGCCGCAACCTGAAGCGTAAACAGTGTGCCGGCGACGTTGACCGAGAACAATTTGTCGTAGCTTGCCTTGCTGATCTCGACGATCGGCGCCAGGTCGAACAGCGCAGCGTTGTTGATCAAAATATCGAGGCCGCCGGCTCTGGTTTCGACCGCCTTGACAGCCGCATCTATCGACGCGAGATCGGTGACGTCCAGCTTCACCGCGTAGGCGTTGCCGCCGATTTCCGAAGCCGTCTTCTCGGCAGCCTCGAGATTGATGTCGCCGATGGCGACGGTCGCGCCCTCCCGCATGTAGGCTTCGGCAAACGCCCTGCCGATGCCGCGCGCCGATCCGGTGATCAGCGCCGATTTACCTCCGAGCCTCATTGCAGCATCGCCTTCCCATCGGTGCCAAAACGATGCAGCTTGGTCTTGTCCGGTGTCAGATAGATTGTGTCGCCGTGATGGGCGGCAAGTTCGCCGTCGGCACGCACCGTCAGCTGCCCGACACCATCCGCCTGGACGTGCAAAAACGTGTCGGAGCCGAGATGTTCGGCAACGCCGACGGTCGCCTTCCAGTCGCCTGACGTCTTCGAAATGTTCATATGCTCCGGGCGGATGCCGACTGTCCTGGCGCCATATTTGGCGGCCGGCTCGCCTTCGATCAGGTTCATCTTCGGCGAGCCGATGAAACCGGCGACGAACAGGTTCTTCGGGGTCTTGTAGAGCTCCATCGGCGAGCCGACCTGCTCGATATTGCCGGCGTTGAGCACGACGATTTTGTCGGCCATGGTCATGGCCTCGATCTGGTCGTGGGTGACGTAGACCATGGTGGTCTTGAGCTGGTGATGCAGCTCGCTGATCTCCAGCCGCATGGTGCCGCGCAGCGCCGCGTCGAGATTGGACAAAGGCTCGTCGAACAGGAAGGCGGAAGGCTGGCGCACGATGGCGCGGCCGATGGCGACGCGCTGCCGCTGGCCGCCGGAGAGCTGGCCGGGGCGGCGATCTAGGTAGTTGGTGAGGTTCAAGATGCGGGCGGCGTCCTTCACCTTCTTGTCGATGGTCGCCTGGTCCTCGCCCGCCATCTTCAGGGGGAAAGCGATGTTCTTGGCCACCGTCATATGCGGGTAAAGCGCATAGGACTGGAACACCATGGCCAGCTTGCGCTTGGCCGGCGCCTCGCCGGTGACGTCGCGGCCATCGATGATGATGGTGCCGCCGCTGGTGTCCTCCAGGCCGGCAATCAGACGCAACAGCGTGGACTTGCCGCAGCCCGACGGGCCGACGAAGACGACGAACTCGCCGTTCTCGATGATCAGGTCGAGGCCGGGGATGATGGACGTCGCCCCGAAGGATTTGGAGACGTTCTTGAGCGTGATGTTTCCCATGATTTCCTCCCCCGAAGGGCTGTTTTTCGTTTTGCGTCAGGCGATGCCCGTTACTTTACCGCCCCAAACGTCAGGCCGCGGACCAGCTGCTTCTGGCTGAACCAGCCCATGATCAGGATCGGCGCGATCGCCAGTGTCGAGGCGGCCGAAAGCTTGGCCCAGAACAGCCCCTGCGGACTGGAGAAGGAGCTGATGAAAGCGGTGAGCGGCGCTGCCTCGGTGGTGGTCAGCCGGATCGTCCAGAACGCCTCGTTCCAGGCGAGGATGATGTTGAGCAGCATGGTCGAGGCGATGCCCGGCACCGCCATCGGCGTCAGCACGTAGATGATCTCGTTCCAGAGCGATGCGCCGTCCATGCGCGCCGCTTCCAGGATCTCGCCCGGGATCTCGCGGAAATAGGTGTAGAGCATCCAGACCACGATCGGCAGGTTGATCAACATCAGCATGACCATCAGGCCGATGCGGCTGTCGAGCAGTCCTGTATCGCGGAAGATCAGATAGATCGGGAACAGCACGGCGACGGCCGGCATCATTTTGGTGGAAAGCATCCACATCAGGATGTCCTTGGTGCGTTTGCTTGGCGAAAACGCCATCGACCATGCCGCCGGAACGGCGACAAGCAGAGCCAGGACGGTCGAGCCGACCGACAGGAACACCGAGTTCAGGAAGAATTTGAAATAACCGTTCTGCGCCTGGACCTCGGAATAGCTCTCCGTGGTTCCCGACGGGAACAGGTTGAAGCCCTGGATGGCCTCCTGCTCCGATTTGAACGAAGTGATGATCGTATAGAGGATCGGGAAGAAGATCAGTAGCGCGACGATCCAGGCGGCCGCGGTCGCAATCGTCTTGTGCTGGGTGGTGACTGCACGTGCCATCGTCAGGTCCTCCCGTATCGGCGATGTTGGCGGCAGGGTCGACCCCCACTCCGGTTTGCTGCGCAAACCACCTCTCCCCCGATCGACGGGGTAGAGGAAGGGTGCGGCTTCGATGCAGGCGTTTCCTCTCCCCCGGGCAGGGGGAGAGGTGTCCCGCGCAGCGGGACGGAGTGGGGGTGGTTCAGCGCACGTGCCATCGTTTCCTCCCTTATTTATCCAAATTCTTGCCGACGGCGCGCATGGCGAAGAAGGCGACGATGTTGGCGAGAATGACTGCGATGATACCGCCGGCGGACGCCTGGCCGATTTTGAACTCCAGCAATGCCTTCTGGTAGACGAGGAAGGGCAGGTTGGTGGAGGCATAACCCGGGCCGCCATTGGTGGTGACGAGGATCTCGGCATAGACCGACAGAAGGAAGATCGTCTGGATCAGGATGACCACGGTTATGGCGCGCGACATATGCGGCAGCGTCAAATAGATGAAGCGGCTGATGAAGCCGGCGCCATCCATTTCGGCGGCTTCCTTCTGCTCGCCGTCGAGCGACTGAAGCGCGGTCAACAGGATCAGCGTCGCAAACGGCAGCCACTGCCAGGCGACGATGATGATGATCGCCAAAAGCGGGTGCTGCCCGAACCAGTCGATCGGCTGCCCGCCGAAGAAGCGCGCAATATCGGCGAAGACGCCGTATTGCGGATGCATGATCATGTTCTTCCAGACCAGTGCCGCCACCGGCGGCATGACGAAGAACGGCGAGATGACGAGGATGCGGACGATGCCCTGTCCCCACATCGGCTGATCGAGCAGAAGGGCCAGCAGGATACCGCCGATCACCGTGATCAAAAGCACGCTGACGACGATGGTGAGCGTGTTGAGGATCGACTGCAGGAATGCCGGGTTGGAATAGAACAGCGCGTAGTTCGAAAACCCGACGAAGCCGTCGCGCATCGGATTGAGCGGATTGTACTGTTGGAAGGAGAACCACAGCGTGAATGCCAGCGGTACAATCATCCAAACCAGCAGCAGCACCACGGATGGCGCCATCATGAAGCGGGCAAGCGAACGGGTCTGCTGAGTAGCCATGACGGTCACCCTTCGAGGTCAGCCAAGTTTTCAGGGGGGTGATCCCCGGCCGCCCGAACTGGGATTCGGGCGGCCGTTGCCGGTCGCCATTGGCAACCGGCACCGGGAGGAGCCTACTTGATGTAACCGCCCTCGGTCATCGTCGCGGTGGCGGCGTCCTGCGCCTGCTTCAGGGCATCGTCGACGCTCGACTGGCCGGCAAGTGCCGCCGAGAAGAGCTGGCCGACAGTGGTGCCGAGGCCCTGGAACTCAGGAATGGCGACGAACTGTACGCCGACATAAGGCACCGGCTTGACGGTTGGGTGCGTCGGATCGGCGGAGTTGATCGAGTCCAGCGTCATCTTGGCGAAAGGTGCCGCCTTCTGGTACTCGGGATTGGCATAGAGTGAGGAGCGCGTTCCCGGCGGAACGTTGGCCCAGCCTTCCTTCGAGGCGACGAGCTCGGCATAGTGCTTGCTGGTTGCCCAGGATACGAACTTTTGAGCGGCGTCGGCCTTCTGGGTGCCGGCGGGGATGGCCAGCGACCAGGCCCAGAGCCAATTGCCGCGCTTGCCGAGGCCATTGTCCGGTGCCAGCGCATAGCCGACCTTGTCGGCGACGGTGGAGTTCTTCGGGTCGGAAACGAAGGAAGCGGCGACGGTGGCATCGATCCACATGCCGCATTTGCCCTGCTGGAATAGCGCCAGGTTTTCGTTGAAGCCGTTGGACGAAGCGCCCTCGGGGCCGTCGGCCTTCATTAGGTCAACATAGAATTGCAGTGTGTTCTTCCACTCGGGCTGGTCGAATTGCGGCTTCCAGTTCTCGTCGAACCAGCGCGCGCCGAACGAGTTCGACATGGCGGTCAGGAAGGCCATGTTCTCGCCCCAGCCGGCCTTGCCGCGCAGGCAGACGCCGTTCACGCCGTTGGCGCGGTCGGTCATTTTGTCGGCAGCCTGCTTGATGAAGTCCCAGGTCGGCGCGTCGGGCATCTTGAGCCCGGCCTTCTCCATCAGGTCCTTGCGGTACATGACGAAGGAGCTTTCGCCGTAGAAAGGCGCGGCGTAGAGCTTGCCGTCGACCGACAGGCCGCCGGCAATAGCCGGGATGATGTCCTTGACGTCATAGTCGTCGCCGAGCTTGTCGAGCGGCAGGAGCCAACTCTGCTTGGCCCAGATCGGCACCTCATAGGTGCCGATGGTCATCACGTCGTACTGGCCGCCCTTGGTGGCGATGTCGGTGGTGACGCGCTCGCGCAGGACGTTTTCCTCGAGCGTGACCCACTGCAGCTGGACGTCGGGATTCTTGGCGGTGAAGTCGTCGGTCAGCTTCTGCATGCGGACCATGTCGCCATTGTTGACCGTGGCGATGGTGATGGATTCGGCATGCGCGGCGAAAGCAAGCGCGCTGGCCGACAACAGGCCTAGGGTGAACGTGCGAAGTTTCATCAAAATTCCTCCCATGAACCAAGATGAGCATTTGCCTTGGCTGTGAGCAATTACTCACTTACCGTGAATTATGTCAAGCCGGATTCGTTGCTGCAGCGCAGCACGCTGGTCTCGTGCAGCGGCAAGCCTGGGACACTCGCGGTATATGTGGAGAAGGGTTGGATCGGGCCCATCGCGCCGCCAAAAGCCGGAGCTTTGCTGTCCGGGTGGCCTGGATTCGGCCTATTGGCAAGCGATCTCGCTCAGGATCCAATCACGAAAGGCGCGGATCTTCGGCACGTTGCGCCGCGCCGTCGGATAGACCAGCCAATAGGCATGGCCGTCGTCACCAACCAGATCGAAGGGCTGGATCAGGCGGCCGTCGGCAAGTTCGGTCTTGAACAGCGCCTTGGTGACGATCGCCACGCCATGGCCAGCAATCGCGGCATTGGCCTCGTAGGCTTGCGCGCCCATGCTGGTGCCGGTGCGTTTGGCCAATTCCGCGACCGGCAGGCCGGCGGCGGCAAACCAGTCCCGCCACCAGATGTCGCCCGGGTCGAGGATCGGCAGCCGCAGCAGGTCGGCCGGTTCGTTGACGCCGCCGATGCTGGCCGCGAGTTTTGGGCTGAGAACCGGCGTGAAATCGGCCCTGAAAAGCATATGGGTCTCGACGCCCGGCCAGTTGCCGCCGCCGGAGCGGATGGCGATGTCGATATCCTCTCTGGCAAAGTCGACAACCCTGTTCGAAGTATCGACGCGCACCGCCAGCGACGGATGCGCGACCTGGAACGAGCCGAGATGCTGCGCCAGCCAATTGGAGGCAAAGGTCAGCAGCGTCGAAACGCAAAGCACGCCATCGGCGCCGGTGCGCGCGGCGGCATAGGCGCCGCTCAACAGCGCGAACGCTTCGCTGACCGCGGGCGCCAGGCGTTGGCCAGGTTCGGTCAGCACGATCTGTTTTGGCTGGCGCAGGAACAAGGGTGCGCCGATGCGCTCCTCCAAAAGCTTGATCTGATAGCTTGCCGCCGCCTGCGTCATGCCAAGCTCCTGGGCGGCCTTGGTGAACGAGAGATGCCGCGCCACCGCCTCGAACACCCGGATCGCCTGAAGCGGAGGAAGCTGCGAAACCAGCTGTCGTGAATTGAGCTCCGGCATAAGCCCTCCTTATGGGCAATGATCGACGTTTGATTGGCGGCACCGGCCGGTCCTACCGATATTCCGTGTTGAAGATCAATTACGCCTAGAGATAGCGAAGGCTGACGATCATGACCACATTACAGGAAAAGCTGCTTCTTGCTCCAGCCCATGGCTGGTTTTCACGGCTGGCGCGGGGATTGGCAAGGCACGCGGCGCGGAAACGGGCCTATCTCGACGTCCGGGAACTGCCGCCGCATCTCCAGCGCGACATGGGCCTCCTCGACGGCAACGATCCTTGTGGCCGGCACCAATAATGTCGCTCGTTTTATCGAGGGTTCAGCTGCGTTTCGATTTCACCTGATCGTTTCCGACCGCCAGCGGCTCTGAGATCATGCGCCGGCCAGCAAGGCGGCGGCGGTCCGCTCATCGGTGATGAGGCCGTTGACCAGCCGCCGGTTGACGGCGGCGAAGATGCCCGGCAGCTTGCGGTCGCCCATGGCAAGCGCGATCACCAGCGACTTTTCGCGCGACGGCAGCGGTGCCGACGAGACCCGGTCGTTGGTGATGCCCTCGATCATGCGGCCGTCACGATCGAATACCCAGCCGACGATCTCGGCGACGCCGCCGGCCTTCTGCAGCGCCTTCAATTCACCCTCCGAAATGAAGCCGTCCTCGTAAAGCGGCGCCTTCGGGCCAAGATCGCCGATGCCGACAAAGGTGACGTCGGCCTCGGCCGCAAGCGCCAGCGTCGGCTGGATCATCGGCTGGCTGAGCAGCATCTCGCGCTCTTCGGGCGAGGAAGCGATGACCGGCAAAGGCATCGGAAACGAGCGCGCCTTGACCCTGTCGGCCATGGTGAAGATGACGTTGTAGAAGGCCGCCGAACCGTCTGGCGAGATATTGCCGGTCAGCGACACCACCTTGTGCTGCGGGCATTCCATCGGCGGCAGCTGCTCGATCGCGGCCTTCAGCGTGCGGCCGGTGCCGATCGCCATGACGATCGGTGTGGGCGACCGCAGCCGCCGTTCGATCTCCGCCGCCGCCGCCTCCGCGACCCCGATGACGGTGGAGGACGAAGAAGGGTCGCTCGGCACCACCTCGACCAGATCAAGCGCAAAGCGCGATTTCAGCCGTGCCGCAAGGTCGAGGCAATTGGCGATCGGATGGTCGACGCGCACCTTGATCAACCCTTCGGAGACTGCAAGCGACACCAGCCGCTGCGCCGTCTGCCGGGAGATGCCAAGCGTGGCGGCGATCTGGTCCTGGGTGTTGCCGGCAACGTAATAGAGCCAGCCGGCGCGCGCCGCGTCGTCCAGCCTGTTGCCGCCGCTATCCTGCCGCGAATTCAAGGTCCTGCCTCCCAGCCCGCCGAGCATAAGAGGCGGAGCACCATAGTTTCGCAGGGAATGAGGTCGTGCGCAATTGCCTATTGTACGAGCAATTGCTTAAGGTCCGGACTTGGTGGCTCGAACGAAGTGACGGGGTCGACCTAGTCTCGTCGCAACAGCAAGGCTGTCGAGGTCGCACCAATCTCGGTTCCAAAGCGCGACGTGTTCGATCGGCCTCATGCGACGCGCTTTAGATTCTTTTTTATGCATGTCGTTATCACAAAACCGCTGCACACTTTTGCGCGACATGCATTAGCGGGGACGCGGCGGTTTATCTCCCGAGCTAAACGCTTTAAGGGATTCTGGAGAATGGAGCCTCGCATGACGCCGAAAGCGGTTTTCTGGGATATGGACGGCACGCTGGTCGACAGCGAGCCGCTGCACGAGGCGGCGCTGGTTGCGGCGCTGCACAGCGTTGGCATCGCCCCGCCAACCGACCTGCATGAGCGCGTGCTCGGCATCGCCGCATGGCCGGTCTACGAGATGCTGCGCGACGAGTTCGGCCTCGACCTGCCTTTCGACGACTGGATCGTACGCAAATACGATCACTATCTGCCGATGGCGCAAACGCTGACGCCACGCAGCGGCGCGATCGAGATTTTCAACGAGCTGCGCGCGCTTGGCGTGGAGCAGGCGGTGGTGTCCAATTCCGACCGGCTGATCGTCGACGCCAATCTGCGCGCGGTCGGCCTTTTCTACCCCGGAATGAAGACCATCAGCCGCAACGACGTGCGCGAAGGCAAGCCGCATCCCGAGCCATTCCTGCGCGCCGCCTGGCTGGCCGGCGTCGATCCCGCCGAGGCCGTAGCGGTCGACGACAGCATGACCGGCGCCACGGCGGGGCTGGCGGCGGGAATGAAGACGGTCTTCTGGCCGGAGGCGCCGATGGAAGGGCCGCCGGGCGCGATTGTCATCAACAGCGCCGACGAATTGCGAGCCCATCTGGGACTTTAAGCTTGGCTGAAAAGGCCGCCTCAAGCTAGACTTCCTGCAACGCCGATGATTGGCGAAACCAGCGATGACAGCGTCCTTCTCCCCGTCATTGTACGGGGAGAAGTGCCCGGCAGGGCGATGAGGGGCGGCGCCGAGCTTGACAATTAACGCCCCTTTCCGGGCGCATTGAGATCACTGGCAGGCCGAGTTTTGAGTTCGTCGCAGGCTTTCGGGCGCTTGCGCTGCCCCTCATCCGCCTGCCGGCACCTTCTCCCCGTATAGCGACGGGGAGAAGGGCGCAGCTCAGTACCGGTAGACAGGCTCCTGCTCGTCGAGGATCGCCTTCAGTTCGGAGAGGTGGCGTTCGGCCTGGCCCGGATAATCTTCCTGTTCCCTTGCCGCTTTCTCGGCGATCTCGTCCGACAATACCCGCAGCGGCCGGCCGGTCCACAGCGCCTTGATGTAGGTTTCGGCGGCGCGCTCGAAATAGAACATGCGGTTGAAGGTGTCGGCAACGCTGTCGCCGATGACCAGCACGCCATGGTTGCCCATCACCATGACCTTGACCTTCGGGTCGACAAGAAGCTGCGAGCAGCGCTCGCCTTCTTCCTCGAAGGCCAGCCCGCCGTAATGCCCGTCGACGACATGGCGGTTGAAGAAGATCGCTGAGTTCTGGTCGACCGGCGGCAACGTCGAGTCGGCGAGCGAGGCAAGCACCGTGGCGTGGATCGAGTGGACATGCATGACGCAGCGTGCATGACGCACATTGCGATGGATGGCGCCATGCAGGCCCCAGGCCGTCGGGTCAGGTGCATTCGGGCCGGAGAGCGTGTCGGGATCGTTGGCGTCGATCAGCAGCAGGTCGCTCGCTTTGATGCGCGAGAAATGCACCTGATTGGGATTCATCAGGAATTGCGAGCCATCGTCGTTGACCGCCAGCGAGAAATGATTGGCCACCGCCTCGTGCATGTTGAGCCGCGCCGTCCAGCGGAAGGCGCAAGCGAGATCGACACGTTCTTCATAGAACGGCAGGTTGGTCAGCACTTCCTTCTGCAGGCGCGTGATGCTCATCGTAGACCTCCGTGAAAGAGGCGAGGATGCCGCGCGGCGGGAAGACGCGCAACCGGTTTCGTTTGGTGCAGGCGAACGCGATTGCTATGCTGCCGTACTGGCGGCGGCGCCGACCCTTAGGCCGCCATGCTCGACGATAAAATCGATGACCTCCTGCAGCCCCTTGCCGCGCGACAGGTCGGTGAAGCCGAACGGCCGTTTGCCGCGCATGCGGGCAGCGTCGCGTTCCATGACATCGAGATTGACGTTCACATAGGGCGCAAGGTCGCTCTTGTTGATGACCAGGAAATCGGACCGGGTGATCGCCGGTCCGCCCTTGCGCGGAATCTCCTCGCCCTGGCAAACCGAGATGACATAGAGCGTCAGGTCGGCAAGGTCCGGCGAGAAGGTGGCGGCGAGGTTGTCGCCGCCCGATTCGATGAAGATGATGTCGAGATCCGGGAATTTTTTGGTCATTTCGGCAATCGCCTGCAGATTGATCGAGGCGTCCTCGCGGATGGCGGTGTGCGGGCAGCCGCCGGTCTCGACGCCGATGATGCGATCTTCGGGCAGCGCCTGGAGGCGCGCCAGCATCATGGCGTCCTCCTTGGTGTAGATGTCGTTGGTGACGACGGCGATCGAGAACTCGTCGCGCAGCGCCTTGCAGAGCTTTTCGGTGAGCGTCGTCTTGCCGGAGCCGACCGGACCGCCGATGCCGATGCGAAGAGGGCCGTTCGGGGATATCATGCGGGGAACTCCGTGAAGGCAAGGATGGCGAAGCCGAGGCCGATCAGCAGGCACAGCGGCGAATAATAACGCAGATCGAGCCGCGCGAAAGGTTGCTCGGGCGTCAGCCGGCGCCACCACGGCGTGAAGCCGGCAATGCCGCGCGCCAGGAAAACCAGCGCGATGAGCAGCGACGTGGCGGCAAGCCCGGCCTTGGGAAAGGGCGTGGCAAAGATGCCCTCGAGCGCCATCGGCCACAGTGTCGCCAGGCCGAGGCAGGCGGCAACGGCGAAGCTGGCGAAGGGTGCCGGCATTTCATCGACGCCATGAAAGCCGATGACGGCGCGGGCGCAGGAGGCAGCATCCATGCCCGGCCAGATGCCGCCAATAGCCCAATAGACATGCAGCGCGGTGATCAGCAGCAGGACCAGCGAGAGGGCGAAAGCGAGGACGATCATGAGCGGAACAGCCGCGAATACTGGGTCTCGTGCTTCATCGCCGTGATGTCTGAGATAAAAGCGCAGCCGCCGAGATCGTCGAGGGTCGAGTCGGCAGCGCGGGCTGCAGTCGCCAAGGCCAGCGGCTCGAAGCCGGCGAGCAGCGCGGTCGCTCCGGTCTGGCCAACGACACCAAGCCGGATCGCGGCCTGGACGAGGTTGGAAAAGAAGGCCTGCAGGAAGCCGGCCAGCGCATCCCGCAGCATAAATCCGTGGCCGCCGGCGACGGCACCGACGGCGACGCAATAGGCACATTCGGCCGGCAGGCGGTCCAGCACCTGGCACGGCCAGGCCGAGGCCGCCTTCAGGAAGGCGGCGCCCTGCAGCATGGTTTCGGCATGACGCTCGCGCGAGCCGGCTAGGGCCTCGGCGAGCGCAGCGACCTCGACCAGATCGCCGGCTTCGCGCGCCCGGCGCCAGCTTTCGGCAAACAGCACCGCATCGTTCCAGCCGGAACCCATCTCGACCAGCGTTTCCAGCCACGCTGCAAGGTCTTTGCTGTCGGCAACCAGCCCGGCATGCACGGCTTGTTCCAAGCCATGGCTGTAGGAAAAGCCGCCGACCGGGAAGGAAGGCGACAGCCACGCCATCAGCCGCAACAATGCAATGTTGGAAGGCTGGTCAGTCATGGTCATGGTCGTGCGAATGGCTGTGGGAATGCGATTCGCTATGGCTATGAGAATGCGCTTCGGCGTGGCTGTGCGTATGCGCCTCGGCATGAGCATGGCCGTGCCCGCCATGGCCGGAATAAGCGCCGCGCACCGGCTTGAACGGCTCGGAGACGTCGCTCACAATGGCGCCCAATCCCTCCAGCATCGCCTTGATGACATGGTCGCGCAGGATGAGGATGCGCCCAGCTTCGATTGCGGCGGCGAGATGGCGGTTGCCGATGTGCCAGGCAAGCTCGGCCAGATGGACAGGATCGCTGGCCCTGATGTCGTAGAGCGGCTCCGCGGCCGCGATGATCTCGATTTGGCGGCCATCCTCCAGCACCAGCCGGTCACCATGGTTCAACGTCACCGGTTCGGGCAGGTCGACCAGCACCTTGTCGCTACGGGCCGTTTCGATGGCGCGACGGCGCAGATGCCGCTCGTCATGAGCAAGCACTGCGCTGTCATATGGCGTAGTGGTTCCGGCTTCGCCTGCGGCCAGGACGGAGACGGCGCGCGGGAATTTGGTGAAGTCGGTGCGAATATCGAGCTTCATGTAAGACTGCCTTTCGCAAAAAGCCTAGACTATCCGGTCCGCCGCCCCAATGGGGCTCAGACGATCGTGTCGAAGAGCCGCAGGATGAACGATATCTGATAGACGAGCGCGCCGGCGACAAAGGCGATGTGAAAGCGGCGGTCGCGCAGCAGGATCGCAATGACGCAAAGCGCGACGAAAACCGGCGTGCGGATCAGATATTCGATGCCGAAATGGGCGAAATGCTCCGGCCCTTTCAGCAGCGTGTCGATCACGTCGAGCAGATAGGTCGCCGCCAGCAGGCCGAAGAACCAGGCCCGGCGCGAATAAAAGAAATCCTCATAGCTGGTGTAGTCCAGCATCGAATCCGGGAACAGCAGCGCGCAGAGCAGGAACAGCGTGACGGCGTAGAAGATGATGAACAGGTATTTGCCGAAGGTCCAATTCTCGATCTGGAACAGGCCGAACTCCCACCACCAGAAATGCACCAGCATCAGAAGCACCGACGCAACCCAGGCGAGGTGCACGGGATAGAGCCGGTACTGGCCGGGATGCTGGACGATGCGGGCGAGCCCCGACAGCAGCCGTGTGACGCCAAGGCCGATCACCATGCCCAGGACAATGCGGATATGCGGGAAAATGTCGTGGGCGTAAGGGAATTGCTGGTCCATAGGCCTGGCGCGGCATGTTCTACATCGGTCGTTCTAACGCCTATGGTTCAGAACAGGAAGTAGCGTTGCGCCATCGGCAGCACGGTGGCAGGCTCGCAGGTGAGCAACTCGCCGTCGGCGCGGACCTCGTAGGTTTCGGGGTCGACCTCGACATGCGGCGTGGCGTCGTTGAGCACCATCGAATGCTTGCCGATGCCGCCGCGGGTATTCTCGACCGCCACCATCTGCTTGTCGACGCCGAGCCTGCCGCGCAGGCCGGCGTCGAGCGCGGCTTTCGAAACGAATGTCACCGACGAATTGGTCATCGCCTTGCCATAGGCGCCGAACATCGGCCGATAGTGCATCGGCTGCGGCGTCGGGATCGAGGCGTTGGGATCGCCCATCGGGGCGGCGGCGATCATGCCGCCGATCAGCACCATGTCCGGCTTGACGCCGAAGAACGCCGGATTCCACAGCACGAGATCGGCGCGTTTTCCCACCGCCACCGAGCCAATGTCCTTCGACAGGCCATGCGCGATGGCCGGATTGATGGTGTATTTGGCGATGTAGCGGCGGACGCGGAAATTGTCGTTGTCGCCGGTCTCCTGCGGCAGCGAACCGCGCTGGCGCTTCATCTTGTCGGCGGTCTGCCAGGTGCGGATCGCGACTTCGCCGACGCGGCCCATGGCCTGGCTGTCCGACGAGATGATCGAGAAGGCGCCGATGTCGTGCAGAATGTCTTCGGCGGCGATGGTTTCCTTGCGGATGCGGCTTTCGGCAAAGGCGATATCTTCGGGGATCGACGGCGACAGATGGTGACAGACCATCAGCATGTCGAGGTGTTCGGCCAGCGTGTTGACCGTGTAGGGGCGGGTCGGATTGGTCGAGGACGGAATGACGTTGGGCAGGCCGCAGACCTTGATGATATCAGGTGCGTGGCCGCCGCCGGCGCCTTCGGTGTGGAAGGCATGGATGGTGCGGCCCTTGATCGCCGCCACCGTGTTTTCGACGAAGCCGGACTCGTTCAGCGTGTCGGTGTGGATCATGACCTGCACGTCGTAATCGTCGGCGACCGACAGGCAGCAGTCGATTGCAGCCGGTGTCGTGCCCCAGTCCTCATGCAGCTTCAGCGAGCAGGCGCCGGCGAGCACCATCTCTTCGAGCGCGGCAGGCAGCGACGCGTTGCCCTTGCCCGACAGGCCGATATTCATCGGGAAGGCATCGAAAGACTGGATCATGTGTGCCAGATGCCACGGGCCAGGCGTGCAGGTGGTGGCCAGCGTACCGTGCGCCGGGCCGGTGCCGCCGCCGAGCATGGTGGTGATGCCCGACATCAGCGCTTCCTCGATCTGCTGCGGGCAGATGAAGTGGATATGCGCGTCGAAGCCGCCGGCGGTCAGGATCTTGCCCTCGCCGGCGATGATCTCGGTGCCGGGGCCGATGATGATGGTGACGCCGCCTTGAGTATCCGGATTGCCGGCCTTGCCGATCGCGGCGATACGGCCGTCCCTGAGGCCGATATCTGCCTTGACGATACCGGCGGTGGCATCGACGACCAGCGCATTGGTGATGACGGTGTCGACCGCGCCTTGCGCGCGCGAAACCTGGCTCTGGCCCATGCCATCGCGGATGACCTTGCCGCCGCCGAATTTCACCTCCTCACCGTAAAGGGTGAGATCCTTTTCGACCTCGATGAACAGTTCGGTGTCGGCGAGCCGGACCTTGTCGCCAACTGTCGGGCCGTACATCTGCGCATAGGCGGCGCGGGTGATTTTAGCCATCAGCAATTGCTCCCGAAATACAGCCCGAAAATACCGCTTGTCGAAGCCGGGACCCACATTGCCGCCATCCTATGGTCACGCAATGACCCGCTGAGCGACACTTTCCGATCCCATTTGGCGGTTGAGGTGGGCGGGCCACCCCAAAACGACCATTTGCCAATCGATGGAAAGGAACATCCATGCGCAAAACGACCCTTCTGGCAGCCGCCGCCACGCTGGTGCTCGCAACCGCCGCCAGCGCCCAGCAACAGCCTGCGCAGCAGCCCAGTCCGGCGCCGGCCGCTCCTGCTCCTGCCGCGCCCGGGGCGCAGCCGCAGGCGCCCACCATTCAGGCGATCAATGTCGTCGATATCAAGGATCTGCCGGCGGATACTCAAGCCAAGGTCAACGAGGTGATCGCTAAGCGCAGCGATGCCGATTTGCAGAAGCTGCGCGGCTCGATCGACGCGACACCGGAGGTCAAGTCCGCGCTCGAAGCGAAAGGACTCACCTCGGCGCAGGTGATCGCCGCCAGCATGAGCACCAATGGCGCGCTGACGCTGATCACCAAGAAAGCCAGCTGACGAGGCGAGGCGGCGGGCCGGCGCCCGGTCAGCCCGCCGCATCGCAAAGGGAACCTTCACAGGGGAAGTTACGTTTCGGTCCTGTCGCCCTGACACAAGCCTCGAAAAGGAGCCTGAGAACGAGCGATGGCGATCACCACCTTCTCCGACACCAGATGGCTGCATGGGATTGCTGCGACCGCGTTTCTGGCAGCCAGCATTCCGCACGCCGCGCTGAACGCGCAGAGCCTCGATAGCGCCGAGACCGTCAACCGGATCGTCGGCTCGGAGGTCGGCCAGGAAGAGACCAAGACAAATGCGGAAGCCGGCAAGGTCAGCTCGGCGATCGACCGCACGCGTGAAAACATCGCTGTCGTGCGCAAGACGTCCAAGCTCGACAAGGTCGATATCGTGTTTCTTACCGACGCCGCGCGCACCGAAGGCGGCCCGCCGCCGGCGATCGAAAACAAGGTCAGGCAACATCGGGACGACATTGCCGAGCTGCGCAAGGAGATCGAGGCGAACGCATTGCTGTTCAACGCCATCGACTCGCGGAGAGTGCAAACCGAGGACGTTCTGGCGGTGGAATTCGACGATCCGGGAAAGGTCGTCATCTATGCGGCGGCCAAGCCGCCCGGCTGAGCCGAAACTGCTCGACGCCTTCGATCTCACAGCTTGCCCATGATCTTCTGCTGAAATCCGTAGACCTCGCGCTTGCCGCCGAACGGCACCAGGGTAACGTCACGCTCCTGCCCCGGCTCGAAGCGCATGGCGGTGCCGGCAGCGATGTCGAGGCGCATGCCGCGGGCCTGGTCGCGATCGAATCTCAGCCCTTCATTGGTCTCGAAGAAATGATAATGGCTGCCGACCTGGATCGGCCGATCGCCGCTGTTGGCTACCTTCAAGGTGACGGTCGCCAGACCCTTGTTCAGCTCTATCTCGCCGCTTGCCGTGATGATTTCACCTGGGATCATTGCGGCCCTCACAGGACGCCGAAAGCAAGGCCGGCGCCAATCGTGGCACAGGCGGCCCCGGCGACGCGGGCAAGTCCGCGGAAGCGCCAGCCGAGGTTGAAACCGGCAGTGATGCCGACGGCGTGGAGCAGCGCGGTGGCGGCGGCAAAGCCCGCCATGTAGCCGAGCCCACCCGCATTTTCGGGCACCTCGGTGCCGTGGGCATAGCCGTGGAACAACGCGAACAGGCCGATGACGGCGACGCCGGCCGAGACCGGAAGGTCGACGGCGAGCGCAACCAGCAGCCCGAGCACCACGACGGACGCCAATATGGCCGGCTCGACGAAAGCCATCGGCACATGCAGGATGCCGAGCGCGCCGCCGGCCAGCATGATGCCGACGAAAGCCAGCGGCCATGCCCAGATCGCTTTGTCGCCCTTGAGTGCTGCCCACAGGCCGACGGCAATCATCACCGGCATGTGATCGAGGCCGGAGAGCGGGTGGGTGAAGCCGGCGGTGAAGGACGAAACCGTGCCGTCGCCGACATGGGCATAGGCTGGCCCAGCTGCCGCCAGCAGCAGGACCGCCGACAGCGTTGTGCGTTTCATCGTAGCGGGGATCATCGGCGTACCTTCCATCTTCGAGATCATCATGCCTCTCACGCGGCCTTGCGGGCCGGGCCGCAGCCCTCTGCATTGAGAATGCGCTGGGTCGAGGCCGGATATTTCTTCAGCATCGCTGCCGGACGGATCGGGCGGGCCGAGAAGTTGCCGCCACAATTCGGACAGGCGCCGCCGAGCACGTTTTGGGCGCAGTCCGCGCAGAAGGTGCATTCGAAGGTGCAGATCACCGCATCTGTCGCATCGGGCGGCAGATCCTTGTCGCAGCATTCGCAGTTGGGACGCAGCTCAAGCATTTTCCTCTCCTCGCCTTTGGTGATTATCTGATCGGTTCGTGCACGGTCACCAGCTTGGTGCCGTCGGGAAACGTCGCCTCGACCTGCACATCGTGGATCATTTCGGCAATGCCTTCCATCACCTGCGCCCGGGTCACGACATGGGCGCCGGCCTCCATCAGCTCGGCGACCGCGCGCCCGTCGCGGGCACCCTCGACGACGAAATCGGTGATCAGCGCGATCGCTTCCGGGTGGTTGAGCTTGACGCCGCGTTCGAGCCGCTTGCGGGCCACGATCGCCGCCATGGCGATCAGCAGCTTGTCTTTCTCCCTCGGCGTCAGATTCATGCTTTTTCCTGCAGTGGCATAATCGAAATCAGAGTGACCATAATTTGGGCAGGCCCGCCCGCCCGTTGAGCAATTCGACAAGCGGCACCAGCCGCTTGCGGAGCTGGTAGCCGTCCTCGGCGAACAGCCTCGCAAGAAGCTTGCCAGATTTCCGCACACTCCAGAAACTGACGCCGGCCTGGCCGCCGACCATGCCCCGGGCCGGCTCGAGCAAAGCCTCTGCCCGCGGCGACACCATCAGCAGCGTCGCCACGGCGATGCCGCCACCGGCCACAGCCGTACGGTTCAAGGTGGCCGCAATGTCGGGCCCGATGCGGAACTCCTCGGCATGGACCAGCGCTCCGTCCTGGCGAACGCGCCAGCGGTCGTGGAAATAGCCTTGCGCTGCCCGTTCGCCCATGGCCAGGCGGCCGAAGACAGTAGCCTCCAGGATCAGCGCCTCGGCTCCGGCGGCAAGCTCCACGTCAAGCGTGCGGGCAAAGACCGAGCGGTCGAAGACGATGGTTTCCTGCGGCAGCCAGGCAATGTGGCCGCCTTCGCCGACGGTCAGTTGCACCCGCACTTCGGCGCGATCGGATGCGGCGCGGTAGATTTTCTCGCAGGCCTGCGTTGTTATGGTTGCTGAGGCGCCGGCACCGACATCGACCTGCCAGGCGAGACGGTCGCCACCGGTCAGCCCACCGGCAGTGTTGATCAGGACAGCTTCGAGCGGATCGGCCGAGACTGCCGGCATGCGGATCTTGGCCGAGCCGTCCTGGTACAGGCGCCGAAGACGCGTGCGGCCTCCGTTCCAGTCGCAGCCAAGCCGCGCGACGCCGGCAACGCGCTGGGCCGGCGGCACCGAGCTCAAGCTATATGCGATCGTATCCACGACACCAACGTTAAGCACTGCGGCGGCTTTGTCGATATATAGCTTGTTGCTTGACAGCGTTTCGGTTTCTATAGAGGGAGCCACCTTGGTACGGTCATCGGCGCCTGGCGGGGGTAAAAGGCGACGATGACGACGTAATCGAGGACAAAAGGGGCGCTGATCAGTTGGCGTCGGGAAACGACAGAGTTGGGGAAGAAACCGAATGGCTGACCAGCTGGCAAACGATATCATCGCCAAGATCAAGGCTCATGCCGAGCCGGGCGGCGAGGAAATCACCACCAGTACCGAACTGACCGCCCTTGGCATCCATTCGCTGGAACTGACGGAAATCATCTTCGATCTCGAGGAAGAGTATGGCATCGAAATCGAGATGAACACGGTCGATGCCTGGAGCAATCTGAAGAATGTCGGCGACATGGTCGAGGCGGTTCGCGCGCTGATCGCGAAAAAAGCCTGACTGAATGCACAAGCGCATCGTCATCACGGGCATCGGCGGATTATGCGGCCTCGGCACCAACGCACCAGCAATCTGGAACGAGATGCGCACCGGCCGTTCGGCAATCGGTGCGATCGTCAATTCCGAGCTGTATGACCTCAAGGTCAGGGTCGGCTGCGAAATCAAAACGCTTCCCGATCACGGCATCGACCGCAAGCAGGTCGTGTCGATGGACCGCTTCAGCCTTCTGGCGACGATCGCCGCGCGGGAGGCGGCACAGCAGGCGGGATTGAACCTGCACGCGGCCAACACCTATCGGATGGGCACCATCGTCGGCGTCGGCGTCTGCGGCTGGGAGGCAATCGAAGAGAGCTATCGCGCCATCCTGCTCGAAGGCAAGAACCGCGCCGGCATCTTCACCGTGCCGAAAGTAATGCCGGGCGCGGCCGCCGGCCACGTCAGCATGAATCTTGGTCTGCGCGGGCCGGTATTCGGCATCACCTCTGCCTGTTCGTCATCCAACCACGCCATTGCCTCGGCGGTCGACCAGATCAGGCTCGGCCGTGCCGACGTCATGGTCGCCGGCGGCACCGATGCGCCGCTGGTCTGGGGCATCCTCAAGGGCTGGGAGGCCCTGCGGGTATTGTCGCCGGACACCTGCCGGCCGTTTTCGGCCGATCGCCAAGGCCTTGTGCTCGGCGAGGGTGCGGGCATGGTGGTGCTGGAAACCTATGAGCATGCCATGGCGCGCGGCGCCGCCATCCTTGCCGAAATCGCCGGCGTCGGCCTTTCCGCCGACGCCTCCGACATCGTTGCGCCGACCATCGAAGGGCCGGAGGCGGCGATGCGCTTCTGCCTCGTCGATGCCGGGCTCAATCCGGAAGACGTCGACTATCTCAACGCGCATGGCACCGGCACCAAGGCCAACGACCAGATCGAGACGGCGGCGATCAAGCGTGTCTTCGGCGGCCATGCCTACAAGCTTTCTATCTCCTCGACCAAATCGATGCACGCCCACTGTCTCGGCGCGTCCGGCGCGCTGGAAATGATCGCCTGCGTGATGGCGATCCGCGACGGCATCGTGCCGCCGACCGCCAACTATCGGGAAGCCGACGCCGACTGCGATCTCGACATCACGCCGAACGTGGCGCGCGAGCGCGCGGTGCGCACCGCGATCAGCAACAGCTTCGCCTTCGGCGGCACCAATGCGGTGCTGGCGGTCAAAGCCGCCTGAACCGCACCCCTTGCCGGGTTTCGTCGGGGCCGGTGAAACTTTCCATGCGCATATTGATCGCGCCAGGCGTCGCGCCTAACTCTCTGCGACCCGCCGTGACCGCGCCGTTCGGGGCGCCCCCCGACCAGGAGTTTCGATGACCGATCTGTCCGCGTTTCCGATTGCCACGCGCTGGCCGGCAAACCATCCCGACCGCATCCAGCTTTATTCGTTTCCGACGCCGAACGGGGTGAAGATATCGATCGCGCTGGAGGAACTTGGCCTGCAGTACGAGCCGCATGCTGTCGACATCGGCAAGAACGAAAGTTGGACACCGGAATTCCTGTCTTTGAACCCGAACGGCAAGATACCGGCGATGATCGATCCGGACGGCCCGGGCGGCAAACCGATCGGCCTGTTCGAATCCGGCGCCATCCTGCTCTACCTCAGCGACAAGACCGGCAAGCTGGTCCCGGCAGACGCAACGCTGCGTTACGAGACGATCCAGTGGGTGTTCTTCCAGATGGCTTCGATCGGGCCGATGTTCGGCCAAGTCGGTTTCTTTCATAAATTCGCCGGGCGCGAAATCGCCGACAAGCGCCCCCTGGAACGTTATCGCGACGAGTCGCGACGGCTGATCGGCGTCCTCGAAACGAGGCTCAAGGGTCGCAGCTGGATCATGGGCGACGATTACACCATCGCCGACATTTCGATGCTTGGATGGGTGCGCAATCTGATCGGCTTTTATGAGGCACGGGAACTCGTCGGTTTCGACGATTTCCCCAGCGTCGGCGCATGGCTGGAGCGCGGCCTTGCCCGGCCGGCGGTGCAGAGGGGCCTCACCATTCCGGCCAGAGCCTGATCGAAAGCCAGACTGGCCCGGCTATTTTGCCTTGGTCCGGGGTTTCGAGCCCTTGCCGACTACGGAAGCGGCAAGCGAGGCCGCACCTTTGGCGGTCGCAAGCACGGCACCGGCGGCGACGTTGGCCGTCGTTTTGACGGTGCGCATTGCGCTGCCTGCGATCGATCCTCTGCTGCTTGCCGGCTTTTTGGGCTTGGGTGCAGCGGCTTTGGCCGCGGCAGGCACCACCTTCTTCGGCGCCGCCTTACCAAAGCTGGGCTTTGCCGCGTCCTTGGAGCGGGCCGCCACTGCCGGGCCGGCGCTGGTTTTCGCTCGCGTTGCTTTTGATCGTGTTGCCCTGCCCTTGGCGGGCGCAGGCTTTCTTGCCATGGTTTCCATCGAACTGTTCCCTCATGCGGCACGATTGCCGTGTCCGGGATAACGGCCTGAAAGTGTTAAGGTTCCGGCCGAACAGTCCTTACAGATCAGGCCTGTTCACCAACCACCAGGTCGGCGGGCCGCCGACGGGCAAGCACGCGATCGATGTTCGGCATGTCGTTGGAAGCAATCCAGGCGCGCGCGTCCTCGTCGGACCGGCCGTGCTCGTGCCATCGCTCCAGCAGTCGGCGCTCGAGGTCGGCGCGCGGCACATCGACAAAGATCGAGAAGTCGAACAGCGGCGCCAGCCGCGTCCATGGCTCTTCGTCGAGCAGCAGATAATTGCCTTCGACCAGGATGAATTTGGTGTCGGCGGCGATGATCGCAGCGGCGGCGCGCGACAGCTCCATGCTGCGGTCGAAGACCGGGATCGCGATATCCGGCTCGCCGGCGCGGATGCGCTTGAGCAGCGTTTCGAAGCCGGCAAAATCAAAGGTTTCCGGGGCACCTTTTCGTTGGCGAAGGCCGCGTCGCTCGAGCACGACATCATCGTAATGGAAGCCATCCATCGGCACGACTTCCGCCGTGCCTTCCGGCAGCAGGTCGTGCAAGCCTGCCGACAATGTCGATTTGCCGGCGCCGGGCGGACCGGCAATGGCAACGATGAAGCGCGGCGCCTTGCCGGCGCGCTTGAAGATGGCAGCAGCAATATGGGCTATCTCTGACATTGGAGCCTTTCTGGCTGAGTGTTTTCGATCTTGGCGACAATTCGCGGGAATTTCAAACCCGAGATTAGTTTCCTCGCTCAGGGATTTTGACCGTCCGTCGGCAAATCGCAAAGCTTTGAGATTGCCCGAAACGATCGTCCCTTTCGTCATCCTGGGGCGGAGCAAGGAGCGAAGCGACGCAGCGCAGACCCCGGGATCGATGCCGTGACATCAGGGCGCCTCAGCGGCGCAGAATTCTGTTCCGCCGCATTCCTCGACGACGGTCGCGGCATGGATCCCAGGGTCTCCGCGACGTCGCTTCGCTCCTGCTCCGCCCTGGGATGACGAAGGTGGGGAGGCGAGCTCTCAAGCTGGGGCCTACCTGCCGATCCGCAGGAAATCGCTGTCGAAGCCAATGTCGCGCACGGCGCCGTCGGCGGCCAGGATGCGCATGCGGCCCGGTAAGCTCGTGACGTCGCGCGGCGGCTCGCCGGACGGCCACGGCAGTGCGCCGATGACATGGCGGAACGAAAAGCTGCGCCCTTCAGAAAGCGCAAAGGCGGTCGCCACGCCTTCGCGCTTCAGCCAGTTGTCGCCGAGCGATGCGGCGTGGCCGACAGCGGTGCGGCCATCCTCGATGCCGAGCACGCCGCGATGGCGGCCGCTCCATGGCGCATAATCGCGCCCGCCATTGCTGACCCACAGCATGGTGACCGGCAGTTCGGCCGGGTTCTTCAGCACCAGCACGAGATCGGCTTCCGCCTGGCGCGCCAGCGCGGTCCAGCCCGGCCCGCCATGATCGGCCTCGACCAGCGTGACAAAGTCCTCACGCTGCTGGTCCATGCGATAGGCGGTCAGGTCGATCATGCCGCCGTCGGCGGCGGGAAAGCGCGTCAGGTCGGCGCTCCGTGCCGGGTAGGCGAGCAAAGAGCGGCCGCGGGCCGGATCGGGCTCCGGCGCCTCGCTCGGCGTCGCGGCAAGGCGCTTCGGCGAGAAGGCCAGCCTGCCGCCGGCCTTCATCCCCGTCATTGGGTGATGGGCGACGGGAATGGCGCCGGCGCCGCCGGAAAAGACGTGCTCCTGATAGAGAAACGGATGATCGTCGCGCAAGGTCAGGATCTTGTCGACGGTCGCGCCCATGACCGGACGCTGCAGACGGAAGACGGCGCGCCAGCCATCGGCCGTTGCTGCGCTGTCGACGACGTCCCAGCGACTATTGGCCGGCCAGCCATGCAAAGGTGCCGCTTCGACGTCGCTGGTCGAGAACGGCGCGCAGAGGAAATCGCCGGACAGGTGGACCGTCCCTTCAGGCAGATCTTTCGGCAGCGTCTCGCGCGGCTCTTCGACCCAGGGTGCGCGATGCAGCGGCTTCAGCCGACGGCCGTCGATCTCGATCGCCATGTCGGCGAGATGGCCGACGGCAAGATCAACCGATACCGAAATCCCCTTTGCCGTAATCGTGACCGTATCCATGTGCGCACCTACCGATTCTGCCAGCCCGATTCTGGCGGCCCGATTCTGCCGGCGCCAGCAAAGCCCACTCGCCGCCCCTTGCGCAAGCGCGGCGGCCGGCAATTCGCATCGGACGGCTTGGCACAGCCGCCACGTCTGCCTGTGGACAGGGCACCATTGCAGGGCGCGACGATATTAACCAAATGGACTGTGCCTTTGCGTTAAGATAGCTTCGCCTCGTCTCAGAAACAGCCTGCCTTCGGAACTGACTTGTCCGCCTTCCGGTTCTTTTCGCTCATCCACAACTACGTCGCCATGCTGGCGCTGCTGCTGCTTGCTGCCGGCTGTACGACGGTGACGCCGCCCGACAGCGTGCTGGCGGTGCCGGCGCCGCCGCAGAAATATGCCGCGATGGTCATCGATGCCGGCACCGGCAAGACGCTGTTCGAGGTCAATTCGACGGCGCCGCGTTATCCGGCGTCGCTGACCAAGATGATGACGCTGTACCTTCTGTTCGAGGCGCTGGACCAGGGCCGTATCAGCAAGGAGACGCAAATTCCGGTGTCGGACAACGCCGCCCGGCAGCCGCCGACCAAGCTGCGGTTCAGGCGCGGCGAGACCATCGACGTCGATTCGGCGATCCGCGCCATCGTCGTCAAATCGGCCAATGACGTGGCGGTCGCCGTTGCCGAATATCTCGGCGGCAGCGAAGAGGCGTTCGCCGGCATGATGACCGCCAAGGCGCGCCAGATCGGCATGAGCAGCACGGTATTCCGCAACGCCTCGGGCCTGCCGGACGGCGACCAGCACACGAGCGCGCGCGACATGGCGGTGCTCGGCATGGCGCTGCACGCCCGCTTCCCGCAGCATTTCCACTATTTCTCCGAAAGCGACTTCATGTTTCGCGGCAGGCTGGTGCGCGGCCACAACGACATGCTCGGCCGGGTGCGCGGCGTCGACGGCATCAAGACCGGCTACATCCGGGCTTCCGGCTTCAACATCGTTACCTCCTATGATGCGGACGGGCGCAGGCTGATCATCGTGGTGATGGGCGCCGACAGCGCGCGCCAGCGCAACGACCACGTCGAAGCGCTGATCCAGCGCAGCCTGTCGACGGCATCGGCGGCAAAGACGCGGCTGCTGTACGCCGAGGAGCAGTGACGGCTGACGTCCGGCGGGCGGCGGATCAGGGCGCTCATCAAGCGACAAACGCAGAGCCGCCGTTTTGCGCGACACTGCTGAGATACTTTGCTGGCGGCTTGCCAAGCGCTTTCTTGAACATGGTGATGAAGGCGGTGACCGATTCATAGCCGAGATCGGCCGAAACCTGCTGCACGCTGGCGCCGGAGGCCAGCTCCCGCATTGCGACGATCAGGTGCAATTGCTGGCGCCAACGCCCGAAGGTCAGCCCTGTTTCCATGACCACGAGACGTGCGAGACTGCTCTCGCTGAGCGCGACGCGATTGGCCCATTCCGCCAGGGTGCTGCGATCGGCAGGATCGTCCGCCAGCGCCGCGGCAATGCGCCTCAAGCGCGGCTCGGACGAGATCGGCAAATGCAGCTGCTGGACAGGCATGCGCGGCAGTTCGGCGAGCAGTACCCTGGTCAAGAGTTCGCTCCTGGCGTCACCATCCTCACCGCGATCCGCCAGCTCGATGATCAGCTCGCGCAGCAACGGCGAGATCGACAGCGTGCAGCACCGGGCCGGCAGTTCGGCAGCTCCCGGCTCGATATAGACGAAAAAAATCCGGGCATTGGCGGTCGCGACATTGCTGTGCTCCATGCCACCCGGAATCCACACCCCGCAATGAGGCGGCACCATCCACAGGCCGCTGGGGACGCGACATGTGACGCCACCTCCCAGCGCGAAGACAAGTTGCCCTTTGCGGTGACGATGGTCCGGTACCTCCGCCCTGGTTTCGGTAACGTCAACGCGCACGGCGATTGCCGGCGCAAGGACGTCATCCGGATCGAAATTCGGCCAGGGGTAGCGGAGAGGCTGTCTCATATTGACTGATTTTAGCGATCAACTGCCACAATATCTAGATTACCCCAACAGGAAAGTCGATAGATTAGGCCGCCGGATGAGTAACCCAGGAGCCGGCAGGCGGCCTTCAGGTGGTCAGTGCCCTGCCCGTTCTGAATGTCGAACCGGCAAGTCCGGCGCACAAAGCCGGCGGCCGTGCGTCCGCCACGCAGCAAGAAGGTACAATCCCATGCTCGCCCTAATCACCTCTCTCGACAGCGCCACCGGGTTGAGGCTCGCCGAGCTTGGCGAGCCCGAGCCCGCCCCAAACGAGGCGCTGGTCTCAGTCCGGGCAGTCTCGCTGAACCGCGGCGAACTGCGCCTGCTCAACATCCGCCCGAACGGCTGGGTGCCTGGCCAGGACGTCGCCGGGGTCGTCGAGCGTGCTGCGGCCGACGGCTCCGGGCCAGCCGTCGGCGCCCGGGTTGCGGCTTTGGTCGACGAGGCCGGGTTTGCCGAAAATGTCGCCGTTCCAACAGACCATCTCGCCGTCCTGCCGGACGATGTCAGCTTCGTCGCCGCCGCCACCGTTCCGGTCGCGGGCACGACCGCGCTGCGGACCCTGCGCCTCGGCGGAGACCTGGCCGGCCAGCGGGTCCTGATTACCGGCGCAAGCGGCGCGGTCGGCCGTTTCCAGGTCCAGATCGCCCGCCAGCAGGGCGCGTCGGTGGTGGCGGTCGCCGCTGAACGGCATGCCGACGATCTCCGCGGCCTCGGAGCCGAGCGGGTCGTCGAAACGATCGAGCTCGCCGAAGGGCTGTTCTCGCTGATTACCGAGTCGGTCGGCGGCGATAGCCTCGCCCACGCGATCGAACGGGTGGCGCCTGGCGGGACCGTCGTCATGTTCGGCTCGAGCAGCGGCGAACTCACGCCCATCGGCTTCCGCCAGTTCGTTCCGGGTCATGAAGGCGCGCGGCTGCAGACCTTCGCCTACTACGCTTCTGGTCCGGAGGTCGGCGCCGACATCGCCTCGCTGCTCGCGCTGATCGCAGCCGGCCGGCTCGAAACGCGCGTGGTCCTGACCGTGCCGTGGCGGGACGTCGGCCAGGCCCTCGACGCGCTGCGGCGGCGAAGCATCAGCGGCAAGGCGGTGCTTACCGTGACCGCATGAGCAGCCGCGGCCGCCGGACGGGACAGGTATCTATCCCAGGGGCCGCTACGGCAACGTGAGTCCGTCCGCGATTGCCCGTTGAAGCGCGGCCCGGCTTCCGCTAAGAAGCCGGGGCTGGCCGGTTTACCGGCTGGTTCGTTTTCCGGATCGCCGATCCTGAAAGCACCCGTAGCTCAGCTGGATAGAGCGCTGCCCTCCGAAGGCAGAGGTCACAGGTTCGAATCCTGTCGGGTGCGCCACTGCTCAAAATGCAATCGCGCCTGCGTCACTCCGCTGTTTGCCTATCACGGACGCGCCGGAAGATTTCCAGCGCAAGATGTTCATGGGCAGCCGAGCGGAACTCCTTATCGGTCATCACCCGCGAGAAAATTTCCTCGTTGCCCTCCATGCGGTCGATGAACAGTTCGTCGAGCATCCGTTCCAGATAGGATGAGAAGTTGGCAAGGTTGTTGACCTTGGCCGCTTCAACGATCTTGTCGTCTTCTTCGGCGCTCGCACGTATCTGATCGAAGAAGAATTGATCGGCTTCGGTAAAATTGGTGCCGAAGCGCTCGTTTAGCTTCGCCACCAATGTGGAAAGTGCGACGCCCTCTTCCGCGAAACTTCCAGTGCCAACGTCCGTCGGCCCCTTGAGCGGGGCGGCTTCGCCGTAACCTAGATCGATTGAACCTTCCGTCATCTGCTGGAGTCGGAAGAAGCGAAGCGCCACCTCATCGTCCAGCGCAAAGGCGTGGCCATCGCCGGGTGGTGGGAGCTTGGCGATCAGGTTGCGAACAAAAGCGTAGAGCTTTTCAAGCTCGCTATCCTGATAAGGGATGATCTGGGAGAGGAAGGCGTAAAGGTTCCGGTACGCGGTCAACTGACCACGAAACTCGTCCTGCTCCGGCTCTTCTTTCTCAAGGAACCGTTGCACCACCGCATCGAGCACCGCGTTCATTAGCCGATGGTCGGTTGCGGAATGATCGCGCTTGCCCCGATACCACACCTCAGCAAAGGCATTGACGTCGTCGGGTGAGAAGATCGCCCATCCCAAGAGCTTGTGCTGCAATTCCGACAGGCGGTGCGGATCGGCATTCTCGCCGATGGGCGTCGCCTCGTAGTAGGGCTTGAACGCCTTGTGGATGTCGTCTTCCTCGTTGGCGAAGTCGAGCACGAAGGTGCGCGCCTTGCCCGGAGCCATGCGGTTGAGGCGAGATAATGTCTGCACCGCCTGCACCCCGGCGAGGCGCTTCACCACATACATCGTCTGCAAAAGCGGCTGGTCGAAGCCCGTTTGGTACTTCTCGGCGACCAGAAGCACGCGATAATCGTCGCGCTCGAAGGCTTCGGGCAGTTCACTTTCGGCCAGCCCATCATTCATCGAAACTTCGGTATAGGATGAGCCTGGGTCTTCCGGGTCTTCCACTGTGCCGGAGAAGGCGACCAGCGAGCGGATGCCTGTATATCCGTGATCCTTGATGTAGCGGTCGAACGCCAGCTTGTATTTAACGGCAGCAAGACGCGAGCCGGTGACGACCATCGCTTTGGCCCGCCCGCCAAGCTCGTGCAAGACGTAGAGACGGAAGTGCTCCACGATGACGGAGACGACCTGATTGATATTGACCGGGTGAAGCTCCAGATACCGCGTCAGCGCCTTCGCGGCTTTCTTGCGTGGGACCTCGGGGTCGTTCTCCACCTGCTTGATAAGGCCGAAGAAGCGCTTGTAGGTCGTGTAGTTCAAGAGCACATCCATGATGAAGCCTTCTTCGATGGCTTGCCGCATGGTGTACTCGTGGAACGGCGACGTACCGGATGGTCCCGGCTCGTCAAACAGCGTCTTGGTCTTGAATTTCGGTGTGGCAGTGAACGCAAAGAAGCTGAGGTTCGGCTGCCGCGCACGTTTCAGCGCATCGCGCAGCATTGCCGCCTTGGCCTCTTCGGAAAGATCGTCGTCCTCTTCGTCCGACATCTGCGCGGCAATCGCGGCTTCGATGCCATCCTTGTTGAGCATCCCCTTGAGCGCGGAAGCGGTCTCGCCGCTTTGCGAGGAATGCGCCTCGTCCACGATCACGGCGAAGCGTTTGCCTGCCGTGTCGATCTTCATCCCCGTACCCTTGCCCTCCAGCGTGGATAGCGCCTGCGCGATGAAAGGGAACTTCTGGATCGTGGTGATGACGATCGGCGTGCCCTGTGACAAGGCGCGAACCAGCTGTTGAGTGTCCTCGTCGATCTTCTCGACCACGCCGGTCTTATGCTCGAATTGGTAGATGGTGTTCTGCAATTGCTGATCGAGCACGCGCCTGTCGGTGACGACCACCACCGAATGAAACACCTTCTGGTTATTGGCGTCGTGCAGGCTCGCCAGCCGGTGGGCCAGCCATGCGATGGAGTTGGACTTGCCTGATCCCGCCGAGTGCTGGACGAGATAGTTGCGCCCGGAGCCATTCTCGCGTGCATGGGCGACGAGCCTACGCACCGCATCAAGCTGGTGGTAGCGCGGGAAGACCATCGTTTCCCTGCGGATGGTGCGCACGCCCTTGTCGGTCTTGACCTGCCGCTCCTTCACTTCCAGGTGCATGAAGCGCTGCAGGATGTCGATCAGGCTATCTGCCTGGAGCACCTCGTCCCAGAGGTAATGAGTCTTCCAGTTGCCTTTGACGGGCGGATTGCCAGCGCCGTGATTGGTGCCCCGGTTGAACGGCAGGAACACCGTCTCCTTGCCCTTGAGCCGGGTGGTCATCCACACCTCATCGGGATCCACAGCGAAATGCACAAGCGCGCGTTTCTTGAAGGCGAAGAGCAAATCGCGTTCGTCACGATGCTCCATGTACTGCTTAATCGCGTCAGAGGCGCGTTGCGGACTGCTCCCCAGATTGTTTTTCAGTTCGGCGGTCGCCACGGGCAGACCATTGAGGCTGAGCGTCACGTCGATGATACAGCGCCGATTCTTGCCGTCCGCCTTTTTCATCACCGAGGTGAAGGCCACCTGTCGCGTGATGGTCAACCGGTTCGCAGCATAGGACGCGGTTGCCTCAGGATTCATCGCTGAGTTCGGGCGAAAAAAGGCCAATCGGAAGGTCTTGCCATAGCATTTGAACCCGTGCCGGAGGACGTGCAGCGTGCCCTTAATGTCGAGTTCCTTGGCGAGATTATCGAGCGCTGTCGCTTCTGTTTTGGCCCCGAGCAGGGCTTCAAGCTGGCCCCACTTCGCCGGCTGACTGTCTTTCAGAAAGCCAGTCACATCCTCGGGGAACAGCGCCAGCGACTCGTGATAGGCGGTCGGCGCGCGGTTGGCGTAGCCGCCCGCGCCAATCAGTCCGGCCTCAATGGCTGTCTCGAAGTCGTGTTCGGTGTGGCCCGACATACCCATCAGGCCCCGCAGCCTGCAACGAGGCTATCGTCAATCTCGATGCCAGCCGTCTTCATTCGGCGAGCGAGTTTGACGGCGATCTCCTTGACGTGATCGTTGAATTCCAACCGTAGTACGCCGTCCACATCGCTAGGAGTTTCCAGCGCCCCTTTCTTGAGGATCGCCATTCGGTTCCGCCCGAGCGACGCAAGAACCATCCCAAGCTCAAGTATGACGTTTTGGCGAGCGCGGGGCTGACTAGAGTCCTCGCCTTTGGCTTTTGCGTAGCCGAAATCATCAGGGGTCATGAGGATGATGCCGAACGCAGCTTCATCATAGATTTGCTGCTCCAGCGCTTCAATAATAGTATTAGAGCCGCCATCATTGTTTTGCAGGATGTAGGGATCAAGCCCGAGTCGCCTCAGGACAAGTTCAAGTTGTTCTAGCGCGGTAGTGTCGTGGCCGTGGACAACAAAGATCTTGGTCTTGCCGTCCTTTGGCTTCACGGTTGCGGCAGCGGATGCAGCCACGCCCGTAGGCGAGAAGACCGTTTCTAGCTCGGCTTTGGGTTCAGGCTTGCCTTGGCACAGCACTGTTCCCTTGTGTGGCCAGTAATTCAGCACGCCATTGCGCTGCGACCTGAAGGAAATGCGTCCATTTCCGTCGTCCGCCCACTCACCTTTAATGCCATGCGAGGCTATTAACTCCCTTAAGGCCTCTACACCGTCATGAAACCCAATTGCCATTGTTCCCCCCTTGGATTGCACTTTGGTCCGCATTGTTGGCGCGGCTCAGGGCCGTTGTCCCCGAACGAACCGGTGAGGCGTCGCATAAGAGCAGCCTTTCGCCTAATGGAAAGCTAATCTAAATTTCCAAGGTTGACCTACTGCGACATCAGCAGTTCCCTTGAATTTTGCCTGTGACCGCTGCCGTAACGAGTGCCGATCGATACTCGACGAGGTGCACAATAGATGCTTCGATTCGTCTTTCTATATCAGCGATCTGAGCAAGCTGCTCATCCAAGTGCGACGCAATAGCACGCTGCTCCTCCGGCCGTGGCCAAGCGGTTTGGACGGGATGAATGCGATTTCGGTTCACCGTTGGATTTGAGGAGCCCGAGTCAAAGCTGGTTAGGTCAATGCAATGCAAGAGATACCATGTGAAACGAGGCGAGTTTCCTCGGAATTCCCGTACGTATAAGGTGGTATCATGCGGCCAGTAATCAGAATTGACATAGTGGAGCTTACCAGCGGAGCCTTTTCGGCCGATAAGAACTCCGGGTCCCACGCAAAGTGCAGTATCGTGGAAATAGTCTATCCCTCCCGATGATATAACTGGAATCTCTCCGTCCACTCGCTGACTCTTCGTGATGTCAACGCCACGCTGAAGCTTTATTTTTTGACCGAGCCCGCAGACGACCCAATGCGCCGGGATGTTGCCGAGCCAGTCGATGCCGGAGGGTTTCACGGCGGCGGCTGGGTTCAGGCCCTTAGTGACTGCTCGGGTAATGAGGGCCTTACGCTTTTCAGCCAGACGCTCCAACAGCGCGCGCTTCTTCTCAATCAGCCCGTCGATCTGCACCGTCTTCTCATCGAGAAACTGCGCAATCGATCGCTGGGTTTCGAGGGGTGGAACAGGGCAGACAATGCTACCGATCATTTCGAGGTTCAAACCGTCCCGCCCGTCTTGGCTGGACAGGTTCCTGAGTGTCCGATACTGACTGGCTAACCACCAGTACAGGTACTTTCCTTCGATCTGCTCGGGGACGATCGCCGCAAGTGATTGGTTTCCTGTTGTCGGAATTTCTAAGTAACCGACAGTCGCTTTCGTCTTACCTTGTCCCGCTAGTGCCATGACAAGGGCTCCGGTCGGAATCCATTTTGCGCTCGATTCTTTGACTGCAAGCTCGGTGATGAAATCAGAAGGCACTGTGATCGTGCCCTGGTTGACTGCTCCTGAGTTTAGCCACGGAACGGTTCCCCCCACCCAATAGTCTGGGTTCTTTGTGTCAGGGGTGCCGCCTGCGTAGCGTTTCGAAAGCCATCTAAGGCGGATTTGCTTCCAGGCCGACGGTAGGTTGTATGCGGCCAGTAGTTCCGCAGTCGTCATGCAACCAGCCCCTTTAACAAATCGGCAATTTCGCCTTCCAACGCCGCGATGTCGCCCTTGATGTCCTCCAGCGGACGCGGCGCCTTGTAGACGTAGAAATACCGGTTGATCGGGATTTCGTAGCCGACCCTGGTCTTGTCGTAGTCTACCCAGGCATCGGGCACATGCGGCAGCACTTCGCGCGCCATATAGACATCGATCACATCGCGAAAGGCCTCGATCAACTTGTCATTGGGCTTGCCCGGTCCGAACTGCATAGGCAGCGGCAGGGCGGTTCCCTTGGGCAATGGGATGTTTTCGGTATCGCGCAACTCGCTGTCCGGTTCCGGCCTGCCTTTGCTGTCTCGGCAAATCTCGGCGTTGGGATCGCGTTCGCCCAGCGCGGCGAAGATCGCCTTGCTAATGGGCGTGGCAAGTTTCAACCCGGCTTGCTCGGCGGCGAGGGTCACGTCGACATCAAACGCCTTACGGTCCCTGTAGCGCCCGTTGCCTGCCAGCGTGGCCAGCGTTGCGCGGATGGCGTTTTGCAGTTTGCGGCCTTCCTCAATTTCGCGCGCTGCCGCCTTGTCGTCCTTGCGCTTCTTGGTCGTGGCCGGATTGGCGAAGGCGGACTGGTCGTCCAGTTTGGCGATGCGCTCCGCCGTCGCCTCGAAGTTCATGCGCAAGGGGCGTTCCACCGTCACCTTGAGGAAGCCGAACTCGCGATTCTCGAAGATACGCGAAACCACGCGCGTTTCGGTACCGCCATTGATCCGTACATCCGCCGTCTCACCGTCGCGATACCCGCCATATATGCGGGTGAGATGCCGTATCTGGTCCTCGGTGATCTCATTGCGCTTGTTGTTGAGACTTTTCTTCATGCGCTGGAAAAAGCGCGTGCCGTCGATCAACTGCACCCTGCCGCGCCGTTCGGGCAGCTTGCGGTTAGTGACGAGCCAGACATAGGTGAAGATGCCGGTGTTGTAGAAAAGCTGGTCGGGTAGCGCGACAATGGCGTCGAGCCAGTCGTTTTCGATGATCCAACGGCGGATATTCGATGGGCCCGACCCGGCATCACCCGAGAAGAGCGGCGAGCCATTAAAGACAATGGCGATCTTGGATCCGGTCGCGTTTTCGTCGCCTTCCTCATAGGGGTGCATCTTTTCGATCATGTGCTGAAGAAACAGCAGCGATCCATCATTGATCGCAGGCAAACCAGCGCCGAAGCGGCCGGAAAAACCCATTTCGTTATGCTCCTTCTCGATAACCGTTTTCTGATCCTTCCACTCCACACCAAACGGCGGATTGGCGAGCATGTAATGGAAGCTACGCCCCTGAAAGCCGTCGCGAGTCTTGCCGTCGCCCAGCGTGTCGCCAAGGATAATGTTCTTTGTGTCTTCATCCTTAATGAGCATATCCGAGCAGCATATCGCCCAGGACTCGTCGTTGTACTCCTGCCCATGGAGCGCGAGGTTGGCTTGGCGGTTCTGGTCGAGAATGAACTTTTCAGATTCCGACAACATCCCGCCCGTTCCGCAAGTTGGGTCGAAGATCGTACGAAAGATGCCCGGGATATAGACGTCCTGTTCACCCGTGTAGACGAGGTTCGCCATTAGGCGGATGACCTCGCGTGGCGTGAAGTGGTCGCCGGCTTCTTCGTTTGCCTGCTCATTGAACCGCATCACCAGATGCTCGAAGAGGTAGCCCATCTGCAAATTGTCAATGCGGTCGGGATGCAGGTCCACATCGGCCATCGCCTTGACGATGGTGAAGAGCCGATTGCTGGCGTCGAGCTTTTCAATCTGGTCGGTGAACTTGAAACGCTCGAAGATCGTCCGCGCAGTGGGCGAAAAGCCGTTGATATAGGAGACGAGGTTTGGTGCGATGTTTTCGGAATCGCCGAGAAGCCGCTCGAAGGTGAATGGGCTGGTATTGTAAAGTGGATGCTTGCGCTTCGGGTCCGCCGCGCGCCCGAGCAGCCTTTCCATCGCGCTTTCCGGCATATTCTGCGCGGTGAGCTTGGCGTATTCCCTAAGCACAGCGTCCTTGGTTGGCTCAAGTACACAATCAAGTCGCCGCAGCACGACAATCGGCAACATGACCAAACGGTATTGCGGCGGGCGATAGGGGCCGCGCAGTCGATTCGCGATTTCCCAGATCGTTGACTTCAAATTCTCGTGGGCTTGCAGATTCATGTCAGCAGTCCGCCTTGGTAATTTCTTCAACTTGGAATGCGAACACTCCCCGGAGGAGGTAGAATCGACCGACCGCGCACAGTCAAGGAGCGACTGGTACGACACACCGACGATCAATTGAGCTTGGGTGGACGGTTAGGACGGCTTGGGTTGTTAGACGACGACCGGCGCGGACAGAATACTCGAGCTTGGCCGACCCCTGGCTTCCCGCCACTGAACCGTAACCGCCACAGCACCGACTGCCGTTCCTTCTATTTCAGCCGTACTCGTAAAAGCCGGACGTCGAATCCACTCCCGCCCGCCCATGTCGCCTTCCACCTCAGCCCTTGCCTGGAACCCAATCGGCTTCAAATGACTTCTTCGTGGGTAGACCCCGAAGGGAGCGCCGCCGTGCCTGCACCGCCCGAAATGGATGTTGTCCTCGAACAGCTGCCTTTGAGGATCGGCGCCTATATCCCCGATGACTTGCTGGAGGACTGGTTTGCGCCGGGAACCGGCATGAACCCGGTCAGCAAGGAGGCGCTTGCCGCCGCGAAGAATTACGGTTGGCGCTTCGAATGCGAGTTCAAGCACTATCCGGAGCGCAAGGAGGGCGTGTTCTGGAAGTGGGTGCCGGCGATCTGACCGGCCCTGGAGCGGTTCATCGTTGCACGGAAACGCAGAGAACCGGTCTATGACGCAATTCCGGACGGAAAACCGTTTCACACCTTTTTCCTGGACTTGCTCAGCCTCCGCCGATCGGCGTCGTCACCTTGCCGGTTCCGCCGCATTCGGGGCAGGTGCGGCCGTCGATCATGCCTGACCCCGCACAGCGGCGGCAAATATTCTCGCCAGCGCCGGGAATGCCTGCGGGAACTTCGTCCGCGTTGGTTTGGCCGGCTTGCCCGGGGTTGCCCAGCAGCTTGTTTCTCAGCCGGGCGACCCAGCCTTCGTCGACCTCGAGCGGTTTGCTGCTGTCGTCCGGCAGGCCTTCGCCGGATTGGCCGATGGTTTCATTGCGCGGCCGGTCGTTCGCGCCTGTCGTGATCTTCTGAGCCATTGCCGTTGCCTTTACGCCTTGCAATTTTTCGAACGCCTCAGCTCTGCGGAGGTTCCGGTAGCGGCCAGCCGCCTTCAGCCGGGTTTTGTCCGGCCGCGGTTGGCAAGGATGGTGGTCAGCGTGACCGGGCGAAAATCCCAGCTGTCGACGCCGACATCATACTGGCGCGTGGCCGGGGTGAGCCTGCCGTGGGAATGGCCATGCAGATCGATCGATTTCCTGCCGATCTGGTTCCAGGTGCGAAAAGGGTAGTGGCAAAGGATCAGCAGACTGCCGTCCAACGTCAGCTCCTTGTAGTGTTGCGTGCTCGCCCAACCCGTGGCGTCGATGGTGGCCGCAGCATCGTTGTTGCCGATGACCAGATGCTTGCTGCCATGAAGAGACGACAGAAGCGACGACACGAATGCGGCCGATCCCCTGGCAAAATCGCCGAGGTGCCAGATCTCGTCGTCCGGCCCGACAGTTTCGTTCCACAACGCTTTGAGCGCCCGATCATGTTCCGCCAGCGAGCCGAATGGACGGCGGTCAATGCGCAGGATGCGCGGGTCGCTGAAATGCGTGTCGGCGGTGAAGTAGATCATGCGCGCTCGCTGGGGCCCGTTGTCGAACTGCCGCGCATGTAGGTGCGTGGCGCACCAAGTCCATCTTGCTCTCCCCAATGCTTGCTCAACCCGCTCGATCGTCGGTTGTTCCTGTAAACAGGCCTAGGCGGCTTCCGCTCGTTGGAACTTCAAAAAGGGGGAACTTTGAAACGGGGGAACTTTGGAATGAGACGCAGGTTAGAATGCTTGAGGCCGATGCTCTGAAAGGACCTCGACGATGACCGACGCAGCACCTGTTGGGCGAAGCCCGGCTCAAGCGCGGGGCGATATCGACGCCGGGCGCGGAAGGGATAAGACACCGGGGATCGACCCAGCCGCGGCTCCCATGGAGACGGACGCCGAATCGGCCGGCAGCGTTCCGGCAAAGGATCGGTCTGCGCCTCATGAAAAGCCGGAGTTCACCAACCAGGCGAGCTATGCCAATGCGATGCGTCCGCTGAAGGATGAGCCCGACGTCCAGCCGCGCCGATATGGGCCGGTGCTGGTGATTGCCGCCATCGTCGTGCTGGCCGCTGCGGTTTTCATCGGCGCAGCGATGCTGCGCTGAATACAACGCAGTGGCTGGACATTTTGCTTCCGGTCCGGGAACTTTGCTGACGCGCAACGTTCAGGCGCAATCGAGTCTGCTGCACAGTGATCACGACCCATCAATTCTTTGCCCGAGACGCCACCATCGTGGCGCGCGACATGATTGGCGCCACGCTGCTTTTGCACGGCGTTGGCGGCATCATCGTCGAGACCGAAGCCTATCGTCCGGATGACCCGGCTTCGCACGCTTTCGGTGGCAGGACGGTGCGCAATGGCGCAATGTTCGGCGCCCCGGGCAGCGCCTATGTCTATCGCTCCTATGGCCTGCATTGGTGCCTCAATGCCGTCTGCCTGCCCGGCAGTGCCGTGCTTATCCGCGCAATCGAACCGCAATCCGGGCTGGAGGTGATGCGGGCCAATCGCGGCCTTGACGATTCCGGGCTGCTTTGTTCGGGACCGGGTCGCCTTTGCCAGGCGCTGGCAATCGACAAATCCCATGACGGGCTGCCGCTGGACGTGCCGCCATTCGAATTCAGGCGGCCGGGCGACGCCAGCGCCATTCTTACAGGCCGCCGGATCGGCATTTCCAAGGCTGTCGATGCGGAGTGGCGGTTCGGCCTTCGTGGCTCGGATTATTTGAGCCGTAAGTTCTGACGCCTGCGGCAGCGGCAGAGCAGCTGCCTGGCATCACTCGTCGGGTTTGCCGAGATGCATAGGCGTTCTCTGTTGGCGGGCTTCGCTGGTCACCTCGTCCGCTCCGGCAGGTGAAATCCCTCGCAACGCCTTCGCGGCTTCGATCAGGCGCCCGCGATCATTGCCGAAGCTCTTGATCAGCTGGCGGACCTGGTCGGCGGTGATGCCGTTCTGTTGGGCAAAATACTCGACTTCACGTTCATCTTCCGCGGAAACGCGATCGCGGTCGCGGAAATCTCGCTTGCTCTTATCGTCAGCCATTTTTTCCTCCTGGTGGAGCTTCGCATCAATGGCAACGTGGGCAAGCCGCTTTCGTTGCCGCGATCGGGCGGACTTTTGTGCGGCCGTGCCGACTGCCCAGGAACCATGAGGCGAGCAGCCGGTTTGGCTTGGATGCAGCAGCCACCAATTCATACCGATGGAGATTACGATGACGCTCGCAAGCAAAACCACAGTAGTTGCCGCGGCGCTGGCTATGTTGGCCGCGCCGGCATTCGGCCAGACGAGCCCACCTGCGCCCGCAACGCCGGCACCGGATCGTGGCGCCGAACCGTCGCCCGCAGTGAACGGGCAGGATGCCATGCGCGATATGATGCGCCAGATGATGACTGAGATGCTGGAGGAGGGAATGCAAGAGGATCGCGCGTCCCGGACAGAACGGCGAGGTCGCGACCACTGGCATCGTGACTACAGGATGGGCCAGCCTGACCGAGGTTGGGAGATGGGAGGCCGCGGTGGTATTGGACGCGGGATGCATGGCGCGAGGATGCGCATGATGTTCGCCATAGTGGATGCGGATGGCGATGGCGCGCTTTCTCAGAGCGAAGTCCAGGATTTCGTCGGGCGGATATTCAACGCCGTCGATGAGGACGGTGACGGCAGCGTCGACATGCAGGAAATCCGGTCCTTCTTCCACGGAGCAGGCGCCGAGGATCAGGAGTAAGTCTCCTACCGGTCGGCAAGGAGGCCCTGGCTGAGGCGGCGCCCCCTATGACGACCGGGGAGGGCGAAAACCGTCGCTGGCAGATGCATCGCTTGGCTGGCCTTGCCAAGCCGAATGCCGGGTCGCAACGATTCGAGACAGCAGGATTCAATGGCCATGACAGAGAAAACTCCAACCATCGCTCGTATCTGGCGCGGCAGAACCTTGCCTGAGAAGGCAGACGCCTATGAAAGCTACAATTATGAAGCCGGCATCAAGCCGCTGATCGAGAAGGCGCTGGGCGTGCAGACCTTTCGCGAGGACACGCCGACCCATGCAGAGTTCGTGACGATTTCCTATTGGGAAAATGTCGAGGCGATGGCGGCGTTCACCGGCGGCGATCCGACAAAAATCCACCATCTCGAGCGGGACGAAGAGTTCCTGATCGAGTTGCCGTCGCGGGTGCAGGTGTTGCGCATCCGCTCCAGTCACGGCCGCCTGCAATAGCTCTGAGGAGAGCCGCCCGGTTCGGCTCGACCTAATAAATCGCCGTCAAGTCGATCTCGGTAATGTGCCAGCGGCCGAGATTTGAGGTGTAGAGCCTGTCGCCCTTGAAGGCGATGTTGGTGGGATGGGCGAGCGTCGTTGCCGCCGGATCCTCGATCAGCACTTCGAGCCCGCTATCTTTTCGCCAACGATAAATGCGGCTCGGCTCGTAGCATGAGATGAACAGCGAACCGTCCGGCGCGAAGGCAACGCCATCGGGGACGTTGTTCACGCCGTCCACGACGAGCTGGCGAGGTCCTGCCGTGCCGTCGGCACGGATCGGCACATAGCTGACGCAGGCCGCATGGCTTTCCACGACGTAAAGCCCATTCCCACCCGGCGCCATCGCCATGCCGTTGGCGAAGGCCATGGTCTCGCTACACCACAGGCGGCCTTCGCCGGTCTTCAACTCGTAGCGAAAAATGCCGGAGCGGCTGTCTTCGCCGAGGCTGTCGGAAACGTAGAGCCAGCCTCGTGCCTCGTCGACGATCGGATAGTTCGGCACGCGGATGCCAGCCGAGGCGAAGCGCTCCATATGACCCGTTCCGGCATTCCAGCGAAAGATCGCCGAATGCCTGAGATCGCAAGCGAAGCAGTTGTCCGCGCTATCGAAGGCGATGCCGAGCAGAAAGCCCTCCGTGCCGCCCATGTGCTCGACCGAGCTGCCATCGGCGGCGAGGCGCAGCAGGTCGCCGGTTTCGGTGCCGCACCAGATCGAGCCGTCGCGATGGATGGCCACGCCTTCCGGATGGGCGACGCGCGGGCTGGTGAAGATGCCGTCGAAGAAGACCTTCGCGGCCGACATTTCGAGCAACGGCTTTGCCATGCGCCACCCCTCTTCAGCCTGTTGCGGTATGCGACCGCTGCACGGCAATACAGCGCTCGACCATCAGCCGGTCGGCCGCCAGGATCTCGGCGATAAGCGCGCCACGCTCCTTGGCGCTGACGAATTCGAGACGCCGCAGGCCAAGCGGGTCGATGCGGTTTCGCAGGATGTCGAGCGTCTCGTTCGAGGGCAGCGGAACCTCGCGGCAATCGGCATCGAATGTCAGGGCGAAGCCGGTGGCATCCTGGACCTGCTGGCGCGTCACGCCCGGCATGGTCTCGACGATGACCAATTGCCGGCTCTCCCGGTCGAGCCGAAAGATGCAAAGATCGGTGAACACCAGCGCCGCGCCGGTCCGATAGCCCATCGGCTCGCGTTCGGCCTCTGTCAGCAAGCCGCGCGCCGAGCTGGCGATCTCGACGGTGTCGACCAGCGACTGCGGGGAGTGGCGCGGGACGTAGAGCAGATAATCGCGATGCATGTTGGCGACATCAGCCATGCCGCCCTGCCCGGGCAGCCGGATGAGGCTGCCGTCGCGCTTGCGCAGCGCAATGGTGTTGACGCGCCCGCGTCGGTCGACCTGGGCGGCACCGACGATCTCATGCGTCACGGCGCCGGCCTGGTAATAGGTCGAATAGGTGTCGTCGCCGCCGGCATGGGCCACCGCTGTCTCGCAATCGAGGCTCTCGATCAACGACAGGATCATCGGGCTCGGCGCTATGTCGAGATGACCGCAACTCATCGTCGCGATGATCATGTCCGGCGCGTGCGTCGCCTTGGCCAGCCGGTAGGCGACATTGGCGAGCGGCGACACCGCGCCGGCGCTGGCAAAGCTCTCATTGTCGAGCTCGGCGGCGATGCGGGCAGCGATGATCTCGTCGATGGATGCCTTCTTTTCGCCGTGCACGACCCCGGGCATTGCGAGGACTGTTTCAGCGCGGACTTTCGCAGCGTCTTGAACCCGCTCCGGCACACCTTCCGAAGGCACGCTCAGGCTGTCCGCCAAAGGTACCTCCTTGGCCGCCAACGCTCCCGCCAACGCTTGATAATCCGTCACATAGAATGGCAGGCAGGAGGCGGGATAGGCGCCGCCTGGCGCCAGCGCTATGGCCGACACCTGGTTGCGGGTCAAAATGTTTTGGCGACCAGCATGGCGCAGCGCTCCGACCGGGACGATTTCCTCGACCGTGACCAGCACCTGGCGCGCCGCGCCGGCCATGGCGAAGTCCAGCGCCCGTGGTCCGATGATCTGGACATTGCCGCTCTCGTCGGCACGCTGGGCATGGACGACGAACGTATCGAGCCGCAAGGCCGGGATGACCCCGGTCGTGATTCCGTCGACCGGATCGGGCGCGGCGATCGCGCCGGGCACGCGCGCCGGCATGTCCGAACCCTGCGGAAGCTGAAACGGCATCGACGGCAGGTTCTGCTGTGCCGCCCGCAACGCCTGGATCATGGCCAGCGCGGTCCAGTCGCGGACCGGCACGGCACTGGTCTCGGCAGTCGCGCGGAAACGGGGCGGCAAGCCAAAAATATCGAGGCTGGAAAAGCAGAGGTCGATTTCCGCCACGGCATTCGCTTCGAGAAGCAGCTCGAGCGGCAGGCCGCCGGCCCAGCAGACGTAGCGCAAATCCCGTACGCCCAACCGCGCGATGGCGCGCAGCAGGGCGATCGGCAGCCGGGCAAAATGATGGCCGCCGACGCCGAAGACGTCGCCGCCGCCGACCATCGCGGCCAGGCCCTCGACATCGGTGAAGCGCGGCCGGTTTTGCTTGACCAGGGACGTCATTTCGCAGCCTTGGCCCGTGCCGCGCTCTTTTCAGCAAATTCCCTGACGCGCCGCTGGCCGATCTCGCTGCGGCAGAGGCTGCCCAGTATGTCGCGCTCCATGGCAAGGCCGCCGGCCAGATTGCCCGACACGGCATGCGCTGTCAGCGCTTTCAGCCCCTCGATCGCTGCGGCCGGTTCGGCGGCGATCATCTCGGCGAGTTCCAGCGCCCGCGGCATCAGCCTTTCGGCATCGACGATCTCGTTGACCAGCCCGGCGCCGACGAACTCGGAAGCCGGCACGATGGCGCCGGTCATCAGCAGAAAATTGGCGCGGTTGCGGCCGAGCTTCTGGACGCTGCGCTGCGTGCCGCCGCCGCCGGGGACCAGCCCGAGCTTGATCTCGGGCAGGCCGAGCTTCGCGAACTGGTTGGCGATGACGAGGTCGCAGCACAGCACCAGCTCCATGCCGCCGCCGAGCGCAAAACCGTTGACCGCGGCGATGACCGGCTTGCGGTTGTTCTCGATCGCCGCATACATGCGTGTGCCGGCGGCCTGGAAGGCGTCGAACTCTGCAGCTGTCTGGGCAGCATATTCTTTGATGTCGGCGCCGGCCATAAAGCCGCGCCCCTCGCCGGTCACCACGATCGCGCCGATACCGTCATCCTGCGACAGCGCCTCGAAAACTTCGGTGATCTCGCTTTGCATCAGCCGGTTCATGGCGTTGAGCTGATCGGCGCGCCGGAAGGTGACGACCGCGACGCGCCCGGATATTTCCAAACTGAGTGTGTGGTAAACGCTCATCGTCAGGCAGCATCCACGGTCATGTCGCCGGACGCCTCAAGTGCTGCAATCTCGCCGCTGGAGAGGCCGAACTCGGCCAGTATCTCGCGGCCATGCTGGCCGACCAGCGGCGCCGGCCGCTCTATGGTAGCCGGCGTCTCGCTCATCTTGACGGCCGGTGCGACCACCCTGACCTTGCCACCGCGCGGATGATCGTAGCTGGTGATCATGCCCAGGTGCTTGACCTGCGGGTCCTCGGCCGCGCGCCTTATGTCCTTCACCTCGGCACACCAGATGTCGACCGCCAACAGCCGCGCCAGCAGGTCCTGCGTGGCAAACTTCCTGGTTTCGGCGTTGACTTTGTCGAACACCTCGTCGCGCTTGTCGAACAGCGTCTTCAGATCGTCGTAGACAGCAAGCTGCGGCGCCTCCAGCACTTCATACAGCGTCTTGAACGGGCTCATGGCGATCGACACATAGCCGCCGTCCTTCGCTTCGTAGATACCGAACGGCGCCTGCATGCCGGGGTGGCCGATGCCTGAATTCGGGCGCACGAAATCCTCGCCGAGATTGAGCACGGCGACATATTCCTGATTGAGATGCGCCAGCATGCCGGCCAGCAGATTGACCTCGATCTTCTGGCCCTTGCCGGTCTTCTCGCGATAGTAGAGCGCCGACAGGATGCCATAGACCATGTTCATGGCGCCGATCTGGTCGGCCAGGCCGGCGCCGGCCGGAACAGGAGCCTGATCGCCGCGGCCGGTGTTGGAAATCAGCCCGGACAGTCCCTGGATCAGCATGTCCTGGCCGGGGCGCTCGACATAGGGGCCTTCCTCGCCATAGCCGGAGCCCGAGCAATAGATAATGGCGGGATTGACCGCCCTGAAATCCTCGTAGCCATAGCCGAGCCTGGCGAGCACGCCGGGGCGGAAATTCTGCACCACCACATCGGCCTTCTTCGCCATGTCCATGATGATGGCATGTACCTTGCGGCTCTTCAGGTTGAGCGCGATGGAGCGCTTGTTGCGGTTCCAGGCGAGGAAATTCGGGCTTTCGGAGCCGCCGACCCATTTGGCGAAGAAGGTCATGCCGCGGAACATGTCGCCGGCGCCGGCACGCTCGATCTTGATGACGTCGGCGCCCATGTCGCCGAGCAGCTGCGTGGCGAACGGCCCTTGCAGCAGATGGCTGAAATCGAGAATGCGGACGCCTTCGAGGGCCTTGTTCATTTTTGTCTCGTTGGTTGTCAAAGCAGGTCGGGTACGTAGCGGGGTGCTGCGGTGAGGCCGCCGTCGACGCGCAGGTCGGTGCCGGTGGTGAAGCCGGCGGCGTCGGAGGCCAGATAGACAGCGGCTTCGGCCACTTCGGACGGTTTGCCGATGCGGCCGAGCGGATGCATCTTGACCCAGGCCTTGGCGAGGTTGCCGCCGATCTCTTTGACCAGTTTGTCGTTCATTGGCGTGTTGATGGTGCCGGGCGAGATCGAGTTGACGCGAATGTTGAGCGGGCCGAACTCGACCGCCATCTGGCGCGTCATCGCCATCACCGCACCCTTGGCGCCGGCATAGGCGGTCCAGCCGTCGAGCCCGATATGACCTTGCGCCGAGGCCATGTTGATGATCGAGCCGGATTTCTGCGCGATCATGTGCGGCAGCGCATATTTGCAGCCGCGGAACACGCTGGTCAGGTTGACCGCGATCAGCCGGTGCCACTGCTCGTCGGTCATTTCGTGAACCGGCATGCCGCCGATGGCGATAGCGGCATTGTTGACCAGAATATCGAGATGGCCGGTCTTGGCGACGGCTGCGTCGATGAGGGCGGCGATATCGGCCTCCTCCGCCACGTCGCAATGGACGTAGTCGGCGCGGTGGCCGGCGGCGCGCAGTTCCGCCGCGAATTTTTCACCCTTCTCGTCGGCGATGTCGCCGAGGACGACGTGCGCGCCCTCACGCGCCATCGCCTCGCTGATCGCATGGCCGATGCCGTCGGCGGCGCCGGTGACGATCGCGGTTTTCCCTTTGAGACGATCCATATCAGCCTCCAATGGCACGCCGGCGCTTCGCTTCGTCGAAGGCGACGGCGGCAATGATGATCACGCCGGTGATGACCAGCTGCCACTCGGTCGGCAGGCCGAGACCGCGCAGGCCGTTGGACAGGAATTGCAGGATCAGCACGCCAAGCGCCATGCCGGTCAGGCTGCCGATGCCGCCGGCAAGGCTCACGCCGCCAAGCACGGTGGCGGCAACGACCTGGAACTCGAAATTCAGCCCGGCCGTATGTTGCGCAGAGCCGACGCGGGCGGCCAGGATGATGCCGGCAACCGTTGCTAGCAGTGCGCTGATGATGAAGCAGATGAACTTGACGCGGCGCACGTCGTAACCCGCCAGCCGTGCCACTTCCGGATTGCCGCCGACGGCATAGATCTGCCGTCCGAACGGCCGGTGCTGCATCATGTAGGCGAAGACGGCGAGCAGGACGATGGCGATGACCGCCGAATACGGAATGACATTGAACAGGCGGCCGTCCGACAGCGCAATGAAGCTGTCGAGCGCGGCATCGTCGGGGATGGCGCGCTGGCCGGTGTAGAGATAGACGCCGCCGCGCATGATGAACATCGTGCCCAGCGTCACGATCAGCGAGTTGATGCCGGCATAGGCGGTCAGATAGCCGTTCACCACGCCGATGATCAGCCCGAACAGCAGCGCACCACTGATGCCGAGCAGCAGCGAGTTGGTTTCGTTCATGATGATGATCAGCGGCAGGGCGATGGTCGCCAGCAGCGACCCTATCGAGATGTCGACCTCGCCGGACATGAAGACGATGGCGCAGCCGATGCCGGCGGTGAGCGCCAGCGACGCCTGACCGAGCACATTGGTGATGTTGCGCACCGAGAAGAAGTTCTCCGCCGTCAGGGAAAAGAACGCAATCACCAGGATCAGGCAAAGCAGCAGGGCGAGCTCCTGCCGCGCCAGCAGCCGTGCCAGCATGGACGGGCCGGCTTTGGTGGAGTGGCTGGCTGCAAGGCTCATCGCTTGCTCCCTTTGCGAAGCGTCATCATCTTAGCCGATCGCCGCATTGAGGATGTTCTCCTGCGTGGCCTCGTCGCGGGGCATGATCGCGGTGAGGCGGCCTTCGCACATCACCGCGACGCGGTCGGCAAGGCCCAGCAGTTCGGGCATTTCGGACGTCATCATGACGACCGCCAGGCCTTCGCCGGCGAGCCGGTCGATGAGCGCGAAAATCTCCGACTTGGCGCCGACGTCGATGCCGCGGGTCGGCTCGTCGACGACGATTACCTTGAGACCGCGCATCAGCCAGCGCGAGATCAGCACTTTCTGCTGATTGCCGCCGGACAGATTCTTGACCTGCTGAAACAGGCTGGGCGTCCTGATGCGAAAACGGTCGACATAGTCCTGCACCGCCTTGCGTTCCCTGGCCTTGTCGACGAAGCCCATTCTGGCGAAGGCACCGAGCGAGGCGAGGCTGGCATTCTGGTAGACCGGCAGCTCGCCCATCAGCCCTTCGCTCTTGCGATCCTCGGTGAGCAGTCCGATGCCGAGCCGGACGCCGGTGTGGGTGTCGTGCGGCAGCAGCCGGCTGCCATCGACCGAAATGGCGCCGGAAGTGATCGGGTCGTAACCGACGATGGCCTTGGCGAGCTCCGTCCGGCCGGCCCCCATGAGGCCGAAGAAGCCGAGGACCTCGCCGGCATGCGCCTCGAACGATACGTCCTTCAGTTTCTTGGCGGTGCTGAGCCCTTCAACGGAAAGCGCTACCTTGCTGCCCGGCGCACTGCGCTTGCGCGGGAACAGGTTCTCGATGCGCCGGCCGATCATGTCCTGGATCAGCGTGCCGTTGGTGTGCTCGCCGATCGGCCTGGTCGAGACGTGACGGCCATCGCGCAGCACGGTAACGGTGTCGGCGATCTCGAAGACCTCGTCGAGCTTGTGGCTGACATAGAGCACCGCGATGCCGAGAGCGGCCAACCGGCGGATGACGGTGAACAGCAGCGAAACCTCGTTCGGCGTCAGCGAGGAGGTCGGCTCGTCCATCACCACGACGCGAGCTTCATGGGCGAGCGCGCGGGCGATCTCGACCATTTGCTGCTGGCTGACCGGCAGCGATCCCGTGCGCGCCGCCGGGTCGACGTTGAAGCCGATGCGCTTGAACAAGGCGGCCGCATCGGCACGGATCTTCTTCCAGTCGATCGAGCCGCCTTTGCCGGTCGGATAGCCTTCGAGGAAGATGTTTTCGGCGACGCTGAATTCGGCGATCAGCGCGATCTCCTGGAACACCACCTTGATGCCTTCCTTCAGGCTGTCGTGCGGCGACTTGATGTCGGCCTCGCGGCCGCGCAGGCGGACGGTGCCGGCATCCTTGCCATAGACCCCGGCCATGATCTTGATCAGCGTTGACTTGCCGGCCCCGTTCTCGCCCATCAGGGCGTGGATTTTGCCCGGTTCCAGGGTCAGATCGACATTGTCCAGCGCCATCACGCCGGGAAAGCGCTTGCCGATGCCGCGCATCTCCAGCGCCGGCACGCTTTTATCGACGGCCGCGGTTTTGCCGGGATGGAGGAAGTCAACCGACATTGGCTCTGTTCCGGACGATGTCGAGATAGGTCGCCAGGATGATGACGATGCCCGGCACCACCATCTGCAGGTCCTGGTTCCAGCCGAGGATGATGATGCCGTTGTCGATGACCTTCAGCACCAGCACGCCCAGCAACGTGCCGAGCAGCGAGCCGCGGCCGCCAAGCAGGCTGGTGCCGCCGAGGATGACGGCGGCAATCACAGTCAGCTCGTAGCCGCGGCCGGCGGTCGGCTGGCCGGCATTCATCAGCGACGACAGGATCATGCCGGCAATGCCGACGCAAAGGCCGGTGACGACGAAGGCGAACAGCTTCAGGCGTTGCGAGCGCACGCCGGAGAGGCGGACCGCCCGCTCATTGGCGCCGACCGCGTAAAGATAACGGCCGAGCGTGGTGAAGCGCAGCGTTGCCGCGGCTAGGGCGAAAATCAGCGCGGCAATCACCACCGGCAGCGGGATCGCGCCGATATAGCCGGCGCCGAGATCGGTGAATCTTGCAAGCCGGTGGTGGTTCTGCACCGCTTCGCGGGTGAACAGATAGACGCCGCCCTGCAGCATCATCATGGTGCCGATGGTGGCTATCAGCGAGTTCACCTTGAGCCTGGTGACAACCAGCCCGTTGAACAGGCCGACCGCACCGGAAAAGGCGAGCGCCGCCAGCAGGCCGAGCGTCAGGCTGTGCGTTGAATTGAGTACGGCCATGCCGATGCAGCCGACAAAGGCCAGCGACGCACCGACCGACAGGTCGACTTCAGCGGTGATGATCAGCATCGTCATGCCGGAGGCGACGATCAGCACCAGCGCGCATTGGCGCAGGATTGCGATGATGTTGGCCTCGGAATAGAATTGCGGCGCCGCAATCGAGATGGCGATGCAGAGCACGGCCAGGATCACGCCGAGCACCAGTTGGCTGCTGCCCAGCAGCTGGCCGCCGATGAAACGCCTTGGCGCGGAGGATTGCGTAAGCTCGCTCATGTCCATTTCATTTCCGGGCCGCATCGGGTGCCGTCGCCGTTTGGAAACTGCCGGCCAAAACAGGGCGGTTGACCTGTTTTGCCGCCTGCATCCGATCCGATGCCCTTCCCGCGGCGTGGGAAGGGCTACCCGGAATCCTTACTTCTTCAGGTCGGCGGAAGTTTTCATGCATTTTTCCGGTGGCTGAAGCGCATTGACGGCATCCCATTTGATCGTTCGTGTGGTGCCGTCGTAGTCGTAGAACTTCTTCCAGTCGTCGCCGTTCATCGGCGCGGTCGGGCTGACGATGTGTTCCGGCACCTCTTCGCCGTTGAAGAGCTTAACCGCTGCATCGATGGCGGTGTAGCCTTCCTTTTCCGGGAACATCGCGGCTTCGATGCGATAGGACGGCTCGTTCTGCATGGCATTGATGAAGGCAAGGCCTTCGCCGCCGGTGCCGACCGTCAACAGGCCATCCTGCGACTTGCCGGCCGCTTTCCAGGCCTGAAGGCCGCCGAGCGACGAGGAATCGTTGATGCCGTAGATGATGTTGATGTCGGCGTTCTTGGCAAGTGCCGCCGAAGAGACTTCGAGCGCGCGGTCCGGATTGCCGCCGCCGTCGAGGTCGTGGACCATGACCGCGTCGGGGACGATGGTCTTGAGGCCGTCCATGAAACCCTGCGAACGCAGCACCGTGGCGGACAGCAGCGGCAGGCCGACATTCATCACCTTGGCTTTGCCTTCGAGCTTTTCCTTGGCGTATTTGCCGGCTTCAACGCCGGCGGTGTAGCCGGTGTCGTAGTCGCAGATCGCGACCATGGTGGTCATGCCCTTGACCGGATTGCCTTCGAGCACGACCGGAACGTTGTTGGATTTCGCCTGGCGCAGCAGCGGCACGACGCCTTCCTCGTTGACGGGCGTGATGATCAGGACGTCAACGCCCTTGGCCATGAAATCTTCGGCGGCGGAGACCTCCTTGGCAACGTCCAGATTGGCGTCCTGCACCTCGAGTTCGATACCGAGTTCCTTGGCGCGGGACTGCATGCCCTTGATAACGTTCTGATACCATTCATGCGTGGCGTAGTTGGTGACGTAGCCGATGCGCTTCGGCATGTTTTCGGCGTGTGCCGCGGCGGCGCTCAGAGCCAGCGCGGCCGCCGAGACAAACAGCATTGATTTGGACCAGTTCATGTTTCTTCTCCCTGTATTTCTTGTCAGTTGCTGAACGGATAGTCCCGCCGTTCCGGGTCGGCACGTGGAGAGTTGGCAGCTTCGCCCGCGCCCAGCGCCGCCGATATCGTCTCGGCCGCCGCCTTCGTCCGTTCGAAGACGGTCTTGCGATCGAAGCGGGCGGCCTTTTGCGGCAGGAACGGGACTGTGAGCGCGGCAATGACCGCGCCGGTATGGTCGCGCACCGGCATCGAGATGTTGGTGCAGCCCTCGACAGCCAGCGAGGCGCGCATTTCATAGCCGAGCCTTGCGACGTCGTTCAGCCGCGCTTCGATTTCCGCCCGGCTGCCTTGGCCTTCGCCCGCAGCGACGATCCGTTCGACGATGCGGTCGCGCTCGGCGCGGCTCGAATGCGCCAGAAGCACCGCGCCGGAGCTCGTTTCGAGGATCGGGAAATGTGAGCCGAGGGCAACCGAATAACGCATCGGCAAAGGCGAATCGATCTGCAGCACGACCAGCGCGCTCTCGCCTTCGCGCACGACCAGATGGCAGCTCTGATCGGCATTGGCGGCGAGGCCGCGCATTACCGGCAGCGCGCATTCAACCAGGCGGTTTACCGGCGGATGCATATGCGCCAGCTCGAATAGCTTCAGCGACAGGCGGAAGCGGTCCGATTGCGTCCGGAAAATGTAGCCGCGCTTCTCCAGCAGCAGCAGGATGCGGTAGATCTCGTGAATGGAGCGCCCCATTCCGGTGGCGATCTCTGTCTGGGTCAGCGGCTCGCCGCTGGCAGCCATGAATTCCAGGATATCGAGCGCCTTCTCCACCGCCGGCACGCGGTAGCCGTTGCGGCCGCTTTCGCCCTCGTCGACGATCTGAGCAATATCGGCGGCCATTACGCGACGCTCCATTGCGGCTGGCCATGCCTGGTCTCGCGATAGATCCGGTTCAGCCGGTCCGCGAGCTCCGCCGCCGGCAATTCGCCGGCGATGGCCGCCGCGGCATGAGGGGCGCATTGGCGGAAGAAGCTGATGAAGCCCGCATGGGTCGGGCGTAGATAGGAGGCTTCGATGGTCGCCAGCGTCGAGGCGAAGAAGCCGCCCGAGAGCGCGTTGACCTCGGTATCCTGCCACGCCGCCAGCGACCCCGGCTGTCCGCCGGATTTCACATAGTCGCCGCGCTGATAGCCGGGCGAGCACAGAAACAGCGCGTAGTCGATGGCTGCCTGTTTGTGTTGCGATTGCGTGCTGACGCCGATGCCGGCGCCGCCGAGCAAGGCGCCGGCGGATCGCGGCGTCGGCACATCGGCGAAGCGCAGATACGGTCTGTCTGCCTTGAAGGCATAGTTCACATAGCCGAAGGCGAACGGCACGTAGACCACATCGTCATGCGCGATCATATGATCGTAGCAGCGGATCGGGTTCCATTTCGGCGAGTCCGGATGCGACAGCGCCGCAAGCTGGCGCAATTGCCCAACGGCCTGCTCGATTTTTTCCCTGGCAATGAACTCGTCGCCGTCTTCCCGCGGTTCGCCCAGCGTCAAAAGCAGGCACATGGCGTCAGTCGGCACCAACGGCAGCCCAAGCCATTTGCCGTCCTTCAAGGCGCGCCGGCCGAGCTCCAGCACCTCGTCATGGCTGCGCGGCAGCGGCCCGTAGCGCTCCAGGAGATCGGGGCGATACGAGGCAACCTGGCAGGCAGCATCGATCGGCAACGCCCATTGGCGCCCGTCCCTTGCGTAGGATTGCCAGGATGCGCCGACCGAATCCCGTTCGAAGCCGCGGCGCTGCTCAGCCGACAAATCGAACGGCACCATCAGCCCGCCTTCGGCAATATCGCCGATGAACGGATGGTCGAACACGACAAGATCATAGGCGCCGAGCACCGGACCAAGCGCGCCCTCGCCGAACTCGTAGAGGCTGCGGCGGTCCCATTCGATCTCAAGACCGGGATTGGCGGCACAATACGGCCCGATGCTGGCGTCGAGCGGACCCCAGCAGCGTCGGTGATCCCACGCGAGACCGCGCAGTCTTGTCATGCCCGAAATTCCTCCCTGAACTGCCCAGCCGATTAGTAGCAACTATTTTCACCTAGACAAGTAATTTTTACATACGCAAAACCAGTCTCGGCTCCGTTTGGCAGGGAAGCCGCCCAACCGCCGCTGGTGCGCATCGCATTGTCGCCGGCCTGCAACCAAAGGCTGCGACGGGTCTGGCTTTTTGGAACTTTCGCGACGAACATACGTTCGGTTGGCGCAACCATCTTGAGCAGCATCATTGGGCAGCGTCACTGGATTCAGCGCCGAGTCGCAGGGAGCGGACGAAATGGCCCAACTGTGGGCGCGGCCATGAACCGGTTTACCGCCTTGGCATTCGCCACGTTTCTGGCGATAACTTCGATCTGGGTACTGTTTCTGGTTTCTTAAGATTTGGCTTTGGTTGCGTGGGATTTGCCGCTGGTTTGTTAGGATTTGGAGGGGTTCTCGACAGGTTGCCCGCTTAACGACATCCACGGCATGTGGTTCTGCCAGCCGGAGCCGCGTGCGTGAAGAAACTGTCGCCAGGAGCACACCGGCGCGCACATTCGGGGTTGGCAGCCACGCTGCCTGCAACGTTCCAATCGGTTTTCAGGAAACGGCGAGATCTCATGTTGCCGAGGGCGATCGTTCGAAACTGTGCCGCCATCCGTCCCGGCCGCATCGGCGCGTCGATGCTTCTTGCCGGGCTGCTTGCCGGCTGCCAGGGCGGCGTGCTCGACCCACAAGGGCCGGTGGGGGCGGCGCAGCGGACGATCCTGCTCAATTCGGTTGCCATCATGCTGGCCATCGTCATCCCGACGATCGTGGCGACGCTCGGCTTTGCCTGGTGGTTCCGGGAAACCAACACAAGAGCGCGGTATCTGCCGGAATGGGCCTATTCCGGACGCATCGAACTGGTGGTCTGGTCGATCCCTATCCTCGTCATCCTGTTTCTGAGCGGCATCATCTGGATCGGGTCGCATGACCTCGATCCAATGAAGCCGCTGGATTCCCAGCAAAAGCCGCTTGAGGTGCAGGTCGTCTCGCTCGACTGGAAATGGCTGTTCATCTACCCCGAGCAGAATGTCGCGAGCATCAACCAGCTCGTGGTGCCGGCGGGCAGGCCGGTGCATTTCTCGCTTACCTCGGCAAGTGTCATGAACGCGTTCTTCGTGCCTCAGCTCGGCGGCATGATCTACACGATGAACGGCATGACGACGCAGCTTCACCTGCAGGCGGACCAGCAGGGCGAATTCTATGGGCGGTCGGCCCATTTCAGCGGCGACGGCTTTCCAGGCATGCAATTCGTGCTGCATGCTGTCGCGGTGGACGACTTCGACGCGTTCGTCAATTCGGCGCGAAACCAGGGACAGGCACTCGACAAGGCCAGCTACCAGGAACTGGCCCGACAGAGCCTGGACGTGCCGCCTTCGACCTATCGCTCGGTCGAGCCGGATCTTTTCCATGAAATCGCGACGCAGGGCGTTCCGCCCGCGCCCGGCCCCCAGGCCGGTCGCCCCGAGCCGAGCGTATCGCCCAAGACAGGAGGCTGACAATGCTCGGAAAATTGAGCTGGGACGTCATTCCGTTCGATCAGCCTCTGCCGATGATCGCCTCGGCGGTCGTCGCCCTGGCAATCCTCGGCGTGCTGGCCTGGGTCTTCCTGGCCGGCCATTTCCCCTATCTGTGGCGCGAATGGATCACAAGCGTCGATCACAAGCGGATCGGCGTCATGTACACGCTGCTGGCGCTGCTGATGCTGCTGCGCGGCTTCAGCGACGCCGTCATGATGCGGTCCCAGCAAGCCCTCGCCTTCCAGGCGCCCGGCTATCTGCCGCCCGACCACTTCAACCAGGTCTTTTCCGCCCACGGCACCATCATGATCTTTTTCGGGGCGATGCCGTTCGTCATCGGCCTGATGAACCTGGTCGTGCCGCTGCAGCTCGGCGTCCGCGACGTTGCCTTTCCGACGCTCAACTCGGTGAGTTTCTGGCTCACCGCCACCGGTGCGCTGCTGGTCAACATCTCGCTGGTGATCGGCGAATTCGCGCGTACCGGATGGCTGCCCTATCCGCCGCTCAGCGAGACCGCCTACTCGCCGGGCGTCGGCGTCGATTATTATCTGTGGGCGGTGCAGATAGCGGGCGTCGGAACGCTGCTCACCGGCATCAATTTCGTCACCACGATCCTGAAGATGCGGGCGCCCGGCATGAGTTACCTCAGGATGTCGATGTTCTGCTGGACCTCACTCGCCGCCAGCTTGCTCATCGTCGCCGCGTTCCCGGTCCTCACCGCGACGCTCGCGATGCTGACGCTCGACCGCTATTTCGGCTTTCATTTCTTCACCAATGAAGCCGGCGGCAACATGCTGATGTTCGTGAACCTGATCTGGGCCTGGGGCCATCCCGAGGTCTACATCCTCGTCCTGCCGGCGTTCGGCATCTTCTCGGAGGTTATCTCCACGTTCTCCAGCAAGCCGCTGTTCGGCTACCGCTCGATGGTGGCCGCGACGCTCTTCATCTGCATCGTCTCCTTCATGGTGTGGCTGCACCACTTCTTCACCATGGGAGCCGGCGCCGACGTCAACGCCGCGTTCGGCATCGCCACCAGCATTATCGCTGTCGGTACCGGCGTGAAGATCTACAACTGGATGTTCACTATGTATGGCGGCCGCATCCGCTTCGCGACGCCAATGCTGTGGTCGCTGGGCTTCATGGTGACGTTCGTCATCGGCGGCATGACGGGCGTGTTGCTGGCCGTGCCGCCGGCCGATTTCCTGCTCCACAACAGCCTGTTCCTGGTGGCGCATTTCCATAACGTCATCATCGGCGGTGTGCTGTTCGGCGCCTTCGCGGGATATACCTACTGGTTTCCCAAGGCATTCGGATTCCGGCTGCACGAGGGCTGGGGCAAGCTGGCCTTCTGGCTGACGCTGATCGGCTTCTACGCCACCTTCGTGCCGCTCTACACCGTCGGCCTGCTCGGCATGACCCGCCGCATGCAGCATTTCGACGTGCCGGCCTGGTATCCCTGGGTGCTGGTTGCCGGCGCCGGCATGTTAATCACCACCGCCGGCGTGGTCGCCCAGGTCATTCAGCTCGTCGTCAGCATCCGACAGCGCGCGGCGCTTCGCGATGTCACCGGGGATCCCTGGGACGGGCGTTCGTTGGAATGGGCCACACCCTCGCCGCCGCCGGTCTTCAACTTCGCCGCGCTTCCGCATGTCGAGGGCGAAGAGCCCTACTGGAGCATCAAGCAGCGGGCACGCGAGCAAAACCGGCTGCGCGACGAGCCTGAATACGAGCCGATCGAGATGCCGCGCAACAGTCCCACCGGGTTCATCTGCGCCTTCTTTGCGACCGTGATGGGTTTCGCCCTCATCTGGCACATCTGGTGGATGGTGGCGCTCGGCGCGCTCGGTGCTTTCGCCACCTTCGTCGTATTCGCGTGGCGCGACATACCCGAATACGTCATTCCTGCCGCCGAAGTCGCCCGGATCGACCGCGCCAACCGAAGTGCCCGCCGCGAGGCGCTGGCCACGTATACGGGGCCAAGGCCATGACCGCGATCGACGTTCGAGAGCGTGACCCCTACCACCTCGGCCATCGCGGGCACGGCCATGCCCCCGGCCATGGCGACGGCGGACCGGCACCGATCCGGATCGTCGTCGGCTACGGCTTCTGGATCTTCCTTCTGAGCGACATCGTGATGTTCTCGGCCTTCTTTGCGGCCTACGCCGTGCTGGCGGGCAAGACGGCGGGCGGACCAAGCGGAGCCGAGCTGTTCGACCTGCGCAACGTCGCGATCGAGACGGCGGCCCTGCTGTTGTCGAGCTTTACCTGCGGTCTCGCCAGCCTCGCCGTGACCGCGCGGCGAAGCTCCTGGTTCTATGTTGCGATGGCTGTCACTTTCGTGCTCGGCGCCAGCTTCATCCTGCTCGAGCTGCGCGAGTTCGCGCATATGATTGCCCGCGATGCCGGACCGACGCGCAGCGCCTTCCTGTCGGCGTTCTTCACGCTGGTGGGATGCCATGGCCTGCACGTGACGGCGGGGCTGCTGTGGCTGCTCACGATGATGGCGCAGATCTTCGCCAAGGGATTCCGCGACGATATTCTTCGGCGTTTCATGTGCTTCAGCCTGTTCTGGCACGCCCTCGACATCATCTGGGTCGCCCTGTTCACGGTGGTCTATCTCCTGGGAGCAAGTCGATGAGCAATGCTGACGACCGCCATACGCAAAGGCGCGACACCGATGGCCTGGAGCGCTACGACATCGATACGGCGCCGGGTGACGAATACCTCGGCGACGCCGAGGTCGGATCCGGGTTACGCGGCTATGTGATCGGCCTCGGGCTGGCAACGCTGTTGACCATCGCCTCGTTCTGGTTGCTCGGAACCAACCTTATATGGGCACCGGGCATCCCGGTGGCGCTGATTGTGCTGGCGATCGCGCAGATGGGCGTGCATCTCGTCTTCTTCCTGCATATCACGACGGGGCCGGACAACACCAACAACGCCCTGGCGCTTGCCTTCGGCGTGCTGATCGTCGTCCTGGTGATCGGCGGCTCGATCTGGATCATGGCCAACCTCGACCACAATTTGATGCCGACGAATGCGATCATGAACATGAACCGCTAGTGACAGTTCCGGCCGTTGGCCGCAGTTCATGCGACAGCCAGCTCGGTCTCAAGCCCGTTCGAATGTGTCGACGACCTCGGCCGCTCCCAGGGCGCGGGGCGCAGCCTCCTTGAGCACATCCATCACCCTGTCTGAGGCTCCCGCATAAAAACCATGAGCCGCCGATGTTCCGATCGCCGCAACTCGGTCAAACCGGATAGCGCGCCGTTGCCCGGAACATTCGCCGAGGAAGCGGGTTTTTCGGTTCGGACGCATCGCCGCGGAATAACGGCAATGGGCTCGGCAATGGACGAAGGGCGGCGCGACATGACCGGGCTAAGCGGCACACAATCGGGCGGAGCAAAAGGTGTTGTGGTCGCGTTCTCCGCGCCGGGCGGCGAGACCATCTATGCCCACGAATGGGAGACCGTCGCTGCCGTCGCGCGCACGATTGCGGCGTTGAAGGGATTTTCCTTCCGCCAGGGCCTGCGTGACTGGGGCGGTGACAACGGCGGGCTGTATTTCGTGCCGGACGACAGCCTGCTTGCCGCCGATGCGGTCCAACTGGGCATCAACGGGCCCGACGACCTCTTCGGCGGTGTGGTGCCCTGGCGCCTCGCAACCACCAAGGCCATAACCCACGAGCTGGTGGACGGGTCGGCGGCACGGCCAAAAGATTGGCCAGCCGGCTTCGGCAGCGCCGTCGGCGCGGCCGTACTGCCCGGCTACACCGCATTTTCACGCGATGACGCGCTGCGCGCAGCGGAACGTCTGCTGCAGCTCGGGCTGGTCCGGTTCAAGCCACCGCGCGCTTCGCGGGGCCGCGACCAGCACACCGCCGCGACGGTCGCCGATATCGAAAGGCTGCTGGAACGATATCCATCCTCCGACCTAAGCGAATACGGGCTTGTTCTCGAAACGGAGCTTCGCGACATTGTCACGCTGAGCATTGGCAGAACCGCGATCGACGGAACATCGGTCAGCTATTATGGCGTGCAGCGGATGACCGCCGACAATGCCGGACAGCCCGTTTACGGCGGATCCGATCTGGTCGTCGTGCGCGGCGGATGGGAAGCGCTCGACAGGCTGCAGCTGTCTCCGGCGCTGACTTTGGCTGTGGCGCAGGCGAGGACCTACGACGCGGCGATGCTTGGCCATCCCGGATTCTTCGCCTCGAGGCGCAACTACGACATCGGCCAAGGTGTCGATTCCTCGGGCATCTGGCGATCGGGTGTGCTGGAAGCCAGCTGGCGGATCGGCGGCAGCAGCACGGCAGAGCTTGCGGCAATGGAGGCCATGATGCGTGACCCCGACGTACAGCTCGTGCATGCGTGCGCGGTCAAGCAATTCGGCAACACCGCGCAGATGCCGCTGGATGCAGAAATCCACTTCCACGGAGAGGACCCCGTGGAGGGCCAAATCACGCGTTATACCGTCGTCACGCAGGCGATCCGAGGACCCGTCAGGAAGCCAGCCGATCGTCATTTTAGGTCGAAGTGAACACGCTTTTGGCAGGGAACATCCGCGAATGGCCCGAGTTTGTTTCAGGCAGCCAGCCATTCAGAAACCGGAGGAAAAAATGATCGAGATGATTTCCGCTCCCCAAAACGTCGCTGCCTTTCGTGTCGCCGGCACTGTGACGGCGGAGGACTACGAAAAAATCACCCCGGCCATCGAAGCGAAACTGAGCGACCACAAGGACATCGGCGTCCTGACTGACCTTACCGATTTCGAAGACATGACGGCTGGCGCCTTACGGCGCGACCTGCAGTATGGGCTGAGCAAACTCCGCGAGCTCCACCGCTTCAAACGTGCCGCCGTGATTTCCGACAAGCAGTGGATCAAGGCAGCCACGGAAATGACGGACGCGCTGTTTCCGCAAATCGAGGCGCGGGTGTTCCCGGAAGACGAAAAGGCTCAGGCCCTGAAATGGGTAGCGGCCGTACAATAGCGGCGTTGCCTGGAGGAGTGGCCATGCCCTACGACAAACGACAGGATCCGGAAGGCCTCTGGGAGGTCTATGACAGCGAGAGCGACGAAGCCGTCGTGGTCGGCGGGTTGCCGCTTTCCGGTCTCGATGAGAGCGAAGCCGGTGAAGCGATTGAAAAGCTCAATCGGGGCGAGCTGACGTCGGACAACATCCCCGAGACGGTTCGGTCAGGGTGGCCTCCGACCAAGGACGGATTGTGATGACAACCGGACGGACGTCACCGAGGACGACCGGTCGCGGATCTACGGCTAGGCCTTGACGCCTAACGCGCGGGCCTTGTCCTCGAAGTCGTCGCGAATGTCCTCGATCGTCGGCAGATGCAGGCGTCGCAGCTGGGCGTGCAACTTTTTGGCAGCGTCGGAATTCAGGTCGCGCTTGAAATTGGTCGCGACCTCCTCAGCCGAGCCGTAACGGCGATAGCGCTCGATCTCGGTCTTCGTGGCCTGCTGAACATGTTCGAGCATCTTGCGCTCGGCATCGGATTTTCCGTCGGGTTTGGCCCGCATGACCGGATTGAAGGCTTTGCTGATAACGAATTCGACGAGTTCTTGCTGGGCGTGAGCCATGCTTGTTCTCCCTCGAAGAAGGCTGTGTGGGCTTGGAACGGTTTCGCGGAAACGCCGAACCGCTCAATCTTTTTGTTTTGACGCAATTCCGAACGGAAAATCGTTCCACGCTTTTCCTGGAATTGCTCTAACCGCGGCGGCAATTGAAGGTTCCGTAGCTTCGTTACCGCTACAGGTCACGGGCGAAGGTCACAGCCGCGCTTTGGTGGTGCGCGGCGTTGCCAGGTGCAGGCTTGTTTCGCTGCCGGTAATTCCGGGGATCAGGCGGATACGTCTCAGCACCGCATCGAACTCGCTCAGCGTCTGGGTTCCGAGTTCTATCACCAGATCCCAACGGCCATTGGTGGTGTGGATCGTCGAGACCTCGGAGAAGCCGCCCAGCGCCCGGATGACGCGATCTGCGGCATGGCCTTCGATTTCGATCATCATGATGCCACGCACCCGCTGATCGACTGCGTCGGCGCGTAGAATGACGGTGTAGCCGACGATGACGCCGTCTCTTTCAAGTCGCTCGATCCGGGACCTTACCGTTGCCCGGGAGACACCCAGGCTAACGGCAAGGTCGGAAATGCTGCGCCGGGCGTCATGCCGCAAAGAGGTGATGATCTGCTCGTCGAGCCGGTCCATGATTGCTCACAACGGAAGTAGATGCTGCCACTATGATAAGGCACTTCAACAAATTTGCCAATTTGATATGTTCATTCTGCCAGCGATGCGGGGTTCACTAAAGGCATCGTAATTTGGTGGGGTACGAGAATGCACTGCGTGATCGTGGGAGCACCGATCCAGGCCGGCTCTGGCCGGATGGGCTGCGAGATGGGGCCGAGCGCGCTGCGCACGGCCGGTCTGGCCGGCGCGCTGACCGAGCTTGGCCATACGCTGACCGACCTCGGAACGATTGTCCCTGCCGACATGCGCCCTGTCGTACACGGCAACGCGGTGGTGAAGGCGCTGCCGGAAATCGCCGCCTGGACGGCAGCGATCAGCGAAACCGCCTATGCTGCGAGCGCCGACGCAATGCCGATCTTTCTCGGCGGCGACCACAGCATTTCGGCCGGCACGCTCGCCGGCATTGCCCGCCGGGCAGCGAATGCCGGCCGGCCGCTCTTCGTGCTGTGGCTCGACGCCCACCCCGATTTTCATACGCTCGACACGACGACCAGCGGCAATCTGCATGGCGTGCCGCTGGCCTATGCCAGCGGGCAGCCCGGCTTCGAGGGCTATTTCCCCCGCCTCGCGGCGCAGGTGGACCCGGCTCGCATATGCGCGCTGGGAATCCGCAGCGTGGACCTGGCGGAACGGGATGCGTTGCGCAGAGCCGGCGTGACGGTCCACGACATGCGTTCGATCGACGAGCACGGCATCGCGCAACTGCTTCGCGCCTTTCTCGAACGGGTGAGCGCCGCCAACGGCATGCTCCATGTCAGCCTCGATGTCGATTTTCTCGATCCGTCGATCGCGCCGGCGGTGGGCACCACCGTTCCCGGCGGCGCCACCTTCCGCGAGGCGCATCTGGCGATGGAAATGCTGCATGACAGCGGGCTCGTCACCAGTCTCGACCTGGTCGAACTCAACCCCTTTCTCGACGAGCGCGGCCGCACCGCCACGCTTTTGGTCGACCTGACCGCAAGCCTGATGGGCCGGCGGATCATGGATCGCCCGACGAGGGGGTTCTGAGCCATGACCGTCAATTTGAACATCGTTCCGTTCGTCAGCGTCGACCGCATGATGAAGCTGGTGCTTGCCATCGGCATCGAGCGCTTCCTGGTCGAGCTTGCCGCCTATATCGAAGAGGATTTCAGGCGTTGGGAGCTGTTCGACAAGACGCCGCGCGTCGCCTCGCACAGCATTGACGGCGTCATCGAGCTGATGCCGACCAGCGACGGGCAGCTTTACGGCTTCAAATACGTCAACGGGCATCCGAAGAACACGCGTGACGGCCGCCAGACCGTGACCGCTTTCGGCGTGCTTGCCGATGTCGGCAACGGCTATCCGATGCTGCTTTCGGAAATGACCATCCTGACTGCCCTGCGAACGGCGGCCAGCTCGGCGGTCGCGGCGAAATACCTCGCTCCCGGGGCCGCCAGATGCATGGCGATCATCGGCAACGGCGCGCAATCGGAATTTCAGGCTATTGCGTTCAAGGCGCTGCTTGGCGTCGACAGGCTGCGCCTCTACGATATCGACCCGGCGGCCTCGACCAAATGCATGAAGAACCTTGCCGGCATGGGTTTCGACATCAAGCTCTGCGCGTCGGCGCAGGAGGCCGTTGAAGGTGCACAGATCATCACCACGGTAACCGCCGACAAGCGATCGGCAACAATCCTGACCGACAACATGGTCGGGTCCGGCGTGCACATCAACGCGGTCGGCGGCGACTGCCCGGGCAAGACCGAGCTGCATCGCGACATTCTGCTGCGCTCGGATATTTTCGTCGAATATCCGCCGCAGACGCGCATCGAAGGCGAGAGCCAGCAGCTCGATGCGGACCATCCGATCACCGAATTGTGGCAGGTGATGACAGGAAAGGCAGCAGGCCGGACGGACGCCGGACAGATCACGCTGTTTGATTCCGTCGGCTTTGCGATCGAGGATTTTTCCGCGCTACGCTACGTCCGCGATCAGCTTCAGCGGACCGGCCTTTACGAGGAACTAGACCTTCTGGCCGATCCCGATGAGCCGCGTGACCTGTTCGGCATGCTGCTGCGCGCCGAAAAAGTGGCCGGGCTGGCGGTTGCCCGCAGCTGAGCTGCGATCCCGTCGGTCAGTCCTTCTTTTCCTGGTACAGGCGCTCGGTCGCGCGCTCGCTTTCCCTGCGCTCCGCCGGGCCGCGACGGCGCTGGGTGAGCAGGGCGTAGGCGATCAGGATTGCCAGCAGCAGTGGACCGCCTGCAACAACGAGCAACCACAAACTAGTCTCAAACATCGAACCGTCTCCTTTCCCTCACAACCGGGAAGGACCAGAACCGTTCCTCCGTCTTGTCGGAGGTCGCCCGCACCGCGTGGCGTGATTCAGGATTTTGTGCCTCGAGCAGGACGTTCCACGCCTTGTCGGCATGCAGGATGCTCTTATCTAGAGTCTTATCATTCGGTCACAGGCACTCTCTGCAAAGTGAAGGGAACCACAAGGGCTTTCCGACATTTGGTTGTTCAAGAGACAAACGTGCAGCCACACCGGCTCCGGGGCTAGGAATACCATGCGTGAGAATCAATCCGACGTCTTCGATCTGTTTTCCGAGGTTTACAAGAATGCGGCGCAGGAGGAGATAAGCCTCCAGCAATATCTGCTTGCCTGCCGCGAGGACAAGTCGATGTACGCCTCGGCGCCCGAGCGGATGGTCGAGGCGATCGGCGAGCCAACCTTTGTCGATACCAGCAAGGATGAGCGGCTCGGCCGTATTTTTTCGAACCGGACGATCAAGATCTATCCGACCTTCGCCGACTTTTACGGCATGGAGGATACGATCGAGCGTATCGCCGGTTATTTCCGCTATGCCTCGCAAGGGCTCGAGGAACGCAAGCAGATCCTCTATCTCCTTGGCCCGGTCGGCGGCGGCAAGTCCTCGCTTGCGGAGCAGTTGAAAAGGCTGATGGAGCAGCGTCCGATCTATACGCTGAAGGTCGGCGGCCAGGTCAGCCCGGTCTTCGAATCGCCACTCGGGCTGTTCGACCCCGACCGCATGGGCGACCTTTTGGAGGACAAATACGGCATCGCCCGGCGGCGGCTGAACGGCCTGATCTCGCCCTGGGCGGCCAAGCGCCTCGACGAATTGTCCGGCGACATCTCCAAATTCAGCGTCGTCAAGCTGATGCCGTCCAGGCTGCGCCAGATCGGCATCGCCAAGACCGAGCCGGGCGACGAGAACAACCAAGACGTTTCGGCCCTGGTCGGCAAGGTCGACATCAGGCAGCTGGAAAACTTCAGCCAGTCCGATCCGGACGCCTATTCCTACAGCGGCGGGCTGAACCGGACGACGCAAGGACTGCTCGAATTCGTCGAGATGTTCAAGGCGCCGATCAAGGTGCTGCATCCGCTGCTGACTGCGACCCAGGAAGGCAGCTACAACGGCACCGAGAATTTCGGCGCCTTCCCCTATCAGGGCATCATCGTTGCCCATTCCAACGAATCGGAATGGCTGCAGTTCAAGAACAACAAGAACAACGAGGCGTTCCTCGACCGCATCCTGGTGGTCAAGGTGCCGTATTGCCTGCGGGTCACGGAAGAGCGGCAGATCTACGAGAAGCTGTTGCGCGAAAGCGAATTGGCCTCCAGCCCCTGCGCTCCGGAAGTGCTCGATATCCTCAGCCGGTTCACCGTTTCGACCCGCCTGGCCGAACACGACAATTCGCCGCTCTACACCAAGATGCGCGTCTATGACGGCGAGAACCTCAAGGAAACCGATCCCAAGGCGAAGTCGGTCCAGGAGTACCGAAACGCGGCCGGTGTCGATGAAGGCATGACCGGCGTCAGCACCCGCTTCGCCTTCAAAATCCTGTCGCAGACCTTCAACTACGACACCGAAGAGGTCGCCGCCGATCCGGTGCATCTGATGTACATCCTGGAAGAGGCGATCAAGCGCGAGCAGTTCCCGAAGGAAACCGAGGCGGACTATCTCGATTTCATAAAGTCGGAGCTCGCCACCCGTTATGCCGAGTTCATCGGCCACGAGATCCAGAAGGCCTATCTGGAATCCTACAGCGAATACGGCCAGAACCTGTTCGACCGCTACATCGCCTATGCCGATGCCTGGATCGAGGATCAGGACTTCAAGGATACCGATACCGGCCAGATCCTCAATCGCGAGGTTTTGGACAACGAACTGTCGCAGGTCGAAAAGCCGGCCGGCATCGCCAATCCCAAGGACTTCCGCAACGAAGTGGTGAAGTTCACGCTGCGCGCGCGGGCCAGAAACCACGGCCGTAACCCGTCATGGACAAGCTATGAAAAGCTGCGCGAAGTCATCGAGAAGCGGATGTTCGGGCAGGTCGAAGATCTGCTGCCGGTGATCAGCTTCGGCTCCAAGCAGGACAGCGTGACGGAGAAGCGGCATACCGAATTCGTGCAGCGGATGATCCAGCGCGGTTACACCGAGCGCCAGGTCCGCCGGCTGGTGGACTGGTACATGCGGGTGAACAAGGCGGGTTGAAGCCAGCCCGGGGTAACATATGCCGATCTTCATCGATCGCCGACTGAACCCGAAGGACAAAAGCCTCGGCAACCGGCAGCGTTTCCTGCGGCGGGCGCGCGAAGAGTTGAAGCGCACCATCCGCGATCAGATCCGCACCGGCAAGATCGCCGACGTGGACGCCGAGCATGCCGTTTCGATGCCGGCGCGAGGCACCGGCGAGCCGAGCTTCAACGATGCCCGGAACAGCGGCAGCCACCAGCACGTCCTGCCCGGCAACAAGCATTTTGCCCCTGGCGACCGGCTGCCTAAACCCGGCCAGGGCGGCGGCATGGGATCCGCCCCGGGGAGAACCGAATCCGAGGATGATTTCCGTTTCGTGCTGTCGCGCGAAGAGGTGCTCGACCTCTTCTTCGAAGACCTCGAACTGCCTGATATGGTCAAGCTCAACCTCAAGGAGATCCTCGCCTTCAAGCCGCGCCGGGCCGGCTTCGCCGCGACCGGCTCGCCGACCAACATCAATGTCGGGCGCACGATGCGTAACAGCCATGGCCGCCGCATAGCGCTCAGGCGCCCCAAGCAGGAGGAACTCGACGCAATCGCGCAGGAGATCGCGACGCTGCAGGCCAAGCCGCAAAACGCCGAGATGCGGCAGCGCATCGTGGCGCTGCAGGAAGAGCTTGAGCGGCTGGAGCGCCGCCGCAAGCGGATCGCCTTTGTCGATCCGGTCGATATCCGCTTCAACCGCTTCGACGCCCAGCCGGTGCCGAACGCCAATGCGGTGATGTTCTGCCTGATGGACGTGTCCGGTTCGATGGGCGAACGCGAGAAGGATCTGGCCAAGCGCTTCTTCGTGCTGCTGCACCTGTTCCTGAAGCGGCGCTATGACCGGACCGAGGTCGTCTTCATCCGCCACACGCACGAGGCGCAGGAGGTGGACGAGGAAACCTTCTTCTACAACACCCAGAGCGGCGGCACGGTGGTTTCCACGGCGCTCGAGGAGATGCACCGCATCGTCGAGCAACGCTATCCCAGCCGCGAATGGAACATCTATGTCGCCCAGGCCTCGGACGGCGACAATTTCGTCACCGATTCCGAGCGCTGCATCGCCCTTCTCGACGAACAGATCATGCGGCTTTGCCAGTATTTTGCCTATGTCGAGATCCTCGACGAGCGTGAGAGCCACATCTTCGGCGCTACCGACAACGGCACGTCGCTGTGGCGTGCCTACAGTGCGGTCAAGCTGAGATGGTCGAACTTCCAGATGAGCCGCATCGCCACGGCGGCCGACATCTACCCGGTTTTCCGCCAACTCTTCGCCAGACAGCCGGGTTATCAAAAGAGCGGTGAAAGAGGGGGCTGATGGCGAGCAAATCCGGGTTGCTGTTTTCCGGTTCCGACTGGGATTTCAGGACGCTGTCGCGCGCCTACGAGACCATCGAGGCGGTCGCCACCGAAGAGCTCCACCTCGACGTCTATCCGGTGCAGATGGAGATCATCTCGTCCGAACAGATGCTCGACGCCTATTCCTCTGTCGGCATGCCGCTGATGTACCGGCATTGGTCGTTCGGCAAGCACTACCTCTACCAGGAATTGCTCTACCGCAAAGGTGGGCGAGGGCTGGCCTACGAACTCGTCATCAATTCCAATCCCTGCATCGTCTATCTGATGGAGGAAAACACCATGGCCCTGCAGGCGCTGGTGACGGCGCACGCGGCGCTCGGCCATAACCATTTCTTCAAGAACAATTATCTTTTCCGGCAGTGGACGGACGCCGGCGCCATCCTCAGCTATCTCGACTTTGCCAAGGGCTATATTGCCCGCTGCGAAGAGCGGCACGGCGTCGATGCGGTGGAAGAGATCCTCGATGCCGCACATGCGCTGATGGAACAGGGCGTGTTCAGATATCACCGGCCGCCGAAGCTGTCGTCGGAAAAGCAGCGCGAGGGGATTCGCGAGCGCCTGGAATACGAGGAACGTTCCTACAACGATCTGTGGCGCACGCTGCCGCCTTCCAAGGACGGCACCAAGGTCCGCGAAACGGATACCATGACGGAGCGCAAGAAATCGCTCAAGCTGCCCGAGGAGAACCTGCTTTATTTCCTGGAGAAGAACAGCCTGATCCTGGAACCGTGGCAGCGTGAGGTCATCCGGATCGTCCGCGTGATCGCGCAGTATTTCTATCCCCAGCGGCAAACGCAGGTGATGAACGAGGGCTGCGCCACCTTCGTGCATTACACGCTGATGAACCTTTTGTTCGACCGCGGCCTGATCGGCGAAGGTGCCATGCTGGAAATCCTGCGCAACCATTCGAACGTGATCTTCCAGCCAGGGTTCGACGATCCGCGCTTTTCCGGTATCAATCCTTACGCGCTGGGTCTCGACATGATGCAGGACATCCAGCGCATCTCGACCGCGCCGACGGCTGAGGACCGCGACTGGTTTCCCGATATCGCCGGCAATGGCGACTGGCGCCAGACCTTGCTGGACGCCTGGGCCAACCATCGCGACGAGTCCTTCATCCGCCAGTATCTGAGCCCTACCCTGATACGGAAATGGCGGTTCTTTGTCCTTGCCGATGCCGCCAACGACCCGCATTACGAAGTCGCCTCGATACACAATGAGCGCGGCTACGAGAGCGTCCGCGCCGCACTCGCCCACAGCTACGACATCGGCGCCAGCCGGCCGGACATCCAGGTGGTGGACGTGGACCTGCTCGGCGACCGGCATCTGCGCCTGCAGCACAAGGTCAAGGACGGCATCGTGCTGGAAGGCGGCAGCCGTGACGCCACGCTGCGCCATATCCGCAAGCTCTGGGGCTACGAGGTCAGCATGGTCGCGGTCGACGCGCAGACCGGCGCCACACTCCACGAACGGTCGACCAGCCAGATCGGGGAATGACCGAACCGGCCTGCAGGGAAGTCGGGTGGCGTCGCCTTTACCGGATCACCAACCACGCTGTGGTCAGGGAGCAGGAACATGCGCGTATTGATGATCGCCGCCCTTCTTCTGGTCGCTGTCACGATGGCGCTGTCGCTTGCGCACGCTTTGGAGTTGCCGGGCAAGTTGCGCCTCAAGGAGGCTACCTACAAATCAGTGCAGGCGATCTACTATCCCGGCTTCACGATCGGCGGGTTTGCCGAGATCGGCGGCATCATTGCACTCGCCATCCTGCTCTACCTGACGCCTTATCCAAGCGCTCGATTCTGGTGGACCTTGGCGGCGCTTGTCTTCCTGCTGGCGGAACATGCGACCTATTGGTTGGTCACGCATCCCGTCAATAGTTTCTGGGTGCAAGACGTTGCCATGCCGCAATCAGCCGCGACGTTTTTTTCAATGTTTTCTCGAAAGCAGACCGGCGACTGGAGAGATTTGCGCAACGTCTGGGAGACTTCGCATGTCGCCAGGGCAGGCCTGGCGATGCTGAGCCTCGTCTCAATTGCTGTCGCCGCGACATTTTTTGCTGAATAGCGCCGAGGGGATCAAGACGGCGCCCTCGTCCGCCAATTTGCGGCCACGAACGCTGCATCCGTCAGATCGGGGAACGGGAACCGGCGCCATACTGTCTTAACGTTAAGCGATCCCGCCGTTTCAGCGGTCGGCGCGATGCTTGTTGTGGGCGCTTTCCTGGTGCTCGCCGCGGATGATGTTGCGGTCGTCGGGATCGGCATAGTCCTTGGGGTCCGATCTGAGCTCGGCACCGCGCCGGAACGCCTCGCGCTCTTGCCTGGTCTTTTTCAAATCCGCTTCCGCGTCGAAATCCTTGCCAGCGTTTTTCGTGTTCTCGCGCTCTTCGATGATGCGCAATTGCTGCTCATGAGTCTTCTTTCCGGCCATTGGTGACGTCCTTCTTTCGATTTTCCGCTTCCCCCAGGGTCCAAATTCGCTACAGCCCGAAAGGATAGGTCTCGGGAAGGCCTGTCCCCGCATGTTCCGGCCCAAGCGGCGTCACGGCACTGGTTTCATCGAACCAGACGAAAGCATCGAACTGGCGGGCGAGCGAGGCATCCGCATAGTGGCTGTGCAACTCGGTCTCCGGCCGGTAGATAACGCCGATAAAGCGTTCCAGCCGGCGCTCCAGAAGCCGTTGGCGCAGCGTGTCGTCGCGCTCGAAATCGAGCAGGAAAGGCGAGACGCCGCTGTCATGGCAAAGCCGCTCATAGCTGTCGTTGTGGGAAGGACGAACCGGTTTCACTTCCATGTCGCCGTCCCAGTCGGTGGCGGCGGCCACCGTCCCGGAATGCGTGCTGAGCCCAATCAAGGCAACCTCGTCGCCAAAACGCTGGCGGCAGAGCTGGCCGATGTTCACTTCGTCCCTGACGATCCCCATCTCGGTATAGCGGGCATCGCCGATATGGGAATTATGTGCCCACACCACCGCCTTGGCGGCCGGGCCGCGGGCCTGCAGCAGGTGCTCCAGTGTTTCGAACATGTGGGTGTCGCGCAGGTTCCAGGACTGCGCGCCGCCGTAATACATGGTGCGGTAATAGCGTTCGGCGGAGGCGACCAGGCGGGCGTTTTGGGTGGCGTCGAGGAAATCGATGCCGTCCTGCTGCGCGTAGTCGAGCTCTCTGGAAAGCAGTTCCCGGCATTGCTCGAGCACGGCCTTCTCGCATTTCTGGTAGCCGGAGGTGAGTGCGACACGGCCATAGGTGGCCGGGTCGTTCTGCCACGGCGTCAGGCAGCCATAGCGCTCGCGTGCGATCCTTGCCGCCTGCGGATCGATCCGGTCGAGATATTGCAAGACCGCCGCGATCGACCCGCCCATATTGTAGATGTCGAGGCCATAGAACCCGGCCCGCCGGGAGGATATCCTGATCCGCTCATTATGCTCTCGCATCCAGTCGACGAACGCCGCGACGTCGGTGTTGCGCCACATCCAGGTGGGAAAGCGCTGGAACGGCGGATCGGCGCCCGGCCGCGGTGGCCGGTGACGGACGTAGCGGTCGATCGCCGCGGCATCGGGCCAGTCGGCCTCGACCGCGACGATGGTGAAGCCATGCTTCTCGATCAGCCTGCGAGTGATCGCGGCGCGCGCGCGGTAGAACTCCGACGTGCCGTGGCTGGCTTCGCCGAGCAAGACGACGCGGCGGTCGGCAAACCGGTCGAACAGCGCACCGAAGGCGGGATCGTCGAAATCCGGAAGCGGTTCGGCGGCGGTCGCTATCATCTGCGGCAGGCTGCTTCTGCGCTGATGCCGGTGCGGAAGATCGGCCGCTATTTGGCTGTCGCTGCCTGGCTCGCCCCAGCCTTGCTCGCCGATCAGTGGAACAAACCGCACGCCGCCGAAATCCTCCTCGGTGTAAGTTGCTGCGCCAGTCCGGGTGACTTTGAGCAGGCGCTGCGAGTCGAATTCGTCGCCGACCGGGATGATAAGCCGGCCGGCGACGTCGAGCTGTTCTTGCAGGGCGAGCGGTGCGCCGGGCCCGGCGGCCGCAACCAGGATCGCATCGAAGGGTGCCGCCTCGGGCCAGCCCTTGGTGCCGTCGCCGGTGCGGACTTCGATATTGTCGTAGCCAAGCTTTTTAAACCGCTGCCTTGCCGTTTCAGCCAACGCGGCGTGGCGCTCGATCGTGTAGACGCGTTCGACGATCCGGCTCATTACGGCAGCCGCATAGCCCGAGCCGGTGCCAACCTCGAGGACGTGGTCACCGGCTCCGATCTCCGCCATTTCGATCATCAACGCAACGATGTAGGGCTGCGATATCGTCTGACCTTCGGCGATCGGCAGCGGCCCGTCCTCATAGGCAAATTCTTCAAAACCAGGCTCGACGAAAGCCTCGCGCGGCACCTCGCGCATCGCCTGAAGGACATTGCGGTCGCGAATGCCACGGCGGCTTAAGTGAATGTCGACCATTTGGTTGCGGGCATGGGAGAGATCGAGCATTTTTCTGCTCCTCCTATGGGCCTCCGCCACAATCGCCCAAGCTGCTCAAACGGCACTTTTGGCCGGTCCATGTCCCAGGGCCTCGGCAGTCCGCCTGGATTCATACAATGCGGTGCACCTTCCTAACCGTTGGCAAGCCCCGAAGTTCCCCAAAGACCGACCCGCTTTTGTCGGGCTCGCCAGGTTGCAGGATCGGCAAGCGGCGCTGGCGGCCGCCCAAACTTATTTCGAGGCAAATCCTTTCTCCGGCGCGACGCCACCCCAGATAACGACGGACGAGGGTATTCCGGAGGCATTTCCATGAACGACGAGGCCCGCACCACTGCGCAAACAACCGGCCTTGACCAGATCGATGTGATGGACCGCTACTGGCGCGCCGCGAACTACATTTCGGTTGGCCAGATCTATCTGCTCGACAATCCGCTCTTGCGCGAGCCTTTGCTGCCCGAGCACATCAAGCCGCGGCTGCTCGGCCATTGGGGCACGACACCCGGCCTCAATTTCATCTATGTGCATCTGAACCGGATCATCCGTGAACGTGGTCTCGATGTTCTGTTCATCTGCGGTCCGGGTCACGGCGGCCCGGCAATGGTCGCGAACACCTGGCTCGAGGGGACCTACAGCGAGATCTATCCCGAGGTCGGCAAGGACGAAGACGGCTTGCGAAAGCTGTTCCGGCAGTTCTCGTTTCCCGGCGGAGTGCCGAGCCACGCGGCTCCGGAGACGCCCGGCTCGATCCACGAAGGCGGAGAGCTCGGTTATGCACTGGTCCATGCCTTCGGCGCCGCCTTCGACAATCCGAACCTTGTGGTCGCCTGCGTCGTCGGCGACGGCGAAGCCGAGACCGGTCCGCTCGCCGCGGCCTGGCATTCCAACAAGTTCCTGAACCCGGCATCCGACGGCGCCGTCCTGCCGATCCTGCATCTCAATGGCTACAAGATCGCCAGCCCGACGATCCTCGGCCGCATGGAAGACGAGGCGTTGCGCAGCCTGTTCCTCGGCTATGGCTACGAAACCTTCTTCGTCGAAGGTCATGAACCTGCTGCGATGCATCGGGAGATGGCCCGCACGCTCGATACCGTGCTCGACCGGATCCACTCCATCCAGGAGCCTGCACGAGCCGCGGGCTGGAAGGGAGAGCGGCCGCTGTGGCCGATGATCGTGCTGCGCAGCCCAAAGGGCTGGACTGGGCCGAAAGAGGTCGACGGTAAGAAGGTCGAGGATTTCTGGCGTTCGCACCAGGTACCGGTATCGAACGCACGCGGCGATGCGGCGCACCGCCAGATCCTCGAAGACTGGATGCGCAGTTACGAGCCGGAAAAACTGTTCGATAAAGGCGGCCATCTCCTGGCGGAGCTCGCGGCGCTGGCACCTACGGGGTCACGACGCATGGGCGCAATCCCCTACGCCAATGGCGGCCTGCTGAAACAGGACCTCGTGCTTCCCGACTGGAAAGGCCTGGCGCTCGACGTACCGCGTCCGGGCGGCACTGTGGGAGAGGCGACGCGCACGGTCGGAAGCTATCTTCGCGACGTGGTCCGCTTGAACGCCGAGGCCAGGAATTTCCGGCTGATGGGACCGGACGAGACATCCTCCAACCGCCTCGACGACGTGTTCGAGGTTACGGACCGCGTCTGGATGGAGCGGATCGAGCCCTACGACGTCCATCTTTCCCGTGACGGCCGCGTCATGGAAGTGCTCAGTGAACATCTTTGCCAAGGCTGGCTGGAGGGCTATCTGCTGACCGGCCGCCATGGCCTGTTCTCGTGCTACGAGGCGTTCGTCCACATTGTCGATTCCATGGTCAACCAGCACGCCAAATGGCTGAAGACCTCCGGCGAACTTGCCTGGCGCAAGCCGGTCGCCTCGCTCAACTACCTGCTGACCTCGCATGTCTGGCGGCAGGATCACAATGGTTTCAGCCATCAGGACCCGGGCTTTGCCGATTTCGTCGCCAACAAGAAGGCCGACACGGTCAGGCTCTATTTCCCGCCCGACGCCAACACGCTGCTGTGGATCACCGACCATTGCCTGAAAACCTACAACCGCATCAACGTCATCGTCGCCGGCAAGCAGCCGGCGCCGCAATGGCTGTCCGCCGAAGACGCGGAAGCGCACTGCAAGGCCGGTGCCGGCATCTGGGAATGGGCCGGGACGGTTGCCAAGGGCGAAGATCCGGATGTGGTTCTCGCTTGCGCCGGCGACGTGCCGACGCTGGAGACGCTTGCCGCAGCCGACATCCTGCGCTCAGGCATTCCGGACCTGCAGATCCGCGTCGTCAATGTCGTCGACCTGATGATTTTGCAGTCGAATTCCGAGCATCCGCATGGCTTTGCCGACGACAGATTCGACGCGCTGTTCACCAAGGCCAAGCCGGTCATCTTCGCCTATCACGGCTACCCCTATCTCATTCACCGCCTGACCTACCGGCGCGCCAACCACGACAACATGCATGTGCATGGCTTTCGCGAGGAAGGCACGACGACGACGCCGTTCGATATGGTGGTGCTCAACCAGCTCGACCGCTATCATCTGGCGCTCGCCGCGATCGCGCGCGTGCCGGGGCTGGCCGAGCGGGCGAAGGATCTTGCCGCGGCGCTGCATGGGAAATTGGCTGAGCACACGGCCTATGTCCGCGAACATGGCGAGGACATGCCCGAGATCCAGAAATGGTCCTGGCCACAGGACAGCGCGACGAGGGCCGGCGATTGATGCGACGATCGATCCTTGCGTTGAATGCCGGCTCGTCGAGCATCAAGTTCCGACTTTACGATCTTGCAGCGTCCGCCGAGCTGGATCTTGCCTCGCGCGGTTCACTGGATCTGGGCGATGCGCCAAGGCTGACCGCGAAAGCCGCCGATGGGGAGCTGCAGTGCGATCGGCCACTTGCCGCAGACGCATCACGCGACATGGGCATCGGCCAGATGCTGCAATGGATCGAGAACGAACTTGGCGGAAGGAAACTGATCGCCGCCGGACATCGCATCGTCCATGGCGGACGCGAGTTCGTCGAACCTGTCCGCCTGATGCCGACAATTATCGAGGCTCTCGACAGGCTGACGCCGCTTGCGCCACTGCACCAGCCGCGCAGCCTCGCGCCGATCCGGGCGCTTGCCGCGTTGCGGCCCGACCTGCCGCAGGTCGGATGCTTCGACACGGCCTTCCATCGGACCATCGAGCCTCTGGTCAGCCGTTTCGCGCTGCCGCGCCACTATGAGGCAGACGGCATCCACCGCTACGGCTTTCACGGGCTTTCCTACGAATATGTCGCCGGCCGGCTCAAGCAGATATCGCCCGATCTGGCGGCGAAAAGAACCATCGTCGCCCATCTCGGCAACGGGGCGAGCCTGTGCGCCATGCGCGACGGGCGAAGCGTCGATACGACGATGGGCTTTTCGGCGCTTGACGGCCTGGTCATGGGCACACGCTGCGGCGCCATCGATCCGGGCGTGCTTTTGTACCTGCTATTGGAAAGAGGGATTTCGGGAGAGGCGCTGCAAGACATGCTCTACGAGGAATCCGGCCTGCTCGGCGTGTCCGGCATTTCCGGCGACATGCGCACGCTGGAAGCCAGCGACGACCGCCGGGCGCGCGAAGCGGTGGAGCTTTTCGCCTTCCGCGCCGCCAGGGAGATTGCCGCCCTCGCCAACACGCTGGGCGGGTTCGAATGCCTGGTGTTCACCGGCGGCATCGGCGAGCACTCGGCTCCGGCCCGCAAAGCGATTTGCGACAGGCTTGGCTGGCTCGGCGTGGCGATCGACGAGGCGGCCAACAGCTCCCATGCCGCGCTGATGAGCCAGGCGGAGAGCAAGGTCGAAGTCCGCGTCGTGGCGACCGACGAAGAAGGTGTCATCGCCCGCCACACGCGCAAGGTAATGGAGGGGCCCGGCTGATGCGGATGGCCTCGAATGACCCCGCTTGCGGCAGCCCTGCTCGTGCGGCTACGAAGCGAGCGCGGCCGATCTGTTGAAGACGATGGTCACTCGCGTTCCTTTGCCGGGGGTCGAGTCCACCTCGAACCGGGCTTTGGCGTTCTCGGTCAGCGATTGCGCGATCAACGCTCCGAGCTTGCCGGGTTTCGGCCAGGTCTCGCCTTCGGGCAGGCCGATGCCGTCATCGGCGACAACGATGCGAAAGCCGTCGCCGTCGACAACACTGCGCAGCGTGATTGTCCCGCCTTCGCGACCCAGAAAGGCGTGTTTCAGCGCGTTCGTCAAAAGCTCGTTGACCACCAGGCCGGTTGGCATCGCCACGTTGATGGACACGGGATAGGTGTCGACCTTCATATCCAGCCGGATGCCTTGCACGGCGTGCGACGTCATCACTGCGGAAGCGATCTGGCTGAGATAGACGCCGAGGTCAACTTCGGCCTTCTGTTCGTCGGCCGACAGCGCCTGATAAAGAATTGCGAGTGCATCGACGCGGCCGGCGAGACGCTCGACGATGGCCCGGGCCAGCGGCCGGTCCTTGTATTCGCCCAAGCCTTGTCCGCTCAGCGCAGCCCAGTTGCGGCGCTCCAGCTCTGCGACGGAAACGCCTGACAGTTTCTGGAACTCGGAATTGACGTAAACAACACGTTCATCGCCGCCCAAATCGGAAATTGCGATCGCAATCGGCGGCTGGTCGAGGAACCTTTTATAACTGTCACTGTCCAGGGCGCCCGCCAGGTCGAGGTTGTCGAGCAATTGCTGGAGCTGCTCGGTTTTTTCGGCTTCGGCGGACATTCCAGGCTTTCGATGTTTCGGGTAGGACCATGGTCAATATCAGGTCGCTCGCCAACTGCGAAGTCCGCTCATTGCCACCGCGCGGCTAGGCATGGCGGAGAACCGAGACCGTGGTTGAGAAGCGCCTGAAGGCTCACTTCGAATGGCTCTGCTCGACCAGATGGTATCTGTACCGGTCACGAATATGCTCGTTGAAGAACCGGCCCTTTGACGAGGCTTTGCGGAATGCCGCGTGGACCTGCGGCGGCACGTCCTCGTAATCATAGCGGTTTCCGCTCGGGACGAACCATACGGAGAGTACCCTCGTCGCCGGCTGGTAATCGATGTTCCTGATTGCAGTTGAAGGCATCCTCGACAGGTCCAATGCTCGGCAGTGCTCCATTCCATGCCGTCGTGTGAATAACCCTGCACGGAGAGCGAGGTTCCTTGCTGCCGAAGCAGCCTTGCCGCTACGGGGCGGCTTCACCAAATACGGTTGATGCCATCGCCCAAGACATCGGCTGCAGCCCGCCAGGGCGATCTCTTTGCCGCCACCGACGACCGGCCGGAAGGATTCCGCTACCGGCCCGAACTGATCACGCCGGACGAAGAAGCAGCGTTGGCGAGCCAGCTCGCAAGCCAGCCATTTCAGGCTTTCGACTTTCATGGCCATCTGGCAAACCGGCGGATAGTCGGCTTCGGGCTGCGCTACGACTACGACCGGCGCGCAGTCGTCGAGGCACCGCCGATACCCGGCTTTCTGCTGCCGCTCAGGGAAAAGGTTGCAGCCTTTGCCCGCCTGCCCGCCGAGACCTTCGTGCAGGTGCTGATCAACGAGTACCGGCCGGGCGCCGGTATCGGCTGGCACCGCGACAAGCCTCACTTCGAGGCGGTCGCCGGCGTTTCCCTGCTGGCCGCGTGCAGCTTTCGCCTGCGCCGGAAAAACGGCACGCGATGGAACCGCAAGACGGTCACCGTCGAGCCAAGATCGGCCTATCTGATGACGGGCGCCGCGCGCAGTGAATGGGAGCACAGCATCCCGCCGGTTGCCGAGCACCGCTATTCGATCACGTTGCGCACGCTGCGGCCGCAACGCGCTTAAAGCAGAGCGGTGAGGAAGCCCAAGCACTGCCCTTAAGAACTGGGCTGAAACAAATTCATCCGTCGCCATGCCGACTGGCAAAGTCCGCCAACATGGCGCGCTGGCCTTTCAGGATCTTATGGTTGGCTTCAGGCAGGGAGAACCAGCCCGCTCTGTCGACTTCGGCGAATTCCTTCATCGAGCCGGACCTTGGCGGCCATTCCATGACGAAGGTGTTGCTGCTGATGGCGTCGCTGTCGAAATCCGCCTCGACGCACCATGCGATGACGAGCTTGCCGCCCGGCTGCCGGTAGCTGCCAAGGTGTTCGAAACCTCCATCGATGGCGACGCCGAGTTCCTCTTCGGCCTCGCGTTTTGCCGCCGCTAGCTCGTCCTCGTTCTCGTCGATCAAGCCCTTCGGGATCGACCATGCGCCGTCGTCCTTCTTCGCCCAGAATGGGCCGCCCGGATGCACCAGCAAGACCTGGAAATGTCCTTCGCTTCGGCGAAAGATCAGCAACCCTGCGCTGCGTTTGGCCATTGCGCTATTCCCCTGACGAAAATGAAACGAACGTTCTCGTCCGGGCGGGCCTATGGAATAGCCTGCCACGGCGGAACGATTTCCGCTCGCAGCCGTTCCGTCCGTTCGGCAAATGAGTGATCGACATGGCGACGCCACGAGCTGCCTGGAAGGGCTTTATGAAAGTCGGATCTGTTTCCTGTGGCGTCAAGATCATCGGCGCCGTCAGCGAGGCCGAGAAAGTGCATTTCAGGATCCTGAACCGCAAGGACGGTCTTCCGGTCAAGAGCGCCTATATAGACGAGGAGACCGGCGACACGGTCGAGGCGGCCGAGCAGGTAAAGGGCTACGAGGTCGAAAAGGGCGAGTTCATCCGCATTGAGCCGGACGAAATCAAGAAACTGAAGATGGTATCGCAGCATACGCTCGAGATCGGCGAGTTCGTGCCTGCCGCCGAAATCGACGCACGCTACCTCGAAAAACCCTACTATCTCGTTCCGGCCGACGCGCCCTCCACGGAGGCTTTCGCGGTGATCCGGGACGCCATGGCCAGGAAAAAGGTAGCAGCCCGCTCCTGCGTCGTACTGTACCAGCGTGGCCGAGAGGTGCTGATCCAGCCGCTGGGCAAGGGCATGGTGATGACTGAATTACGCAACCACAATGAAGTGGTCGCGGCGGACGCGGTGTTCGAAGGGCTGAAGGATCGCAAGGTCGATCCGGAGATGCAGGAAATCGCGCAATTGCTGATCGACAAGAAGCCGGCCAAATTCGACCCGTCGAAGTTCGAAGATACTTATGAACAGGCGCTGGTTGCGATGATCGAAGCCAAGCGCAAGGGCAAGAAACCGCCCAAGCCGGCACCCGAGCCGAGGACGAACGTCGTCAATCTCGCCGATGTTCTGCGCAAGAGCCTGGCGCAAGAAGGCGGCAAGGCTCCGAGCAAAGGTCCGGGAACGGCCGCGAAACGCAAATCAGCCTGAATGTCCGAAAGCAGACCGAACGGAACCGAAAACGCTCGCGCGCATTTAGATGACGAAGCAATCCGTCGGCAAGCCAAGCGGAGCGGGGGACTGGTGGACGTCGTTGAACTAAAGACTGGCGGAATCCCGCAAGTTTCCTCCGCCGATCTGATGCAGGCGTTGCCTGTGGCCGTCTACACCACCGACAGACAAGGCTACATCACCTTCTTCAACGAAGCCGCTGCCGATCTTTGGGGATATCGTCCGGTTATCGGCCAGGACCGCTGGTGCGGGTCATGGAAGCTTCGCCACCTCGACGGGCGACCGATGGCGCACGACGAATGTCCGATGGCCGTTGCCTTGCTGGAAGAGCGGGACGTTCGTGGGGGCCGGGCGATCGTCGAGCGGCCGGACGGCCAGTTCATCCCGTTCAGCGCGCACCCGGCCCTGCTTCGCGATGCGACCGGCGAGGTCGTCGGCGCCATCAACACCTTGCTCGACCTCCGCACCCAGGCGCTGGCTGACGACGTCGGCATAAGGCTCGCTGCCATCGTCGAATCCTCGATGGACGCGATCGTGTCGAAAGACCTGAACGGCATTATCACCAGCTGGAACGACGCCGCACAACGCCTGTTCGGCTACACGCCCGCCGAGGCGATCGGCCGCCCGGTGACGATCCTCATCCCGCCCGACCACCTGGATGAGGAAGCCATGATTATCAGCCGCATTCGCGCCGGCGAACGGATTCCCTCATACGAGACTATCCGGCAGCGCAAGGATGGCACCCTGGTACCGGTTTCGCTCACCATCTCGCCGATACGCGACGGCATCGGGCGTATCATCGGCGCCTCCAAGATCGCGCGCGACATCAGCCCGCATAAGGAAAGCGAACGGCGCATCCGCACACTCATGCGCGAAGTCAACCATCGCGTTAAAAACCAGTATTCGGTGATCGTCTCGATGATCCGCGAGACCAGCAAGCTGGCGGGTACGCCAGAGGCCTTCCTTTCACGGGTCCGGGAACGCATCATGGCGCTTTCGGAATCGCACGACCTCCTGGTCGATGCGGAATGGCGTGGCGCGACCATCGGCGAATTGATCCATGCCCAGACCAAGGCCTTCGCGACACAGGCCCGGCTGTCGATGAGCGGGCCGATGATCATGCTGCAGCCGAACGCCGTGCAATATCTCGGCATTGCCTTTCACGAGCTGGCCACCAATTCGGTAAAGCACGGAGCGCTGTCGCGCCATGACGGACGGGTCGAGGTCGAATGGACCGTGATGCCAGCCGCCGATGGCAGCGACGGCTTTCGCCTTGTCTGGCGCGAACTGGACGGGCCATTGGTGGATGAAAACACGCGACGCGGTTTCGGAACGGTTGTGCTCAAACGCGTCACGCCGCAGGCGCTCAGCGGCACCGGACGCCTGGAATTCGACAGGAGCGGCATCACCTGGACGCTGGAGGCGCCGCTGCACTTCGTGCAGATGTCGATGACTGGCATCGCGGCTGATTGAAGGCCGCTACACCGGCCGCGGCTTGGCGGCCGTGTGGCAACGCAATCCCTGTGGAGGCAATCAGGAGGAGCAACGATGAGTTGGCTGGGCACCTGGCGGAACCAGTACGGGTCGGTGGTCGAAATAACCGGCGAAGAAGGCGGACGGATCAGCGGAACCTTCAGGACGGCGCTGGAGGACAGCGCCTTCTTCGGCATGACGGTGCCGCTGTTCGGTGCCTGCCATGGAGACGTCATCGGCTTCACCTGCGCGGCCGAAGGGCGGGTCGGAGCCGCAGCGGTGAGCTATACCGGCATCCTCAGGAACGGGAAGCTGGAGATGCTGTGGCACACTGTTGCCGATGCCGCTTTGTCGGCGGAAAAGGAAGGGGCGCCGGCCCGAGCCAGGAAACTCCCCGCCTGGCGCGCCTTTGGAACCAGCCTCGACAGTTTTGAACGCGTCTCCTGACGTGTCGCGCCTGCTGCGGCGGCATTCAGCACGCAAGTGAGGGAGCAGGGCGTCCCGTTGTGCATCGGAACTCGCGCTGACTATGGCGCGTTGGTGCGCCAGGAATGCGCTGTTCGTTACGAGGTCGATCCGATGAGCGTGCTGTATCGCGCGGCAAAAATCGCCGAACAGGCCCATGCCGCACAGGCGGACAAGACTGGAAGGCCTTATATCGAACATTGCCGCCGGGTCGTCGATGCCGTCGAAACGCTCGACCAGAAAGCCATCGCCTATCTTCACGACGTCATCGAAAAAGGCGACGGCTGGAACCGCGACCGGCTTGAGGCGGCCGGGTTTGGACCGTCCATCGTATCTGCCGTCGATGCCATGACGCGGCGGCCGAACGAGGACGATGCCGCCTTCGTTCGCAGGGCCGCGGCTAACCCGCTGGCATTGCCGGTCAAGCGCGCCGATCTCGCCGACAATCTATGGCAGGCACGGCAGATCGGTGCCTCGACGGCGAAATACGAAGACGGCCTGCGCATCCTCAAGGAAGAGTTCCCGAGCTGACGGACAGCTGGCGGCTGTCGCCGATGTGGGTCTACTCGGTGACGTGCGGCGTGTGCCGCTTGTCTTCCGCGGGATCGGCGTCGATCCGCGCCCTGCCGGGATCGAACGCACCATGGCGGGCGATCGCCAATGCCGGGGTGTCGGGCGTCTCGTAGGCCCACATGAAGTCTTCTGCCGACGAACCGACCGCATGAACACGCCAATAGCTTGCCGTGCCCTTCAGCGGGCCGTGGCTCGTCGTGTTCGTCTTCTCCAAGAGGTCGAAATAGATGTCCTCGAAGGGGATGTAGAAAACAGGATCATGGCCGTCTTCATAGAGCAGCTTTGCCCGCTCGCTCGACGCAATAATGGCATCGGAGAACCGGACGGTCACGGTTCCATCAAACGGGACAATCCTGAGCGGGCCTGGGCGGGGGGCGGAATCTGCGGCTAAGGACTGCATTCGACTTCTCCGTTGACTGCGCTGCCTTCCCGAAACGTACTATCGCCGGTCAGGGTTCCAGTTCTACGCTTCTCCTCTTCCGAAACTGTCGAGGAACCCGACAAGGTGATCGGCAACGCGCTCGGGTGCTTCGCGCGTCGGAAAGTGGCCGATGCCAGCCAGAAGCTGGCGCTCGTAATGGGCCGTGAAGTATAGTTCCTTGCCTTCGGACGATTGTGGCAGCACAACGCGGTCGGCATCGCCGTGGATCGTCAGAGTAGGCGCGGGAATGGACTTGGCGGAAATCTGGCGCCGGGCAAGATCGGCGTAGCGCGGATCGGGATCGGCTTCGCCCCAGCGAACCCTGTAGGAGTGCAACGTCACGTCGGCCCAATCGGGATTTTCGAAGGAAGCGGCAACGCTGTCAAAAAGCTCTTCCTCGAACCAGCCGGGCGGGCTCCAGCTTTCCCATTGAAAATGCGCGAACGCCTTGCCTTGCTGGCGAACGATCTCGGCGCCGCGATCCGTTGCCATGAACCATTGGTACCAGAATGCCCTGACCTGGTCCAACGGCGGCGTTGCGAATTCGCCCGGCTGCCAGCCAAGCGACAATGCCGAGCAGCACCGTATCCGTTCGGGAAATACCGAGGCGAGCAGGTAAGCGATCCGCGCGCCCCAATCGTGGCCTACGACCGCAAAACGGCCGAGGCCAAATGCGTCGGCGAAATCGATCACGTCCTGAGCCATGGCGGCAATTTCACCGGATCGCATGGTCTCGTCCGACAGGAAGGTGGTTTTGCCGAACCCACGCAGCCACGGCGCAAAGGTGCGGAAGCCGGCACGATGCAGGACAGGCGCAATGCGCGTGAAGGTGGTTGCGTCGTCCGGCCAGCCGTGGAGAAGCAGAACGGGCGCGCCGGCTCCAGGGCCACCGGCGATGTACGCGATGCGCAGCAACGGCGTGGTGCAGAAGGTGGGTGTTTCCATGATCCGGCCATCCCGTTTCGATCACGCCGCATGGCGTCAGATCGTTTTCGGCGCAAGTTTGCTGAACCGCGCGCGGCTGCGATTGTTCCATGACAGAGGCGGAGTTCCAATGAAACCTCACCGCTGCTCGCGGTGGAAGAAGACCGACGGGAACGGTTTTCCAAGGTCGTCGTTGTTTCAGACCTCCGCACGCGCCATAATCGCAATGGCCGCCACTCGCCGACTCAACAGCAAATGGACCACATGCTGGATCGATCGCCTACCCTCCCAAGGTCGCTTGGCGCTGCGCTGCGAAGGGAAGTGCCGCGGTTTGCGGCACCCGGCAATGAAATTTCATGCACTACGGTCGCATCCTACAATGTGCATAAATGCGTCGGCACCGACGGCAGGTTCGATCCGGAGCGGGTCGCGGCCGTGGTCAAGGAACTCGACGCCGATATCATCGCTTTGCAGGAGGCCGACGAAAGAACCGGAAGCAGGCAGGGATTGCTGGATCTCGCAGCACTCGAGCGCGACAGCGATCTCGTCCCCACACACATCCCGGAAAACCGCCGCAGCCATGGCTGGCATGGAAATCTGATCCTGGCACGCCGCGGCGTGGTCGAAAGCGTGAACCAGATCCGGCTGCCCGGCCTCGAGCCGCGCGGCGCGGTGATTGCGGACCTGGAGCTGAAGGGCGTCTCGCTCAGGATCATAGCCGCGCATTTCGGCTTGCTGCGGCGCTCGCGCTCGCAGCAAGCCAACGCACTTGTCGAAGCCACGCACCCGGTTCTGCGGCCAACAATCCTGCTTGGCGACCTCAACGAATGGCGCGTCCGCAACAGGTCTTCGCTGCTGGCCCTGCTGCCGCATTTCGGTCCGATCGATGCGGTTCTGCCGAGCTTTCCGTCGCGCTTTCCGCTGTTTGCGCTCGACCGCATCCTGGCCAGGCCGCCGCACCTGATTTCCAGCATCGAGGTGCACAAGACGCCGCTGGCGCAGCGCGCCTCCGACCATCTGCCCATCAAGGCCCGGCTGAACCTTGACGCGATAAGGCAGCCGCGACTGCAACCAGAATGAACCTGAAGGGTTGTTAGTCAGATTTCAGACGGTTTGCTTCGCTGATGTTTGTCGGTGCACTTTATGGATACAGCCATTTCGCGGTTTGCCCGGGACAAGATCGCTGCCGGCAATAGCGGGCTGGTGCTGATCGCCGACAATTATGACGCGTTTGCCGCACGAATCCTTGCCGCGCGCAGTGCCACCAGCAGCCTCGACCTGATGTACTATCTCTGGCACGACGACCATAGCGGCCGGCTGCTGATGCAGGAGGTCGTCAAGGCGGCGGAGCGCGGTGTCCGCGTCCGCATGCTGCTGGACGATATCAATCCGCGCAACAGCGACGCCGCTTACCTGGCGCTCAACAGCTACAAGAACATCGAGCTGAGGCTGTTCAACCCCAGCGGCATGAGGAACGGCAGCATCTTTCGCTCGCTGGAGATGGTCGCCCGGCTGTTTGCGATGACCCGCCGCATGCACAACAAGGCCTGGATCGCCGACGGGAGCCTGGCCATCGTCGGAGGAAGAAATATCGGCGATGCCTATTTCGACGCCGCGGAGACAAATTTCCGTGATCTCGACCTGTTGCTTCTCGGTCCTGCCGTAGGGCAGACGATGCAGATCTTCGAGGCGTTCTGGAATTGCGAGGCGGCAAAGCCGATCCAGCTGCTCAACCCGGCTGCGGTGGGCTCGCGCGCCGATTTCCTCGACAATCTCGATGCGACCGCGGACGGCCAGCTTTTGAACAGCCTCAGTGCCTGGCGCACGATCACGGAGTTCATTGCAGCGCACAGCGACGTCTGCTGGACGAAAGGCGTTCGCGTCATTTCCGATCCGCCGGAAAAGGTGCGCGGCAAGCGGCGCAGGAACTGGCTGACCAAAGAGCTGCTTCCCGCTATCGCGGCGACCAGGCAGCGCCTCGAAATCGTCTCGCCCTATTTCATCCCCAGCCGCACCGGGTTGGCCATCCTGTCGAAGCTGGTGGATCGTGGCGCCGAGGTTGCAATCCTCACCAACTCGCTCGCCGCGACGGACGTCGCCGCCGTGCACGGCGCCTATGCCAGATACCGCCGCAAGCTGCTTAAAAAAGGTATCCAGCTTTTCGAATTGCAACCCTTCAACCGCCAGGCCAACATCTCCGTTTTCGGCTCAAAGGGAGCCAGCCTCCATACCAAAGCCTTTACGGTCGACGACACGCTGGGGTTTGTCGGTTCCTTCAATTTCGATCCGCGTTCGGTGTCGTTGAATGCGGAAATGGGCGTGCTTTTCCACGATGCCAATCTGGTGATGGAGTTGCGCCGGCTGTTCGAGCACGAAAAGTCGCCGCAGACGAGCTATCAACTGGTCCTGGACAAAGGGGCCTTGCGGTGGCTCGGCATGGCGGATGGCGAGATGCGTCAATATTCGCGTGAACCGGAGGCCAGTCTCTATCGGCGCATCGTTGCAGCGCTGGTTGGCTGCCTGCCGATCGAATCGCAATTGTAGAAGCGACGGATTTGTCGGAACGGAACTCTTTGTCGGAACGGAAATGCGGGACCACGAGTTGTAACCGTTGTCCGGAGCATGCCGATGAAGACCACGATATACAGTTTTCTTGCCGAGCTCTTGCCGTTCTGGATGGCGCATAAACGCAAAATGCGCGCCGACCGCGCCGCTGAGCGGCCGACACGATCTGCCGCAGATGACGATGTTCGGCCGTCCGGCGACCCGAATCGCGCAACATCGGCGCGACGGCGCAACGCGTCTTAGGGCGGGATGCCTTCAAATTACATCCCGCTCCAACTGTCTGGTTAGCCGCATTTCTGCGACGCCAAATGATTTCCCTGGCTGCAAAGCTCTAGCTCGTTGGCGATCACGCTATTGTCAAGTATCGCTATTCGAAATCCGGCGTTGCCAAGCATCCATTTTGCAGCACGTACGTTAATGGCACTACAGTTTGCCGCTACAGGTGAGCCCCATGAGTGATAGTGCGATAGAATTCTTGCAGGACTGGATTCACGAAAACGTTCATGTGCCGCCGCCTCCGATCAGGCTTGAAAGAGAGGCGGAAATCCTCGCCAGGGAATGCGAGGAAGAGGCGGCCGACGCCGGCGTACCCATCGAAGACATCGAGGAAGAGGTTGGCGACCTCAAGGATCTGCTCGTCGCCAAGCTTGAAGACGCAGCCGAGGACGAGGCCCGGCATCTGAATGGCGATGGCCAAAGGGCTTCCATGCCCGCGGCCGAGCAAAAGCCGTCCGTGCAAAGCCGTTCCGGAGCCGCTGTAAGGGTATGAACGAGGTGCGCCGCTTCGGCCTATTGTCCGATCAGCGTCAGCCCGAACAGGATCATCAGCCAAAGCCCGGCAGCAGCGACCGCAAGACGCGGCAGGACGCCGGCGCTGGCCAGATGCATGAACAGGATGGCGATGACGGCAGCCTTGGCCGCGGCGATCGTCAGGTTGAGTGCCGAATTGAAGGCGCCAAGCGCCAGGAAGGACGAGCCGACAGTCAGGGCCAGCAAGGCCAGAAGCCCGACATAGGCAAGCGTGAGTTTGCGGAACTCGCTCATCTGTTGATCAGATAGAGGACGGGGAACAGGAAGACCCAGACGATATCGACGAAATGCCAATAGAGGCCGATTGCCTGCACGCGGCGGAACCGGCTGGCCTCGATCGTGCGCGGCCACAGAGCGAGGATGCCGCCGATGACGATTACGCCGCAAATCAGATGCAAGGCATGCAGTGAGGTCATCGCGAAATAGAGGCCGAAGAAGAATTCGGCATGGACAGGATCCGGGCCCTTATAGATGAAAGGCGCGCCGAGCACCGGCGCCAGCCCTTCGCCGAATTCCCTGGCGTACTCCGTCGCCTTGATCGCCAGGAAGACGACGCCGAGCAGCGCCGTCGCAGCCAATGCCCGGCCGGCGGCGCGCCATCGCCGCGCGGCCGTGTACATATGGGCGAGCGCCATGGCGAAACTGCTGGTGATCAGGACGACGGTATTGGCCGTGCCCAGTGGCAGCGACAGATGCTTCGCCGCGCCGGCGAAGGCGTCGCCATAACTCAACCGGGCAAACATGAAGACGAGCAGGATGGCGCCGAACAGCATCGCCTCGGAGCCGATGAACACCCACATGGCAAAGCTGGCGGCTGCCGTTTCGCGAGCCGGCCGGTCGAAGGCGATGCTTGTCATCGGTGACTTCAAACCAGATCCTCCACCGGGTCCGACCGTTTCTCGGTCAGGCCTTTCATCGGATAATCGTAGGCTGGCCTGGTGACGGTCGGCATGCGATCGAAATTATGCGCCGGAGGCGGCGAGCTTGTTTGCCATTCGAGCCCGGTGGCTCGCCATGGATTATCCGGCGCCCGCGCGCCTCGAAACAGCGACCACGCCAAATAGAGGAGCGGCATCAGATAGCCGATCGCCAGCACCACGGCGCCTGCCGACGACAGGATGTGCCAGAAAGCGAATTCCGGCGGATAGGTATAGTAGCGCCGCGGCATGCCCAAAAAGCCGAGCACATATTGCGGAAAAAAGGTCAGGTTGAAACCGATGAAGGTCACAGCCGCGGCTATACGGCCCCAAATCTCCGAATACATGCGGCCGGTGAGCTTCGGCCACCAGAAATGCAGCCCGGCCATGTAGGCGGTCACCATGCCGCCGACCATGATGTAGTGGAAATGGGCGACGACGAAATAGGTGTCGTGAACGTGGACGTCGACGGCGAGGGCGGCAAGGAAAAGGCCGGCCAGCCCGCCAAAAGTGAATAGCGCCAGGAAGAACAGGGCATAAAGCATCGGCGTCTCGAAGCTGATTTCGCCCTTGCGCAGCGTCAGGCTCCAGTTGAACACCTTTATCGCCGATGGGATCGCGACGCAGAAGGACAGGAACGAAAACACCACGCCGGCATAGGCCGACTGCCCGCTGACGAACATGTGGTGGCCCCAGACGAGAAAGCCGAAGACGGCGATCGCCATTGAAGCCAGGGCGACGGCCTTGTAGCCGAACAGCGGCCGGCGGCTGAAGCACGGCAGCACTTCCGAGACCACCCCCATGCCCGGCAGGATCATGATGTAGACGGCGGGGTGCGAGTAGAACCAGAACAGATGCTGGAACAACAGCGGATCGCCGCCGAGGTCGGGATTGAAGATGCCGATGCCGAAGACGCGCTCCAGCACGATGAGGATCAGCGATGCTGCGAGCACCGGCGTTGCCAGCACCATCACCAGGCTGGTGGCGTACAGCGTCCAGACGAAGATCGGCAGCCGGAACCAGGTGAGGCCGGGCGCCCGCAAGGTGTGGACGGTGACGATGAAATTGATGCCGGTCATGATTGTCGAAAAGCCGACGATGAAAACGCCAAATGCCGCGGTCGAGACAAAGCCGTTGGCATAGAGCGTCGACAGCGGCGTGTAGAAGGTCCAGCCGGTGTCGACGCCGCCCAAAAGCACCGAGGCGAGCGCGAACAGGCTGCCGAACATGAAGACATACCAGCTGGCCAGGTTGAGGCGGGGAAAGGCAAGATCGCGCGCGCCGATCATCAGCGGCAACAGGAAATTGCCGAGCGTCGCCGGGATCGACGGCACCAGAAAGAACCATACCATGATGATGCCGTGCAGCGAAAACAGCCGGTTGTAGACATCGTCGGAGACCAGGTCGCCGGCCGGCGTCGCAAGCTCGATGCGCATCAGCACGGCAAACGCACCGCCGAGGAAGAAGAAGGCCGTCAGCGAGACGAGATAGAGCCACGCTACCCGTTTGTGGTCGGTTGTCAGCAGCCAGGCGCGCGGCCAGGCACCCTCACTGAGATAGTTTGCCGGCGCCAAATCGCGATTCATTGCGGCGCCTCGCTGTTTGCCGCCGGGAACGAGGGAAATTGGAACGAAAGCGACTTGAGATAGGCCATCAGCATCTGCAACTCGGCTTCATCGACCAGACCGTCGAAGCTCGGCATCACCGGCTGGTAGCCGGCGGCGATTTCCTTGTTCGGGACAAGGATCGAATCGCGCAGATAGCGTTCGTCGGCGATGACCGTCTGCCGGTTCGCCAGCGCCACCGGCCGGCCGAAAATCCCATCGAGGCCGGGCGCCCGCACCTTACTGGAATTGCCATGACAGCCGCAGCAGCCGAGCGCGCGGAACAGTTTCCCGCCGCTCGCGGCGAGGCTTTCGCCTTCATCTTGGCTGCCCAGCCACGACGCATATTGCTCCGGAGCCAGCACCGTTACCCAGCCGCCCATTTCGGAATGCTGGGTGCCGCAATATTCGGCGCAGAACAGATGGTAGCGGCCCGGTTCGGTGGCAATGAACCAGACGTTGGTGGTGCGTCCCGGCACCGCATCCTGCTTCACCCGAAAGGCCGGCACATAGAAGGAGTGGATGACGTCCTGCGATGCCAGCGACACCACCACCGCCTTGCCGACCGGCACGTGCAGCTCGTTGATCTCACGCTGGCCGCCGGAATGGCGGAACTCCCACATCCATTGCTTGCCGAGGCCGGCGATCTCGATAGCGTCCGGCGGCGGATGGTCGCGCCGCACAAACAGGACTGCGCCCCAGCCGAAGAAGATGAAGGCCATCACCAGGCTGGCAATGCTCCATGTCATCTCCAGCGGCAGGCTGCGGGCACGCGCCCCGGTACGGTCGGCGGCGGAGCCGACGCGATATTTGACGGCGTAGCCGACCACGAGAACGGTCAGGAACAGGCCGAGCGCGGCCGCGAAGGCCAGCAATGTATAGAACAACGCATCGATGCTGCTTGCGATCGACGAGGCTTCCGGCGGGAAAAACCGGATACCGAAGCTCACGCCCGCCTCCTGCGCGCCAGCTGCAGTATGGCCGTCGCCAACCCCACCACCATCACGATGCTGGCGAGCTTCAAGGCAGCCCAAATCGCCGGCGTATATTGCCCCTTAGAGGTATCGAAGCCGGCGCAGAGCAGGAAGGCATGATCGGCGATCGAGCCGAGCTTGCCGGAAGATGCCTCGACAAGGGCAAGCTTAAGATCGCGCGGCGTGAAGCTCAGCGCCGGCAGCACCTGCGCTATCCGGCCTTTCGGCGTCAGCGCGATGACGGCGATCGGATGGGCGAACTGGTCGATCCTGGCGCGTGTGTCGAAGCTGATGCCAGCCTCCGCCGCAAGGGCGGCACCGGCGCCGTCGGCACTGGTCAGGAACCGCCATGCCGACAGGTTCCTCGCGTCGGCCACAGCGGCGACGGTGGTTTGCGCATCGCTCGCATCACCGGCCGTGTCGGCGGCATCGATCGAGACGAACAAAGCGCGATAGGTTTCGGGATCGAGCGACGTCTTTTTCAAATCCGAAGCGACCGCCTGTTGGGTCACACCACAAAGGTTCGGGCATTTGTCATAGCCGAAAATCAGCAGCGCCGGCCGGCCCGCAAGCGTTTGGCCGATCGTGCGCTGCACGCCGGATGCATCACGAAACACCCGGTCGAGGCTGAGCTGTGCGCCGATCTCGGGATCGAAGGCCGGGCGTGCGACGGCTGAGGCGGGCAGCACCACGAGGAGGGAAAAAGCGGTTAGCCAAGCCTTCACGGCCGGCCTCCCTGGCCTGGCGCGGTCCGGCAGCGAGCGGCCTGTGGCGCGCGTGGTATCTCGGCCTCGACCAATCCGCAGTCGGCGCCGGCGGCCGCCGGCGGCTGCCCCCAGTTCGGCAAACCGTGGCTGACGATCGCCCACATGGCGTCCTCGATCGGAATGCGAGCAATGCCGGCGGTGCGGTCGACCCAGCCGACTTTGTTCAGTGCCTGCTCCTCCGCCTTGCGGAAGGCGGCTAGGTCGTCTTCCGGAAAGCGCTGCAAGGCGGGACTGGCTCGGTTGCCGGCCGACGATGGCCCCGGCAGCGGCCACAACGGTCTGGTGTCGAAGACGAGCCCGAGGACGATGGCTGATGCCGCCAGGAACAGCAGCAAGCCGGCCGCGAAGGCAAGCAGCGCGCCCGGCCAGATATCGCGCGTTTCGGGATGGCGGGCCGCCCTAGCCATGCGCCGGCCCCCGGCGCCAGAAGCCGATACCGTCCGGCCGGCCAAGCACGAAAAGCAGCAGCGCAAGCCAGAGGCCGCCGGCTCCTGCCAGCGCGGCAAGGTCGCACCAGAACGCTGTCACACCGCCACCGGCAAGCGGCGGTCTGATCCGCCACAGGACATCGACATAATGGCCGGCCAGCACGATGCCGCAGATCGACAGAAGGCCGGCATGGCTGCGCTTTAGATCCCGGCTGAGCAACCCGGCAAAGGGGATCGCGAATTGCAGCGCAATCAGCAGCCAGAGCAGATATTGCCAGCCATTGCTGCTGCGAATGAGGTACCAGCGGATCTCGTTCGGCAGGTCGCCGCCCCAGGTCACCAGCCATTGCATGAACGACAGGTAGGCCCATAGCAGCACGAAGCCGAACAGCATGTTGGCCAAATCCTCGCTCAGCGCGACATCCTCCTCGCCGCCCGGCATGACCTCGATCGAGCGGTTCGCACACAGCACCGTCATTGCCAGAGCGTAAGCGCCGACGACTTCGGCGGATGCTTCCAGCAGCGCATAGATCGTCGAGGAGAACTCCGGCTCGAGCGAGAGCATCCAGTCGATGGCAAAGATCGTCACCGTCAGCCCATGCGCAATCAATCCAGCGGCATAGGCCTTGCCGCGGCCGGCGCTGCCGCGGCCGCTATCGGTCGTTGTCCAGTCGAGCACGCGCCACGCCAGCACCAGCCAGATCGCAGCGCAGGCGGCAAAGCGCAACAAAAAGAACGGAACGTTCAGATAAGAGAATTTCAGGCGCACCGTCTCGGGCAATGCAGCCGCGTCGGCACTCGCCCAGGGAAAGACCAGGTCGAGCCTGGGCAGAACCGGCAGCAGCAGAAGCAGCGCCAGCGGCAGCGTCGTGACCAAGCCGCGTAGCGGCTGGCGGATTGCCTCGCCCCAGCGGCCACCGGTCAGCCCATGCACCATCAGGATGGTCAGCGCACCGAGCGGCAGGCCGAGCAGGAACAGCGCCGCAGGCAGCCAGCCGGCCAACATGGCTCTGAGGTCGAAGGCCAATCCCGCGGCGCAAAGCACAAGTCCGGCGGCGGCCACGGCAAGCGCCGGCAAAATCAAACGTTCGGTGGCAAGCCGCATCATCGATCTGGCTCCGCATTGAGCTCGGCGCGGAGGCTTTCCGGCAGTTCGGCAATTGGCGCCTCGCGCGAATATTGCAGGGCGCGGATATAGGCGACGATCGCCCAGCGGTCGGCAGGCGGGACGCGCGCCGCGTAGGAAAACATGGCGCCATAGCCGTAGCTGATGACCTCATAGAAATGCCTGTCACTCGCCTTGCGCAGCGCGTCCTGATGATAGGTGGGCGGCGCTGGAAAGCCACGCTCGACGACCATGCCGTGGCCGTCGCCGGTGCGGCCGTGGCAAGGCGAACAGAAGATGTCGAAGCGCTGCCGGCCTCGCCGCAGCAGCGTCATGGTGACCGGATAGGGAAACGTGTCCGGCACCGGCGAAAGATCGGCATCGCGTGCGACCGTGTCCTCGGCCGGCGCCCGCGCCGACATGCCGTTGGCGAACTGGTTGCTCTTTTCGAGCGGATCGTAGCGCGGCTGGTCCTCCATGTCCTGCCGGCAGCCGGCGAGCAGCAAGGCTGCCGCCAGCAGACTCGTGCGCATGTTCACGCCTCCACCTCCTCGACGGTTTCGGCGCCAAGCCGGGTCAGCTGGCCCTTGGTCACGCCCTTGCGGAACTTCGGATCGGCGGCTTCGACGAGCAGGTAGAACTTGCCGCCGCGCGCGTAGGTGAAGCTCGTGGCATTGAAGACCGGGTGGTAATATTCGGGCAGGCGATTGGCGGCCAGCCCGCCGAAGAATGCGGCCAGCGCGGCGCCAAGTATCGCCGCCTCGAAGGCAATGACGAGAAAGGCCGGCCAGGAATGCAGCGGCCGGCCGCCGACATTGAGCGGATAGTCGATCTCGACCGAATAGAGGATCAGCCCGTAGACAAACACCGCGCCAGCGATGGCGCCGCCAAGGATGGCCCACGGCAAGCGCGTTTTGCGCATGCCGAGCATCTCGGCCAACCCACGCACATGGAATGGCGAGAACGCGTCCATGCGCCGGTAGCCACGCGCCCGCATGGTGCGGACCGCCTCGGTCAGCGCTTCCGGATCGGCGAAAGCCGCGATGACGCCGTAAAGGCTCATCCTGTGCTGCCCCTCTCCCCGGCCAGCTTCTCGACCTCGAAGATGGTGATGGCCGGCAGGATGCGGATGAACAGGAAGACCAATGCGAAGAAGGTGCCGATCGAGCCGAACAGGATGCCGAAGTCGAGCCACCTCAATGACTGCTCGCCCCAGGACGACGGCAGGTAATCGCGGCTTGGCCCGGTGACGACGATGACATAGCGCTCGATCCACATGCCGACGTTGATGATGAGTGCAATGGCGAACAGCCCCGGCATGTTGAGGCGCACCCGTCGGAACCAGAGCAATTGCAAAACTGCGCCGTTGCAGGCGAGCATGGCCCAGAACAGCGGCGCATAAGGTCCGAAGGCGCGCTGCCACATCATCGTGCGCTCGTAGATCTCGCCCGAATACCAGGCGAAGAAGGCCTCGGACGCGTAGCCATAGATGACGATCATGCCGGCGGCGATCATCAGCTTGGCGGCATTGTCCATGTGCCGCAGCGTGATCAGATCCTGGACCGAAAACGCCCAGCGCAGCGGGATGGCGATGGTGAGCACCATGGCGAAGCCGGACAGCAGCGCTCCGGCAACGAAATAGGGAGGAAAGATCGTCGAGTGGAAGCCCGGCGTGATGGCGAAGGTGAAGTCGAGCGAGACGATCGAATGCACCGAGACGACCAGCGGCGTGGCCAGTGCCGCCATCAGGAAATAGACCGTCTGATAGCGCGCCCAATGAAAGGCCGAACCGCGCCAGCCGATTGCCAGTATGCCGTAGAACAGCTGCGCCGGGCGCGATTTCGCTCGGTCGCGCAGGACGGCGAGATCGGGCAGCAGGCCCATATACCAGAACATCAGCGAAACGCTGGCATAAGTGGCGATCGCCGCGAAATCCCAGACCAGCGGGCTGCGCCATTGCGGCCAGTGCATATGGGTGTTGGGCAGCGGCAGCAACCAGTAGAAGAACCACGGGCGGCCGAGATGCAGGATCGGGAAAAGCCCGGCCATTGCAACGGCAAACAGCGTCATCGCCTCGGCAAAGCGATTGATCGAGGCGCGCCATGGCTGGCGCAGAAGCAGGAGCACGGCCGAGATCAGCGTGCCGGCATGGCCGATGCCGATCCACCAGACGAAATTGCCGATCATCGTGCCCCAGACGACGGGGACGTTGATGCCGTAGGCGCCAACGCCGACCGAGATCAGATAGGTGATCGAATAGAGGAAGATGAGGACGAAGACGAAGCAGGAAAAAAAAGCTGCCCAGAAATAGCGCGGCAGCCTGCCGTCGAGGACGATCGCACTGATACGGCCGCTGATCTCCGGAAGGTCGTGCCTGCCATGCAGAACGGGCAATGCGCCCGGTTTTGCAGCAAAAGCCTCAGCCATCGGCTTTCCCGCCTGACGAGAGACGGCCATTGATATTTATGATCTTGCCGAGATAGGTGGTGCGCGGTCGCGTATTCAGCTCCTCGAGCAAGGCGTAGTGATGCGGTGCCGCTTTTTCCTGCGCCACCCTGGCGCCCTTGCTGTTGAGATCGCCGAAGACGATCGCCTGCGTCGGGCAGGCCTGCTGGCAGGCGGTCACCACCTCGCCGTCGGCGATGGCGCGGTTTTCGATCTGAGCCTTGATGCGCTTTTCGGAAATGCGCTGGACGCAGTAGGTGCATTTCTCCATCACGCCGCGCGAACGGACGCTGACGTCTGGATTGTGCACGGCCTGTTCAGGTCCCGCGGCATCCTTGTCGAATTCCTGGAAGTCCAGGAAGTTGAAGCGCCGCACCTTGTAGGGGCAGTTCTGCGAGCAGTAGCGCGTGCCAATGCAACGGTTATAGACCTGCGCGTTGAGCCCGTCATGGGTGTGGGTGGTGGCGTTGACCGGACAGACGACCTCGCACGGCGCCTTCTCGCAATGCATGCAAGGCACCGGCTGGAAAAAGACGTCGAGATCGTCGAGCGGGCCGGAATAGTAGCGGTCGATCCGCAGCCAATGCATTTCATGGCCGAGTGCCGACTCGTCCGGCCCGACGGTGGCGATGTTGTTTTCCGCCTGGCAGGCAGAAACACAGGCCATGCAGCCGATGCATGCCGACTGATCGATCGACATGGCCCAGGCTTCCTGGCTGTATTGCCAGTCAGGATAGAGCGACTCGCTTGGCGTCGGCGGCACGCCGTCGCGCACGAAGTGCGGATCTTTGCGAAAGGCATCGAGCGAGGCATGGCGAACGATCGCCCTGCCCTCCATCGCCTGGTGGTGTTGTGTGGTGATGACCCGTGCGCTGCTGTCGCGCGGCGTGATCATGGCGCCATAGACGATCCAGGGAGCCTCAGGGCTTCGCAGCCTGTACGCGTCGTGGCCGTCAGCGAGTGCTGCCACCGAACCGAGCTTCCGGCCGAAACCCAGAGCAAGCGTCACGGTGTCGTCGGGATGGCCAGGCATGATCCAGACCGGCGCATCGATGTCCATGCCGTTCGAGGCGATGTTGACGACCCGGCCGTTTTCCACCTGAAGCCGTCCTGATGTCGCCGGCGACATCAGGGCTGCGTTGCCCCAGACGATCTTGCTCAGCGGCCGCGGCAGCTCCTGCAGCCAGGACGAATTGGCATTGCGTCCATCGCGCAGCCAGGGATCGGCAACGAAACGGATTTCGACGCCTTTTGCCGCTTCGATGCGCGGCTTCAGGCCGCGCAAATCCGGGGGCATCGCGACATCGGCTGGAATGCTGGCACTGCCGGAGACAAAGCCGTCGCGAAGCGCCTTTCGCCACGCAGGATCGTCCAGTGTCTGCGCCCAGGTCCGGCGGACGAGCTGCAGCGCAGAAACAGCTAATTCACCGCCAAGCACGGCGAGGAGTTCATGCACGGTCCGCCCCCGGTAAAGCGGCCTGATCAGCGGCTGCACGATCGACGCGGTTCCGTCATGGGCGCGCAGGTCACTCCAGCTCTCGAGATCATGCGCAGCAGGGATATGCCAGTGTGCGACGAAGGCGGTTTCGTCGCGGTGGAGACCCCAGTGGACAAGAAGCTTCACCTGCGAAAACACGTCGTGGACATCAAGTCCCGCAGGCGCAGTGTGGAGAGGATTGGCGCCAAGTATGACAACGGTGTCGATGTCCCGCGCGGCGATCGCCTGGCAAAGTGCCGCGAGGTCGCCCTCGATGGGCATCGCGTCGGGCGGCTCGATCAGTTCCACGGTGTTGCCAAGCGCACCAAGCCGCGCATTCATGGCAAGAGCGGCGGCATGGACGAACGGCGTTTGATGGGCGCCCGGCACGATCAGCGCCGAGCGGCCGGCCGCCTTCAGGTCGTTCGCGGCGGCAGCCAGCCAGGTCGGGTCCAATGCCAAGGCGCTTGGCGCCGCTTCGCCGCCAAGCACGGCGCTCAGCGCCGCTGCGACGGTTTCGACCTCGCTCGGCCGCACCGGCCGGCGATGATCGGCGGCAGCGCCGGTGATCGTCGGCGTCGACTCCACCGCATAGAGCCGGCTCATCGTATCGTCCGCCCGGCGCACGCGGCGTCTTGCAGCGAAATCACGGGCGTAGGCGAGACGACCGGGGCCTTCGCCCAGGAAATCCGCGTCGAGACTGAAAATCACGTCGGCGCGATCAAACCGGCAGACCGGTGCAAGCGCCCTGCCGAACAGGATCTGTGTGGCTTCGGTGCCGGACGGCGTCGCCAGGGGATCGTGCCGGAACAGCCTCAGCCTGGGATAGCGCGCGCGCAGCGCCTCGAGCTGCGCCTTCATGGTGGGCGAGGTCGTTGCTTCGATCAGCAGCGCCGTGCCAGCTCCAGCGAGCCGCGAGGTGAGCTCGGCCATGTCGGCAAGGAAGTCGTCATAGGCTGCGGGTTCGCCATGCTTCAGCGGCATGCGCGAGCGATCGGGGTCGAACAGCGACAGCACCGCCGCCTGCATGACAGCGTCCGTCGCGCCGCGCGAGGCCGGATGGTCGGGATTGCCTTCCACCTTGGTCGGCCGGCCCTCATGGCTTTCGACCACCGCACCGATGCCGTAGCCGTCGCTCGACAGCGTGGTCGCGTAATAAAGCGGCCGGCCGGGAACGATGTTTTCCGGCTGGCGGATATAAGGCAGGATGTCTTCGGCCCGGCTGCAGGCGGCAAGCCCGGCCAGCGACAGCGATGCACCCATCAGCTTCAGCAGCGTGCGCCGGTCGAGCCGCGCCGGGATGCGCTCGGCGATCGAAGGAAATTCGGCATCGACGAAGCGGCGGAATTCCGGTGTATCGGCGAGTTCGTCGAGGCTCCGCCACAGCTCCGGACCAGGCGAAAGCCGTTCGCGCAGGCCGGCCATGTCTGGAGCCGCAATCGGCTTGTCAGCGGTGGCAGACATAACAGTCGGTCATGGTCTCGGGGTGGATATCGAGAAGGCTGATGAGCGACCGGCGGATTTCGGCGATGCCGGCCGGCGGCTTCCAGTGCATCAGGAACACGTCCTGCGGCGGACGCAAATTGGGCTCGGGATCGCGATGGCATCCCAGGCACCATTCCATCGACAGCGCGTGCGCCCGCCGTATCAGCGGCATGTCGTCGACCTCGCCATGGCACGTCTCGCAGGCGACGCCTTTGGCGATATGGATCGAATGATTGAAATAGACGAAGTCGGGCACACTGTTCACCCGCTGCCACTGCAATGGCTGCCCGGAGGCAAGGCTCGCCCGTACCGGCGCCAGCATGTCCGCGTTGGTGAAGAGCTGCGAATGGCAGGTCATGCACACCTCCGTCGCCGGCAGACCAGCCGATGACGAAGTCTCGACGCCGCTATGGCAATAACGGCAATCGAGGCCGAGCTCGCCGACATGGTGCCTGTGGCTGAACGGCACTGGTTGCGCCAACGGCCGGCCAATGCCGGTGACGAAGTCCGAACGCAGGATGGCGGTACCGCCGAGAGCCGCAAAGATGGCCATGAAACACGCGCCCCACAGAGCGAAGCGTGAAATGCCGTTGGCGCTCCTTGAAAAGACCTGCGGCATCCCCTCGCCGATTTCACATCCAGCAACCGTATCCACCCCCCAAAGCCCCTAACTGCGGCTGCGTGGGTAAGTTCCGGCCGGGGCAGCGGAGATCACAGAATGGTTACCCCGCCCTGGCCCATCGGGTCGGCTGACCGGAAACCATCGAACACTCCATGCGTTCGGATGAGGTCACGTTTCGTTTCACCCGGACAACCATCATGACCATCCCCGACCTCCATCCCATTCGCCGCTGGGCGCGCGCGGCATGAATCTCGCCGCATCATTCGCCAGGCGTTTCGTCGAAGGCACGCTGGCCGGCTACACAAGCGAACGCCACCCGATAGGGCGACGGTGGATCACCCTCAGCGAGCGCATCCTGTCAATGGCCCGGTCGGACAATGGCATCATGCAAAGCTTCAGGAACGCGGCCTTCAGCGTCGTCGGCCATCTACCGCGGCTGCAACGGCCACTGCTGGAGCGGGTCGCCGGGCTGAAGGAATGAAGTGGTCGCATAAACCTTTTCGCCGGACGTGCGTTGTTGGGTTTCAAGCCAGGGAGATGACCATGCAGATGAAATCGGAAATCGCCGGCGAGGCCGCCAAGCAACGGCACATCCAGCGCCGTATCGACGAGAAGGACAAGTCCAAGTCCAAGGGCAAGCCAAAAGGCGCCATGCAGGCCGGTGCCCGCAAATATCCCGAGCCGCCCTTCCCCGAGCAGCACCAGCCGAAGCCGGGGCATGAATGGGCGATCGAGCCGGCGCCGCTTTACGATGCGCCATTTTATATCGGATCGAAAAAGCTCGACGGCAAAGTGGCCGTCATTACCGGCGGCGATTCAGGCATCGGCCGCGCGGTGGCCGTGCTCTATGCACGTGAAGGCGCCGATGTGGCGATCGTCTATCTGTCGGAGGACAAGGACGCCGAAGAGACCAAAAGGGCCGTCGAAACCGAAGGCCGGCGATGCATCCTGATCAAGGCCGATGTCAGCGAACGCGGCCACTGCCACAACGCGGTGGCTGAGATCGTGCAGCAGTTTGGGCGGATCGACGTGCTGGTCAACAACGCCGCTTTCCAGGTCCATTCCAGCGATTTCAGCGAGCTGACCGAGGAGCATTTCGACACCACGCTGAAGACCAACCTCTACGGCTATTTCCACATGGCGCAGGAGGCCGTTCCGCACATGAAACCCGGTTCGGCGATCATCAACACCGGTTCAGTGACCGGCATCGAGGGATCGAAGCAACTGGTCGATTACTCCATGACCAAGGGCGGCATTCATGCCTTCACCCGCGCGCTCTCGGGCAACCTTGTCGACAAGGGCATAAGGGTCAACGCCGTGGCACCAGGCCCGGTTTGGACGCCGCTCAACCCCTCGGACAAGGAAGCCGGCGATGTTTCGAAATTTGGCGCCGACACACCGATGAAACGACCGGCACAACCGGAAGAGATCGCGCCAGCGTATGTGTTCCTCGCCTCGCCGCACTGCTCGAGCTACATCACCGGCGAGATATTGCCAATCGTCGGCGGCTACTGACGACATGTATTTCATAGCCTTGGCCACCGACTACGACGGCACGCTGGCGCATGAAGGGATTGTCGCCGAAAAGACACTTGCGGCGCTTCAACGCTTCAAGAAGAGCGGCCGCAAGCTCATTCTCGTCACCGGGCGCGAGCTGCCCGACCTGAAACGCGTCTTTCCCGAAGTCGCGATCTTCGACAAGGTGGTCGCGGAAAACGGGGCGCTGATCTACACGCCGGCCAGCGAGGAGGAGCGGACGATATCTCCGCCGCCCGCCCCCGAGTTCATCGCCAAACTCAGGAAACACGGTGTCAAACCGCTTTCGGTCGGACGCTCGATCGTCGCCACCTGGGAACCGCATCAGGTTACCGCGCTCGAGGTCATCAAGAAATTGGGGCTGGAGCTGGAAATCATCTTCAACAAGGGCGCGGTGATGATCCTGCCCAGCGGCATCAACAAGGCGACCGGGCTGACAGCCGCGCTTCAGGACCTCAGATTGTCGCCGCACAACGTCGTCGGTGTCGGCGACGCCGAAAACGACCACGCCTTCCTGCGCGCCTGCGGCTTCAGCGTCGCCGTCGACAACGCACTGCCGGCAGTCAAGGATACGGCGGATCTCGTGACACGAGGCGCGCGCGGAAAAGGCGTCGAGGAACTGATCGCCAAGGTGGTCGAGCGCGATCGCGAGCTTGTGCCAAGCCGCGATGGCATTCTGCTTGGCTCGGACGATGGCAAGGAGGTGTATCTGTCGCCAACCGATACGGTGCTGATCGCCGGCAGCTCGGGCATCGGCAAATCGACCTTGGCGACCGCATTGACGGAGCGTTTTGTCGAGAGAAAGTTCCAGTTCTGCATCTTCGATCCGGAAGGCGACTACGATGGCCTCGAGGGCGCCGTCCGGCTGGGCGACGGCTCGAACGCGCCGACGAAGACGCAGTTGCTCGATCTCCTGGAGAAGCCGGACAACAATCTGGTCGTCAACGGCCTGGCGCTGCGCGTCAACGAGCGGCCGGACTTCTTTGCCGACCTGCTGCCGGGCCTTGGCGGTGTTCGCTTCCGCACCGCGCGACCACACTGGCTGATCATCGATGAGGCGCATCACCTCTTGCCGAAGCGGCGCGACGACACGCCAATGGTTCTGGCGATGGAATTGCCGGGCACGATCCTGATCACCGTTCATCCGGATGCGATCTCAACCGAAGCATTGCGGCTGGTCACCGCCGTCATCGCACTCGGCCCCAAGGCGAAAAAGGTCGTCAAGACGTTCTGTCGCGAGACCGGCACCGAACCGCCAAAGGACAAGGATCTGAGCTCTCCAAAAGACGAGCACGTGCTGTTCTGGCGGCCGCAGGCGCACAAGAAACCTGCCATGGTCGAGCCGATCGAGCCGCGGCAGTCGCTCAAGCGCCATAGCCGCAAATATGCCGAGGGCCAGCTCGACGAGAAGGGCAGCTTCTATTTCCGCGGCCCCGACCATGCGATGAACCTGCGCGCCCATAATCTGATGATTTTCGCCCAGATCGCCGAGGGCATTGACGATAAGACCTGGGAACATCATTTGCGCGCCGGCGACTATTCCAAATGGTTTCGCCACCAGATCAGGGATAAGGAGCTGGCGCGCGAAACCGCCGAAGCGGAGAAAGACGACACACTTTCGGCGCAGGAGAGCCGCAACCACGTCCTGGACGCAGTGCGCCGCCGCTATACCGCGCCCGCCACCGCGCCGAAGGAATAGATGCAAACTGCGCCTAGCCGGTCCGAAGCCGGCTGAGTTGGAGAGGTCAGACGATCAGGTGATCGATCCTGATCGGCAGGTCGCGAATGCGCTTGCCGGTGGCGTGGTAGACCGCGCTCGCGACCGCCGCCGCGGTCCCGACATTGCCGAGTTCGCCCAAACCCTTGACGCCGGCCGGGTTCACCTCGTGGTCGATCTCCGGAACCAGTATCACTTCCATCTGCTTCACGTCGGCGTTGACCGGCACGAGATAGTCCTGCAGGTCGCGATTGACGTAGCGCGCATAACGCTTGTCGATTTCCGTCGCCTCGTGCAAGGCTTGGCCGATGCCCCAGATCATACCGCCCATCAGCTGGCTGCGCGCGGTGCGGGTGTTCATGATGCGCCCCGCGGCAAAGGCGCCGACGATGCGCGGGACGCGGATCTCGCGCGTATGGCTGTTGATGCGCACCTCGACGAATTCCGCGCCAAAGGCGTATTTCACCGAATCCTTGTCCTGGTCGCCGCCGTGGAACTCCGATTGCCCGGCATAGAGCTTCTTCAGCGCCTCCGGTGACGATCCCTTTGGCGCGAATTCGGCATATTCCTCGATCGCACCGATCTGCATCGTCTTGAAAACATCCGACAGCTTGGCCGATTTGCCGTTGTCCGCGACGATTTTCTCTTGGCTCATTTCAAGCTTGGCGTTGCCGGACCCGGCCAGCGGCCCGGCTTCGGCGACGGCCGCGGCGAAGAGCTTTGCGCGGACGGCATCGCAGGCCTTCAGCACCGCCGAGCACACGCTTGCCGTCGAAATCGACCCGCCGGACACCGGTGCCGGCGGCAAGGCGCTGTCGCCCATTTCGACGCTGACCTTGTCCATTTCTATCCCGAGCCGTTCGGCTGCCATCTGCGCTGCCACCGTGCGCACGCCGGTGCCGATCTCATGCGAGCCGCATTGGACGCGAACCTCGCCGTCAGTGGTCAGGCGGACGCGGGCGGCGCATGGCGCAGCCGCCGTCGGATAGATTGCGGTGGCGCAGCCCATGCCGACCAGCCAGTCGCCGTCACGCATCGAGCCAACCGCGGCCTCGCGCTTGGACCAGCCGAAGGCCTCGGCGGCCTGGTCGTAGCATTTCACGAGCGAGCGGCTGGAGAAGGGCTTGCCGCCGATCGGCTCCTTCTGCGGCTCGTTGACGCGGCGGAACTCGACCGGGTCCATGCCGAGCGCCACCGCCATCTCGTCCATGGCATTTTCCAGCGCATAGACATAGGGCGTCTCCGGCGGCGAACGCATGTAGCCAGGCGTATTGCGGTCGGCATGCACCAGCGAGACGTGGGTCAGCACCGAGCCGTAATCGTACATGCGTCCGGTGGCCGAAGTGCCACCGACGACATAGGGATCGGGCCGCGACGTGACTTCCCAGCCTTCGTGTGCAAAGGCGGTGATGCGGCCGTCCTGGTTTGCGCCGATGCGGATGCGGTGCCGGGTCTCCGCCCTGTAGGTCTGCGTGCCGTACGCCTGAATGCGGCTGACGACGCAGCGCACCGGCCGGCCGACGCGGCGGGCCGCAACGGCAACGATCGCCGTGCGGGCCGTCATCGGCCCCTTGGAGCCGAAGGCGCCGCCGACATAGGGACTGACGATCCGCACATTGGCCGGATCGATCTTCAACTGCCGGGCGAGCTCGGCCTTCCAGCCGGTGACGTTCTGGCTCGGTTCATAGACCGTGAGCTGATCGCCCTGCCAGACCGCCGTCGTCGAGAACAGCTCGATCGGGTTGTGGTGCTGGGTCGGCGTCGAATATTTCTCGTCGATCTTCACTGCGGCTGCGGCATAGGCAGCATCGAAGTCGCCGGCTTTGACGTCCTCCTTGAACAACGGACTCTTGCCGGCGGCCGGCTCCATCTCCGTTCCCCTGGAATCGAAGCCGGCGCTGGGCGTCTCTTCGGCGTAGTCGGCGCGGATCAGCGCCGCGGCTTCCTCGGCCGCCTCGAATGTTTCAGCCACCACCAGCGCGATGATCTGGCCGTCGTGGAAAATGGCCTTGTCATGCAGCGGCGCGATCGAACTTGCACCGGTGTTGCCGAATTTCGGCTTGTCGATGCCGTCCATGTCGCCGACGCTGACGATATCGAGAACGCCGGGCACCTTACGCGCCCTTTCGAGCCGGACGGCGGTGATGCTGCCCTTGGCGATGCTGCTGGTAGCAAGTGCGCCATAGGCCATATTGGCGGTTGGAAGATCAGCCGAATAGCCGGCCTGTCCGGTGACCTTCAGGCGGGCATCGATGCGCGGAACGGGATTTCCCATGTTCTCTTTCGGCGCGGGAGCAGCTTGGTTCATGGGTCAGACCTTCATGTCGCGCGTTTCGAGCAGTGCCCGCACAAGCGTGCGCTTGCCGAGCGGTACCTTGAACGCATTGTGTTCGCGCGGTTTCGCCTCGGCGAACGCGGCTTCGGCGGCAGCTTCGGCCGCCTCATCGTCGAGTGCCTTGCCGCTCAGTGCTTCCTCGGCCGCCTTGGCCCGCCATGGCACGGTTGCCACGCCGCCAAGCGCAATGCGCGCCTGGCTGACGGTGTCGCCGTCCATATCCAGAGCCACGGCCGCCGAGGCCAGCGCGAACGCATAGGACTCGCGGTCGCGGATCTTCAGGTAGCGTGAGCGGCGGCTCCAGGCGCCAAGCGGCACCTCGATGGCCGTGATCACCTCGTCGGAGGCCAGTTCGGTCTCAACGTTGGGCGTATCTCCCGGCAGGCGATGTAGCCTCGAAAACGCTATCTTGCGCATACCGCGCCTTGCCTCCACCTCGACCGTCGCGCCGAGCGCGATCAGCGCTTGGGCGAAATCGCCGTGGTAGGTGGCGATGCAGGCGTTGCTGGTGCCAAGGACCGCATGTTGCCGGTTGAAGCCTTCCATGGCCGCGCAGCCGGAGCCCGGCTCGCGCTTGTTGCATGGCCAGGAGGTCTCGCGAAAATACTCGCACCGCGTCCGCTGCAACACATTGCCGGCCAGGCTCGCCATGTTGCGGATCTGGCCGCTGGCGGCGAACTTCAGGCTTTCGGCAAGCATCGGGCAAAGGCGCTTGATCTCGCCTGTGTCAGCAGCCTCGCCCATGCGGACCAGCGCGCCGAAGCGGATGCTGTCGTCGCCGACCTCGATCTGCCGCAGGGCCCTGTCACCGAGACCATTGAGATCGACCAGCCGTTCCGGCCGGGCCACGCCAAGCTTCATGTAGTCGGCCAGATTGGTGCCGCCGGCGATGAATTGCGCGGCGGCCTCGGTCGGCGGAACACCCTCTGCGGCAAAACGGGAAGCAATGGCGGCCGCCGCGGACACGCTGGCCGGTCTCTCGTAAACGAAGGGGCGCATCTCAGGCTTTCCTTGTTTCGTCCCGGGCCTGCACGATGGCCGCGACTATGTTGGGGTAGGCAGCGCAGCGGCAGAGATTACCGCTCATATACTCGCGGATATCGTCCTCGGAGCCGGCATGGCCTTCGTTGATGCAACCGATGGCGGACATGATCTGGCCGGGCGTGCAGTACCCGCATTGGAAGGCGTCATTGTCGATGAAGGCCTGCTGCATCGGATGCAGATTGCCGTCGGCGGAAGCGAGCCCTTCCACCGTGGTGATCTCATGGCCCTTGTTCATCACGGCGAAGCTCAGGCACGACAGCACCCGCTTGCCGTCGACAAGAACGGTGCAGGCCCCGCACTGGCCATGGTCGCAGCCTTTCTTGGTACCCGTCAGGCCGACATGGTCGCGCAGCGCGTCGAGCAGGCTGGTGCGATTGTCGAGGGCGAGATTGTAGGGCTGCTTGTTGATGCGCAGTGAAATCGCCGACAGATCGCGCGGCTCGGCCGAAGCGGCAGGTTGCGGGGCGGCGGCTTTTGCCGACGTGGCCATGAGCGGCCCTGCCGCAGCCGCCGAAACGGATCCGGTCATGAAACTGCGTCGGCTCAGGCTGGCAAGAGGGGTTTCGGACATGGCTGGCTCCCGGCTGGCTGGGTCTCAAGCCGGCCGAACCAGTCACGCAAGGCAAGGTTCCTCCGCCTCACGTGGCTGTGATCCTATGTTCATCCGAACCGTGCCGGGGAACTCTCGAGCCGGCTTGCCGTTCAACCCCGATCGGACAGAACCGAAATGGCGTCTGGAGCGAGATCATGAAGTCACAGATTGTTGCCGAAAGCGCCGGCCAAAGAACGTTCGTCGTTGTGCTTGATCCCGGCGAAGAGGCGTTTGCGCAGCTGACCTCGTTTGCGGCCGACCACGGCGTTGGCAGCGCGTCGCTGAGCGCGCTCGGCGCTTTCGAAAGGGCAACTGTCGGCTGGTTCGACCCTAGGGAAAGGACCTACCGGAAAATTCCCATCCGGGAACAGTGCGAGGTGCTGAGCGCGATTGGCGATGTTGCCATCGGCGACGACGGCAAGCCCAGCCTGCACGTCCATGCCGTGCTCGGATTGAGCGACGGCAGCACAAGGGGCGGCCATCTGCTGGACGCCATCGTTCGCCCGACGCTCGAGGTCACGCTGGTGGAAACGCCTGGACATCTGCGCCGCAGGCACCGTCCCGAGCTCGGTGTCGCGTTGATCGACCTGGAGGCTTGATCCGAGCCGATCACTTCGTTGATTTAACTGCGGTCGTTTCGGGGGCGACTTCCCAACCGAAGACGCTGCGGCCGCCGAGCAGATGCGATTGCTCGAACTCCCCGGCGACGATTTCCTTCAGGCTCGGCCCGGTGGCATAGCGTTCGACTTGCCGCGACTGGTCGTCCAGCCGCCGCAAGGCGCCGACCTCTTCCTCACGGCCGAGCCTGGCCTTCTGGACAGCCGACTTCAGCACGCCGATCGTCTCGTCATAGACCTTCAACGGCACAGGGAACGGATGCCTGTCCTTGCCGCCATGCGCCAGCGAGAAACGTCCTGGATCGGAAAAACGGCATGGCGCGCCATGCACGACTTCGGCGACCAGCGCCAGCGCCCGCACCGTGCGCGCGCCGACATTGGGCACCAGGAGAAGGCCGGCGAAATCCGCCGGGCCGCGCTCGGCCGCCGCCGCGATGTTGCCGTGCAGGCGGCGCATGACGACATCGCTTTCGCGTACATCGTGGTGCGCCGGCATCACCAGATGCGGCAGCAGCTTCTGTGCCGGCTCCGGCACTGGCGCCGAACCCCGCTCCAAAGCGGCAAGCTCCCTCACGATGCGATCCGGTCCAAGATCGTGCAGAAGGTCCAGTTGTCCCTGGCGCGACGCTTCGGCGCGGCGGTCGGTCAGGTTGACGATCTCGCCCTGGTTGGCGCCTTCGATGGCGGCATGCGGCTGGTCGACAAAGCTCTTCAGGCCCTCCGACAGCCAGTGATAGCGGCGCGCCACCTTGCTGTCGCCGTTCATGCCTTGCTGCACCACCACCCACTTGCCGTCATCGGTGACGATGAAGCCGTGCAGATAGAGATCGAAACCGTCCTGGACCGCGGCGCTGTCCACCTTGGCGACAAGCCGGCTGGCAGTCGCCAGGCCCTGCCCGTCGAGGCCGACACGCTCGCCGATCAGGGCAAGCTCGTGCGGGGTCTTGCGCGAATGCGCGCCGCGGCCGCCGCAAACGTGAATGCCGAGCTCGCTGGAAAGCGGCGACAGGCCGCGCTTTAAGGCACCGACGACGCTGGTGGTGATGCCGGAGGAGTGCCAGTCCATCCCCATCACGGCGCCAAAAGACTGGAACCAGAACGGATGCGCCAGCCGGCGCAGCAATTCATCGCGGCCGTAATGGTGGATGATCGCCTCGCACATGACCGCGCCAAGCCGCGTCATGCGGTCGCCGAGCCATTTCGGCACGCGCCCGCCGTGAAGTGGAAGGTCAGCACTTCCCGATCGCTGTGCCACGCTCTTTGCTTGCTCCTTGAGTCCTGCCTCGACAGATAGGTATCGAAAGCGCCGCGAAGAAGCGATGGCCTGATTCAGGCCGCGATCGTTGCGAGCCGCTAGAGCACTTCCAGGAAAAGTGTGAAACGGTTTTCCGTCCGAGATTGCGCAGAAATAAAGAGATAGAGCGGTTCGGCGTTTCCGTGAAACGATGAACCGCTCTACCGGGCAGGCTCGCTGAGGAGATCAAACTTTTGAATCTCGCAATGCTCGCCCACCGATGCCAGCAGATCCATTGGCGGTGCGCCAGTGTCGGGCCGCCTCCAACTGATCTCGAACGAGAACACAGGGTCCTTGAGATCTGGGCGCCTCTCTATTGCGACGAGGCGTGCCTGGTAGCCAAGCGGCCCGATGAGCGCATCGAGCTCCTGTCGAGCCGCGGCCTTCCACGTCAGTGCCAACTGGGCATGGTGTTCGCGCGACATTCGAAGGTCCACCCATTTCAGGACCAGCAAAGTGGCCAGCGTCAGCGCCGTGCCGGCCGCGCCCAAGCCGTATTGGCCGCCACCGAAAGCCAATCCGATCGCCGTCATCACCCACAACGTGGCCGCTGTGATGACCCCGCTGACAAGATTGCCGCGGCGAAGAATGGCGCCACCGCCGATAAAGCCGACGCCGGTCAACACGCCCAGCGGAAAGCGCAGGACGTCCATCGATGCAAACGAATCCGGGTGCTTGCCAACGGTCTCCAGCAGAATACTGGCCTGGATCATTGTGATGGCGGCGGCCAATCCCACCAGCACGGTGGTGCGTAGCCCCGCCGCGTGCCCGCGCGCCTCCCTGTTGAGGCCTATCAAAAGGCCTGCGAGCGCGGTCAGAAGCAGCCGTGCCGCGATGTCTTGCCAAACCGGAACAACGAGGAGCATCGCGGTCACCCGTCAGGCCAAGCGCTGCTGGCCTGGATTGGCGCCAGGGTCAAAGCGAACAAGGGTAACAGCGTCTTCATCGCAAATTCTTTTCGTCGATAAGCAACAAACGATGCGCTTAGGTTTTGGTTGCGCAGCCGACGATTCACCTCGGCTATGGGCAGCGACGGAACAAAACCTTCGGCCCGGGGTTGGTGGGTTCACGCCAACGAAGGATTTTCAAACATGGTCCGCTTGCTGGTTGCCGGAGCCGTCGCTTATCTGGCCTATCGCATTACCAAGGAGATCGGCGGGTCCGACGAAGTCGATCCGCTGTCGCCTGCGCCCGACCAGACCGGCCGCAAGGTGGCGAGGCGGCAAAGCAGGGCCCAGGGGAATGGCCGACGGCGGTAGCGAATGCCTCAGCGGCGGCGGCGCGGACCAGCCATGACCGCATTTCCGTTGCCGCTCGACCTTCGTCCGATGGAAGCCAAAGCCGCCGACGCAATTCCTGGCGGCGACGGGCTTTGGCAGTACGAACCGAAATGGGACGGGTTTCGGTGCCTCGTGTTCAAGGGTGACGATGCCGTCGATCTGCGTGCAAAATCGGGCAAGCCGCTTGGCCGCTATTTTCCCGAACTGATCGCGGTGCTGCGCGATGTGAGGTCGCGACGGTTTGTTGCCGACGGCGAGATCGTCATCGAGGTCGACGGATCGTCCTCGTTCGAGGCCCTGCAAATGCGCCTTCATCCAGCCGAAAGCAGGATCCGCAAGTTGAGCCTGGAGACGCCTGCCATGCTGGTCCTGTTCGATATGCTGGCCGAACCCGGCGGCAAGATTATCATCGAACAACCCCTCACCGACAGGAGACGGGCGATCGAGGCCTTTGTCGCGTCGGCGGGACGGCGCGAACTGCGCCTGTCCAAATGCACGCACGATGCCGCTACCGCCGAGCGCTGGCTGCAAGGCGCCGGCCATGGCTCGACCGACGGTGTTGTTGCAAAACTGATCGCCGAGCCATACCAGCCCGGCGAGCGCGCCATGGTCAAGGTCAAGCGGCTGCGCACTGCGGATTGCGTGGTCGGCGGCTTTCGCTATCTCGCCGGCAGCAACGAAGTCGGATCCCTGCTGCTTGGCCTCTACAATAACGAAGGCAGGTTGGACCATGTCGGATTCACCTCGACCATCGGCAAGGACGACAGGGCGGCGCTGACCAGACGGCTGGAAAAACTGCGGGCCAAACCGGGTTTCACCGGCGAGGCGCCGGGCGGGCCAAGCCGCTGGAGCACGGAGCGCAGCGCACAATGGGAACCGATAAAGCCTGAACTGGTGGTCGAGGTTCGTTTCGACCATGTGACAGGCGACCGGTTCCGGCACGGAACCAAGCTGTTGCGCTGGCGGCCGGACAAGGAGCCCCGGCAATGTACGTTCGAGCAGATGGAGTAAGTCCCGCCGGAGGCAACGCTTCAAGGCGCTCTTGGTGTTCCGTTCTGCCGCCTACGACGGAACCGATGCAGAATTCACTGGTTCGCCGCACTAGCCGAGCCTCGGCAATCCATTGCCGAGGCTCGGGATGCAGTCTGAAAATCAAGCGGCTTCTTGCATTGCGCGTTCGTTGACACCGCTTTCGCCGAGCTTGGAAAGCGCTTCGTCGGTCGCGACCTCTTCCTTGAGTGTTGCCCTGAGCAGTTCGACAACGTCGCTCTTGCCGAGTTCTTCCGCCCATGCGATCAAAGTGCCGTAACGAGCGATCTCGTAATGCTCGACGGCCTGCGCCGCGCCGACAAGCCCGGCGTCGAGCGCAGGAGCACCGTTATACTCCTCGAGCACTTCCGAGCCCTCTTCGATGATGCCGTCAATCGCTGGACAGGTCTTGCCGCGGGCCGGCTTGCCGAATTTCTCGAACACCTCCTCCAGGCGATCGACATGTCCTTCGGTTTCCATGTGGTGTTTCTCGAAGGCGGCAGTCACTTCTTCCGACTCCGCGCCCTTGGCCATTTTGGGCAACGCTTTCAGTATCTTCTTCTCGGCGTAGTAGAGGTCTTTGAGCCCGTCGAGGAACAGGTCCTCAAGGCCCTTGCTTGCCGCCTTCGCGGCCTTTTTCGTAGTCGGCATGGTCGTCTCCCGGGAGTTGGTGGCAGCCTCGCAAAGTAGAGGCGTCCGATAACCCTCCGATGGGAAACAAGTTCCCTGACGGTTCAGGAGCTTTGAAAATTTTTCCGACGGCACTTGTGTCGTATCGCAAGGGGCCTCGACCTGCGGTAGCAACAGGCGAGAAAAGCACTCAGCGCTCGCCGGTATGTCCGACCAGGCGGATATATTCGGCCTCGGCCAGGCCGTAGCCGCCATCCGCTAGCGAAACGAGACCATCGCGGTCGCGGATAATGATTTCGCCGCGGCGGGACCGGATGAGCCCTCGGCCCTCAAGCAGCTGGAGCGCGACCGTGACGCCCGGACGTCTTACGCCGAGCATGATCGACAGGAATTCGTGGGTGATCGTCAGCCGGTCGCCGGCCACCCGATCGTCACACATGAGCAGCCAGCGCGCCAGCCGGTCTTCAAGCTTCGATCGCGCGTTGACCAGCGCGGTGTAGCCGGTCTGGATATGCAGACACTGCACGTAGCGCAACAAAAACAGCCGCAATGTCGGGCTTTGCGTCAGCGCTGCCTTGAATGGCTCGGCATCTATCCTGGCGGCTTCTCCCGCCAGTTGCACATAGCAATCATGGACCATGCGGTCGTCGCCCATCACCAAGGCCGAGCCGGTCATACCTTCCAAGCCAATGAGGCCAACTTCCGCATCGCTGCCATTCGGCATTTTCGCAACCACTGAACCAATGCCGTCCTCGACGAAATAGATGGCCTCGATCGGTGATCCGGATACTTCGAGCGATTGCCGCAACTCCAGCGAACAGCGCTCGATGTGCGGCTCGAGAAATGCAAAATCGCCGGCGCTCATCCGGCGCAACAGCTTGTTTTTGAATAGATTTTGATTGGACATAGCTGGGCCCAAAACAGGGCAAGAGCTTTTTGATCTCCCAGCCGTCCGCGCCCGGTATAACCTGCTGACGATACGGCTTATATAAGCGCTGAAAGGTATGGAGCCTACTAAATAAATGAATTCGATGCACGGCAGTTTCTCCTGCCGCTTGCCTACGAAAACATCTGACTGAAAGTTAGAGTTGAAAACGTACCAAAGGTGCTTGGTACGAAATCGATAAATCAAAAATGTCGGGCGCGAAAGAGCCCGTCGCGAGGGATGCAACGGGCTCCATTCGGGCGTCGTGGGCTACGCCCAGTGATCCAAATGAGGGTGGCTTGGATCACTACAATAATGCAGGTGAAAGGCAGTCGTTCCCGATCTGTCCGCTCGGTAATTTCCGTACATTGAGTTTGGAGGCAAGCGGCGCTAATTGAATTTGAGTCATCCACACAGGCATGGCGAGTGGATGCTTGAAAGACGCTTCGCGCTTTCGCCCTTTTCAGGGAGGATGGCATGTCGATGCATGGTGCAGCAACTCCAGCCGAACTGAGCGTGCTGAGAAAAGCGCTCGACGACTGCTGCCGCGAGTTGGGTGTTGCGGACGACAGTCCGGTCCGCGAGCGGTTGGCCGCCCGTATCATGTCGCTGTTCAACGAGGGCGTGCTAAGCGCCGATCTAAAGGAAGCACTGGCCGCCGATCGCCAACACTAAAGCTGCTGCTATGGCGGGGTCCTCGGTGTCGAAGGGTCCGACGCCAGGTCGGCCTTTTTAGCCAGAGTCCTAGAGACTTTTCGTCTATTCACGACAAAACGCCCGCCGCTTATTACCCGGCGGCAGGCGTTTTGTCGTGAGCGTGACGCTAAATGCGCCCAAGCACGACCAAGATGATGACGATGAGCAGCACCAGGCCGAGGCCACCGCCACCGTAATAGCCGGTGCCGTAGAACGGTCCGCCGCCCAAGCCGCTGAAGCCGCCAAGCAAGGCAAGGACCAAGATGATGATGAGAATGGTTCCAAGGCCCATGATGTCTGCTCTCCTTGTTTGCGCTGCCGCCATTCGCATCAGCGCGTTCGCATTGTACAAAGGTATGAACTCGCAAGGAGCATTCCTGTTCCGGCGGGACAGCAAGGCGCACGCTCATGCAGCGAGGAAAACGCCGGGCTGTGCAATGGCGCGCCGGCCACCTTGAACACCTGAGAACATGCTGAATTCATAGGAAATTTGTCGGAACCTTCGCCCGCCCGAACGGTTGTTTTCGTAGTCGCAACGCGACGACCCTCGTAAAAAGGAGAAGCATCATGCTCACGAAAATTCTCGCAGCTTCGGCGCTTACGATCGGTCTGGCCACGTCAGCGATGGCCCAGAACGTCGGCGACCCCTCCGGAGCCGCTGCCGACGGCAGCGGGCGGACGGTCGTAGTCCCGGATAATGGCGGCCCTGACACCGGCACGGATTCGACCATCACCAACAGCATTCGCGATTTCTCAACGACGAATTCGAATGCCGACCGGAATTGCCCGCCGGGCCCGCAGGGGGCTCTGCCCGATGCGACCGGCAAGGCTCCGGGAACGATGGCGCCGACGGTGAACGATAACCACTGCGGCAAGTAAACGCCCTGTGATCATAGCCTGACGAGGCTGCGGAGCGTGCGCTCCGCAGCCTCGTCAGTTTGCCATGAATCAGCCGCCTAACGGCCGCGGTGGTCGAAGCTGACGGCGATCTCCCGACCGTCCAGCGCCCGAACGATGAAGCCAACCAGCTCCTCGTCGGTTTGCCGGCACCAAGGAAAGCGTCTGCGCAAATCGGCTATGACGACGGTGGTCGAGAGAATGTCGCCGGAATGGTAGTCGGCCATGATGGTGTGAACGGCAGCGTCGGTATCAATACCGATTCCTAGCGGCGACCTGATCTGCCCCACGGAAGCCTCCACCCATCTCTCCCAGGCAACGATAGCAAGACTGCGGCAAAGCGAAAGAGCTTGTACGATTCCGTACGATCTCGCGGCTTGCGTTGCACTTTGCGCGACGCGGCCGGCGTCCTTTGTTTTGCCTTTCCAAACCATTGTTTGGCGTCGCAGCGGCTCTGGCCGCCGCGACCAGGCAACCTCGCCGCAGCTTCCGCGTTGAGCCATCGGAGGGATGACATCAGCCTCGGAGAACTTCCATGAAAACACTTCTATCCATCACTGCGGCAGCGCTGATGGCCGGCGCGCCTTTGGCTGCTTTTGCCCAATCGGCGACGCTGACACCTCTGACGACCGACACCATGAGCAAGGTTGACACGGCGACGTTCGTGAAGACGGTGCCCATCGCCAATACATTTGAAATCGAGTCGAGCCGACTTGCACAGAAGCAGGCGACGGCCGACGATGTGAAGGCCTTCGCGGCGCAAATGGTCACGGACCACACCAAGGCCGGCGAGGACTTCAAGGCGGCGCTCAGCAAAGGTCAGACAACTTCGGCCACCACGCCGGCCGGCCCGCCGCTGGACACCAAGCACCAGGCGTTGCTCGACCAACTCAAGGAGGCCAGCGGGGACAGCTTCCAATCGAAATATATCGACATGCAGACCCAGGCGCATAAGGAAGCGGTGGCGCTGTTTTCCGCTTACTCAAATTCCGGCGACGATCCGGCGATGAAGGAGTTTGCCAAGAAGACGCTGCCGGTGCTGCAAATGCACGAACGTCACGTGAAGGATCTCGCTGCTGCGCATCAATGAGGGCGAAGACCGCCTGCGGTCTTGCCAACGGAAACGCCCCGGCATGAATGAAGCGGCTGTCGTCCGGCCCGGAACAAAGCACCGAGAGTGCCGTTATTCACCTGGCTTATTCCGGGGAGTATCCAATGGAAGGCGGCATTCGCGAGGCGCCAAGGGCATTAGCGCTGGGTTTCGGCGCCATCCTGGTCGCCGCTGTCACAGGCTGAAATCGCTTTCCGAACGGGACAGGCTGCCTTCATGCGCTACGGCGAGATATTTGCAAATGTTACGGCACTCATGTTGCTGGCCTTGATGATTGGCGGCGTCTTCGTCCTGTTTGGAGAGCCGCTGTGGCCGCGGCACTACGCGAGAATGGTGCTAGTTACGGATATCGAGGGCATGACCACCGCGTCAGTCCGAACAAGCTGCGTGCCCAGTCCATGCCTGCCCGACACCATCGATCACACCGTGCTCACTCCTCGCCCCGAGGACGGACCGTGATCTGCGATTTGCAGCAGACGCGGAGCGAGGAGATGCGGAAAGGGCCGCCACGCGACCTGCGCGACGGACCCTTTGGTTCAATCAAACCGTCTGGCCGCGACTAGGTCAGGATAATCACGATCTTGTAGGTATTCGGGTCGACGATGACGATCCGACCATCGGCGAGCACGAAATACTCATAGCCTTCGTAAGCCGGAACGATCTTGACGATGCGCGCCGGCAGACGATGCAGCCGGACCTTCTTCCGCGGAACCTCGATGCCGACAGAGATGTCGAAATCGACGCTGGAAACGGGTTGGACGTTGGTCTCCTTGATGACCTGAGTGATCTGGGTTTTCTGTTCAACGGTCACATTGCTGATGGAAGCGGTCGAACTCTGGTCCTGCGTCTGCGTAGAAGCATTGCCCTGAGTCTGCTCGGTGGTCGTGGTCCCAGTCTTGCCCTGAGCCTGCTCCTCGGTCTTCATTTTCGTGTTGCCTTGGGCCTGCTCGGTAGTGGTGGTTCCGGTTTTGCCTTGGGCCTGTTCCTCGGTCTTCATCTTGGTGTTGCCCGTGGCCTGCTGGTCGGTCGTGGCGCCGGCCTTGCCTTGGGCTTGCTCGTCGGTCTTCAGCTTCGGTTTGCCCTGCGCCTGTTGATCAGTCGCAGCGCCGGCCTTGCCCTGAGCCTGCTCGTCCATCTTGGCGCCATTCTGGCAATTGGCAGCGCCGGCTGCGCAATTGGCGCCGGACTGGTCGTCGGTCGACTGCTGCGTCTGGGCAAGTGCAGCTCCGCAGCTGACGCTGATTGCTAGCAAGCTGGTGATCAGAACGCCTTTCATGAGAGATCTCCTTGGAAAATGCGTCCCTTCACCGCGTAAAACTGCGGCTAAAAAATTTTGTTCCAAACCAATGGAGCGAAACGGCAAGCGATCCGAGCGGCGGAACAAGCTCCACCTGATGACGTTACCCGCCTATAGCGACCCCGCTGCGAACAGCATGACGCGGCGCAGCGCAGAGGTGGCCCACCACGAAAGGAGACAATCATGAGCATGCATCTTTCGGCAGCCGCGGCTGGGTTCTTGCTGCTTGCGGGTATTGGCGCCGCTGCCGCTCAGGACGTGGTCATCGAACCGCAGCAGGAGACGATCGTACGCGAGTATGTGAAAAAGCAGCCTCTGGCGTCCGTCCAGCTTCCCGGCGTGGAGCTCAATGTCGGCTCGACCGTGCCCGATACCGTCGAGCTTCATGAGGTTCCCGACGTCAAATACCGCTATGTCGTCGTCGACAACCAGACCGTCCTGGTCGATCCGGGCACACGCAGGATCGTGAAGGTCATCCAGTGAGCAATGCGCGTCGTTTTTTGAAGGGACATGCGGCGCGTCCTGCATTGTCGACATCCCAAACTGGTGCCCGTGCCTGGGCATTCGGACGCAGAAAGGCCCGCCGTTCCGACGCACGGCGGGCCTCATAGCGGAGTCAGCGCGCTAGGCGGCAGCGTCCTGTGCTCGCTAGGCCAGAAACTTTGAGAGGATATTCCAGGCTCCTCATTTGGCGGGAAATACCGTTCTTTGATCTGGCGATCAGCATTTCCGATGATGCCCGCAAGGCTTCGCATTCCGCTTGGCCGCAATGATTTCAAAACCGATGGGATTGACCATGCCTGGGACTATCAACACTTTGCTTCCATTCTTCTCAGCAACTATAAACCGGCGCGCCGGTCTGGCTGTACTTTTCGCGTCGGCGGTTGCGATTGTCGGCCTTGCTGCGCCGTCGTTCGCCGAAGACAAGACGGCGGTCAAGGTCGGCATCATGAGCGGCGAGGACGAGGATGTGTGGCGGGTCGTGACCGCCCAGGCGGCGGAGAGGGGGCTGACGATCGAGACCGTGGTGTTCAACGACTACACCCAGCCGAATGAAGCACTCGAGCGTGGCGAAATCGACGCCAACGCCTTCCAGCACAAGCCCTATCTCGACAACCAGATCAAGACGCAGGGCTATCACATCGTCCCGGTCGGCTATACCGGGGTCTGGCCGATCGGCCTCTATTCCAAGAAGTACGCGAAGATTGGCGACTTGCCCGAAGGCGCCGTCGTCGGCGTGCCGAACGATCCGTCCAATGAAGGGCGCGCGCTGCGTGTCCTGCAGAGCGAAGGTCTGATCAAGCTCAGGGAAGGAACCGGCATTCTGGCTACGACGACCGACATTGCCGAAAACCCGAAGAAATTGGTCGTCAAGGAGCTCGACGCTGGCATTGTCGGGCGCTCGGTGGAAGATCTCGACGGGGCCGTGGTCAACACGGATTGGGCGCTTAAAAGCGGCCTCACACCGGAGAACCGCATCGCCCAGGAGGCGGTGGCCGACAATCCCTACCGCAACTTCATCGCGGTCAAGGCCGGCAATGAAAACCAGCCCTGGGTAAAGACATTGGTCGCCTCCTACCAGAACGAAAAGGTGAAGGCCGAATTCGACCGGGTCTACAAGGGAACCGGCATCAGCGCCTATTGATACCGAGCTCGACTTGGCGCTGAAGCCCGGCATGATAAAGCGGTCCGCGCTCCAACGCGGACCGCGATCGCGTTTTGCGGGACACCAATACAGGAACTTTCATGAACCAGCATTTCGCCCCGGTCACCGAAGTCATGCATCCCGTCGGCAGCCGTTCCGCGGGACCGCACGATGTCGTACGCCTCATCGAGCTGAAGCGCCGCTTCGGCGCAACAGCGGCGCTGGACGGCGTATCGCTCAGCGTGCGCCAGGGCGAGATCCTCGGCATCATCGGCCGGAGCGGCGCCGGCAAGTCGACGCTGATACGCTGCCTAAACGGCCTGGAGCGGCCGGATACAGGACAGGTCTTCATCGAAGGCCGCGACATCAGCCGGCTCGGCGAGCGCGAATTGCAGCCGCTGCGCCGGCGTATCGGCATGATTTTCCAGCATTTCAACCTGCTGTCCGCCAAGACGGTCGAAGACAATGTAGCGCTGCCGCTCAAGATCGAAGGCCGGCCCAGGGCCGAACGCCTGGCGCGCGCTGCCGAGCTGCTCGAGCTCGTCGGCCTGTCGGAGAAGGCGAAAGCCTATCCGGCGTCGCTGTCGGGCGGACAGAAACAGCGCGTCGGCATTGCCCGGGCGCTTGCGGCGCGCCCAGCGCTGCTGCTGTCGGACGAAGCGACCTCGGCGTTGGACCCGGAGACGACGCGCTCCATCCTTGCCTTGCTCAGAGACATCAACCGGCAGCTCGGCCTGACCATCCTGCTCATCACCCATGAGATGGAGGTGATCCGTTCGATCGCCGACCGGGTCGCGGTGATCGACGCCGGACGAATCGTCGAGCAAGGGCCGGTGTGGTCGGTGTTTGCCGATCCGAAGTCGGCGATCACACAAAGCCTGCTCGGCGGCATCAGGCCGCAATTGCCGGCGGAGATCGCAAGCCGGCTAACGCAGAACGCCGGCGTGGAGGCGATCCTCAGGATCGACGTGGCGGGTGAGGCCGCGCGAAGCCCGCTTTTGTCCGATCTTGCCTCGGCAGTTCCCGGCTCGTTCCGCCTCGTTCATGGAGGCATCGATCACGTCCAGCAGCAGCCTGTCGGGACGCTGTTCGTCGCGGTCGCCGGTAGCAATGAAGCTCACCTGGCACAGGTGATCGCGTTCTTGAAAGCCCGCAATGCGCGGGTGGAGGTGCTTGGCCATGTCGCCAATTCTGTTTGAACTCCTGCTTCGATCCATCTGGGAAACGATCCTGATGACGGCCGCCTCCGGCCTCATCTCGCTGGTTTTCGGGCTGCCGCTCGGCCTGGCGCTGGTCGCCACCGACCGCGGCGGCATCGCCGAAAACCTGTGGGTGAACCGTGCGCTCGGCGCGGTCATCAACGGTTTCCGCTCGGTGCCTTTCATCATCCTGCTGGTTGCGCTGATCCCGGTGACGCGGCTGATCGTCGGCACCTCGATCGGCACATGGGCCGCCATCGTGCCGCTGTCGATCGCGGCCACGCCCTACTATGCCCGGATCGCCGAAGTGTCGCTGCGCGAGGTCGACCACGGGCTGATCGAAGCGGCGCGCGCCATGGGCGGCAACCGCTGGACGATCATCCGCGAGGTGCTGGTGCCGGAAGCGCTGCCCGGCATCGTCGCCGGCTTCACGGTGACGCTGGTGACGCTTATCGGCGCCTCGGCCATGGCCGGCGCCATCGGCGCCGGCGGGCTGGGCGACCTCGCCATCCGATACGGTTACCAGCGCTTCGAAACGTCAGTCATGATCGCCGTGGTCATCGTCCTGATCGTCCTGGTCTGCGGCATCCAGTGGGCCGGCGACCGGCTGGTCGCGAGGCTGGATCATCGGAACTGAGCGTGGCACAGCGGAGATGCTGGCCAGCATCGTCAGCCGGCGCGCTTCTTTTCGGTCGCTGCCCGGTCAATCGCCAACCCGTTCGCCGACAGCGCGACGCCGAACTTTTCGCCGGCTTCTGCGGGTGTGTAATAGCCTAGGGCGATATCCCGAGCGACCAATTCCGGATCACGCTGCCAGGGATTGCCGTAGCCGCCGCCGCCCGGCGTGCCAACTCGCACGCGGTCGCCGGCCTTCAGCGCGATGTCCTGTTCCTTGGAGAGGTGCGGCGGCACATGGGCCTCACCGTCGCGGAACACGGTCACCGTGTTGACCGCGCCGTCCTTGCCGCCGAGCGCGCCTTGCGGGCCGAAACGGCCATGGTCCATGACGAAGGAGGCGCGGGCGTCGCCACGCAGGATCTCGACCTCATAGGCGAGGCCAAAACCGCCGCGATGCTTGCCGGCGCCACCCGAGCCTTCGCGCAAGGCATAGTGGCGATAGAGCACAGGGAAAGCCTGTTCCATGATCTCGACCGGCGGCGATTTGGAAATGCCGATGGTCGAGCAGCCATTGGTCAGGCCATCATGATCGGCATTGCCGCCATAGCCGCCGCCGGATATCTGGTACATGACGTAGTCGCGGCCACGGAGCGGATCGTTGCCGCCGAGCGCGAAATTGCCGCTGGAGCCGGCGGGAGCCGCAGTCACCCTGTCCGGCAGCGCCTGCACCATGGCCGCGAACACCGCCTCGGCGATGCGCTGCGAAACCTCGGCCGCGCAGCCCGATACCGGCCGCGGATATTTGGCATCGAGGAAGGTGCCTTCTGGCCGCTTGACGATGAGCGGCTCGAAGGCGCCGGCGCTGATCGGCACGTCGGGGAAAATGTGGCGCATGGCGAGGTAGACCGAGGACAAGGTCGTCGCCAGCACGCTGTTCATCGGCCCGGCGCAGGGTTTTGACGAGCCTGAGAAGTCGAAGCGGAGCGTGTCGCCTTTTTTCTCGACGGCAAGCGCAATGGTCAGCGGCTCGTTCACCACCCCATCGGAATCGACGAAGGCCTGCGACCGGTAGATGCCATCGGGAATTGCCGCGATGTTGGCACGCATCTGTTCAGCGGCCCGGCGGCGCAATTCGGCGATTGCTTCGACGACTGTTTCGTCTCCGTAACGATCCGAAATGCCGTTGAGCCGGTCCTGGCCGATCAGCAGTGCTGCCGCTTGCGCGCGGATGTCGCCGATGCGCTGGTCGGCAACCCTGATGTTCGAGCAGATGATGGCGTAGATCTCAGGGTCGAGCACGCCCTTCTTGAACAATTTCACCGGCGGCAGCCGCAAGCCTTCCTGCTCCACCGCAGTCGCCGAGGCGGAGAAGCCGCCCGGCACCGAACCGCCAATGTCGGGCCAATGGCCGGTGTTCGACAGCCAGCAGAATATCTTGCCGTCGCGATAGACCGGCATGGCGAAGCGCACATCCATCAGATGGGTGCCGCCGAGATAAGGATCGTTGACGATGTAGATATCGCCCGGCTCGGGCGGCAGGCAGCGTCCGTCGGCGATCATCTCGATCACCGTTTTGGTCGAATACTGCATGACGCCGACGAACACCGGCAGGCCTTGGCTGCCTTGCGCGATCAGCGAACCATCGACTGCCGAATAGATGCCGTCGGAGCGGTCATTGGCCTCGGCGATGACGGGCGAGAAAGCGGCGCGCGAAAACGTCAGGTCCATCTCGTCACAGACCTGCTGCAGCGCCGCCTGGAGGACCGAAAGGGTGATGGCGTCGAGCTTTTGCATCTCAGGCCTCACCAATGTCGATGATGATGTTGCCGTCGGCATCCGAGCGCGCCCGGTCGCCGGGCTCGAGTACGGTTGTGGCATCCATCTGTTCGAGGATCGCCGGGCCTTCGATGATGGCGTCAAGCGGCAACTTTTCCCTACTGTAGACCGGCGTGTCGTACCAGCGCCCGCCATACCAGACCGGCCGGATCTCGCGCCGCGCCTCTTCGAGCGTTTTGGCGCGGCCAGCCGGATCGATCAGCCGCGACAGATCGATCGCCGGCCGCACGCCGGTCACCGAGGTGTTGAGATTGACCAGATTGGCGCGGATTTCCGGCAGCTCGACCTTGAAGCGGGCGAAATAGGCCTTCTCGAACAGTTGCTGCAGGACCTCGCGCGTCACCGCAAACGACGGCAGCGGCACGTTAATAATATGCGTCTGGCCGACGAACTGCATGTCGGCGGAATGCGTGACGCGGATCGTCTCCGGCTTCACCGCTTCCTTGCTGATCAACTCTTCGCCTTCGTTTCGGTGCCGTTCCAATATAGCGTGGAGCTGGGCTTCATCGAGCCCCGCCACCGGCTGGTTGACCGTGTTGACGAAGTCATGGCGCAGATCGGCGACGACGCAGCCGAGCGCATTGGTAATGCCCGGCCGCGCCGGCACCAGCACCCGCGGCAGGCCGAGCTCGCGCGCCAGGGCGGTCGCATGCAGCGGCCCGGCGCCGCCGAAGGCGAACAGCGCGAAATCGCGCGGGTCGTGACCGCGCGACACTGAGACCATGCGGATGGCGCCGGCCATCTTCATGTTGCCCAGTCGCAGCACCGCTCCCGCCGCCTCGACGCCGGACAGGCCGGTTGGTCGGCCGATCCGGTCCTCGAATATGCCGGTGACATGCTCGACGGTGACTGGGTTCTCGACCGCCAGCAGCTTCTTCGGCGCCAGCCGGCCGAGCACCAGATTGGCGTCGGTGATGGTCGGCTCGACGCCGCCGCGTCCATAGCAGATCGGGCCGGGATTAGCACCGGCGCTTTCCGGGCCGATCTGGATCAGGCCGGCCGCGTCGACGCGGGCGATCGAGCCGCCGCCGGCGCCGACCGTGTGCACCGCCACCATCGGCACGTGGATCGGCATCGCATATTCGATCTCGATCTCGTTCGACACCGCCGGTTCGGCCTTGCGGATCAGCGCCACGTCGGTCGAGGTGCCGCCCATGTCGTAGGTGACCAGGTTTTCGAAGCCGGCGCGCTTGCCGGTATAGGCCGCGGCAATGACGCCGGAGGCGGGGCCGGACATAACGGTCTTGGCCGATTCACGTGTGACAAAGCGGGCCGATATCATGCCGCCATTGCCGTTCATGATCAGGAAGTCGCGGGCGTAGCCTTTTGACGCCAGCTCCTTGCGCAGCCGTTCGACGTAGCGTTCGAGGATCGGTTGCACCGAGGCGTTGACCGAAGCGGTAACGCCGCGCTCGAATTCGCGCGCTTCCGAAAGCAGCGCATGGCCTGTCGTGATGTAGCCGTTCGGCCAAAGCTCGGCGCCGATCTCGGCCGCGCGCCGCTCATGCGCCGGGTTGGCGTAGGAATGCAGGAAATGGATGACGAGCGATTCGCAGCCGGCTTCGATCAGTTGTGAAATCGCTGCCCGCATCTCGGCCTCGTCGAGCGGTATGCGCACCGCGCCCGAGGCCTCGACCCGCTCCGACACTTCGAGCCGCAGATTGCGCGGAATGATCGGCACAAAGGTGCCTGTCATGCCATAGGCTTGCGGCCGTGTCCGCCGGCCAAGCTCGATGACGTCACGAAAGCCGCGCGTGGTGATCATGCCGGTTTTGGCCAGCCGGCGCTCCAGCACCGCGTTGGTTGTGGTCGTCGTGCCGTGCACGATGAGGTCGATGCCGTCCACGCGAAAGCCGGTGGCACCAAGAGCTGCAACGACGCCGAAAGCCTGGTTGTCGACCGTGGTCGGGGTCTTGGCGATATGCACCCGGCCACCATCACGGCCGTCGATCAGAAGCAGATCGGTAAAGGTGCCACCGACATCGATACCGGCGACGACGCTGCCCCTCGAATCCAGAGCTTGCGCCGAAAAATTCTGTTCCATTGTCGAAACCCGAAATGCCCGAACTGCTTACATGCCTCAGTTTGGAAAGCTGTTTTACGGCGGCGTCTTGACGCAAATATCGTTTGTATACTAATAAATTCCGGACACAAGAGCTTACCGCTTCGGAGTGTGCAAGGGCACGCAGGAACCTGACCGGTTCGGGCGCGCAGGTGAAGATTTGGCGCGGGCGCTGAGCTGGCCCAGAAGGTTAGGTTTGATGAACACCACATCCGCGTTCAACACCGCCGGCGCGCGGCCGCTGCAGTTTCCGATACCGGCCAATGTCTATGCCGAAACCGTCGTCTCGGTGAAGCACTATACCGACCGGCTGTTTTCGTTCCGCATCACCCGGCCGCAGTCGCTGCGCTTCCGCTCCGGCGAGTTCGTCATGATCGGCCTGCCCAATGCCGAGAAGCCGGTGTTCCGCGCCTATTCGATCGCCAGCCCGTCCTGGGACGACGAGCTGGAATTCTTCTCGATCAAGGTGCCGGACGGCCCGCTTACCTCGGAGCTGCAGAAGATCCAGATCGGCGATACCGTCATCATGCGGCAGAAATCGACCGGCACGCTGGTGGTCGACGCGCTGACGCCGGCCAAGCGCCTGTTCATGATCTCGACCGGCACCGGCATTGCGCCCTTCGCCAGCCTGCTGCGCGATCCCGACACCTATGAGAAGTTCGGTGAAGTCGTGCTGACCCACACCTGCCGCGACAATGCCGAGCTCATCTACGGCCAGGAACTGGTGGCCGCGCTGGAGAACGACCCGCTGATCGGCGAACTGACCGGCGGCCGCGTCACGCTCTATAATTCGACGACGCGTGAGACGTCCGAACGCATGGGCCGCATCACCGCGCTGATCGGCTCGGGCAAATTCTACACCGATCTCGGCATCGACAAGCTCAATCCCGAGACCGATCGCATCATGATCTGCGGCTCGATGCATATGCTGAAAGACGTGAAGGAACTGGCCGAAAGCCTCGACTTCCAGGAAGGCTCGCTGCATCATCCGGCAAGCTTCGTAGTCGAGCGCGCCTTCGTCGGCTGAGACGCGGCAGTTCAGCGTCCACTGCTTTGAGACCCTGATTTTGACCGGACGGTCAAAAATCGGCTGCCTTGACTGTCTTTTTCCGCTATGACCGCCTGAAGGACTCGTGAAGCGCTGCTTCACGGTCTATCTTCGGCATAAGTCGCTGAACAAGGGGCAGGAGATGAGCAGCACAATCCGCGAAACCGATCTGGGCACGTCCAAGATCACGCCGCTGCCGGCGCGCGCCGCCGCCAATGCGCCGATGCCGCAGGCCCATGCTATTGCTCGCAATCCCGGCATGAGGCTCGATCTTGGCTTCATGGAATCAATGCGCAGCGTCAACCGCTCGGCGCTGGAACGCCGCGTCGCCAGCCTGACCAAAAGACGCTCGATCAAGGCCGATAACCAGGCTGCCTGGCTGCTGCGCGCCGTCGCCTGCATGGACCTGACGACGCTGAACTCGAACGATACGGAAGAGCGCGTGCGCCGGCTCTGTGCCAAGGCGGTCAACCCGTTCCGCCGCGACATTGCCGAGGGGCTCGGCATTGCCGGTGAAAACATCCGTCCGGCGGCGGTCTGCGTCTATCATCCCTTCGTCGCCACTGCCGTCGAAGCACTGCGCGGCAGCGGCATCCGTGTCGCCGCCGTTTCCACGGCTTTCCCGCATGGCCTTGCTCCGCTTTCGACGCGTCTGCAGGAGATCGAAGCATCGGTCCGCGACGGCGCCGACGAGATCGACGTCGTCATCCCGCGCGGCTTGGTTTTTGGGGCGAAATGGCAGGAGCTCTATAACGAGATCGTCTCGATGCGGGCCGCCTGCGGCGAGGCGCATCTGAAGGTGATCCTCGGCACAGGCGACCTCGCCACGCTGCGCAATGTCATGCTCGCCTCGATGGTGGCGATGATGGCGGGTGCGGACTTCATCAAGACCTCGACCGGCAAGGAAAGCGTCAACGCGACACTGCCGGTTGGCCTTGCCATGGTGCGCGCCATCCGCGCCTATTTCGAGGAAACCGGCTATCTCATCGGCTTCAAGCCGGCCGGTGGCATTTCCACGGCAAAAGCCTCGCTCGATTGGCTGGTGCTGATGAAAGAAGAGCTGGGCCGGCCGTGGTTGGAGCCGGAGCTGTTCCGCTTCGGAGCATCGAGCCTTTTGACCGACATCGAGCGCCAGCTCGAGCATCACCTGACCGGCCACTACTCGGCCAATCATCGCCACGCAATGGCGTGATTCGGAGCGCTTCATGAACATTCTCGAACGCTATCACGCCATGGATTACGGCCCGGCGCCGGAGGCCCGCAACGAGGCCGATGCCTGGCTGACGACCCGTGATTTCTCGAAAGCCCTGTTCATCGGCGGCGACTGGAAAGCAGCTGCAAATGGAAAGACCTTCGACACCAGCGATCCCGCCTCCGGCAAATTGCTGGCCAAGGTCTCGGATGCCGGTGCTGCCGATATCGATGCGGCGGTTTCGGCCGCCACAAAAGCGCTGCCGAAATGGAGCGCCAGCACCGGTTATCAACGCGCCAAAGTGCTCTATGCCATCGGCCGCGCCATGCAGCGCCACCAACGGCTGTTCGCGGTGCTGGAATCGATCGACAACGGCAAGCCGATCCGCGAAAGCCGCGACATCGACGTGCCGCTGGCGATCCGTCATTTCATCCATCATGCCGGCTGGGCGCAGGCGCTGGACAGGGACTTTCCAGCCCATAAGGGCGTCGGCGTCGTCGGCCAGATCATCCCGTGGAACTTCCCGCTTTTGATGCTGGCCTGGAAGATCGCGCCGGCGCTCGCTGCGGGCTGCACCGTGGTGCTGAAGCCCGCGGAATTCACGCCGCTCACCGCCATCCTGTTTGCCGAGATCTGTGAACGCGCCGGCGTGCCGAAGGGCGTCGTCAACATCGTCCAGGGCGGGCCGGAAGCGGGTGGGGCAATCGTCAATCATCCCGGCATCCAGAAGATCGCCTTCACCGGTTCGTCCGAGGTCGGCAAGATCATCCGCAAGGCCACCGCCGGTTCGGGCAAGAAACTTTCGCTGGAGCTTGGCGGCAAGTCGGCCTTCGTCGTTTTCGAGGATGCCGATCTCGACAGCGCCGTCGAGGGTCTGGTCGACGGCATCTGGTTCAACCAGGGCCAGGTCTGCTGTGCCGGCTCGCGCCTTCTGGTGCAGGAAGGCATCGCCGACGCCTTCATCGCCAAGGTCAAGACGCGGATGAGCCGGCTGCGCGTCGGTAGCCCGCTCGACAAGAACACCGATATCGGCCCGCTGGTCGATTTGACCCAACTCGACCGCGTCAAGGGCCTGATTGCCGAAGGCGCCAAGCAGGGCGCGATATGCTGGCAGCCGGACTCGGCACTGCCCGCCTCGGGCTATTACCATCTGCCAACGCTGGCGACAGGTGTTTCGCCGGCTAACATTCTGGCCCAGGAAGAGGTGTTCGGGCCGGTGCTGGCGACCATGACCTTCCGCAATACCGAGGAAGCGGTCGAGCTCGCCAACAACACACGCTATGGCCTAGCCGCCTCGGTGTGGAGCGAGAACATCAATCTTGCGCTGCACGTCGCGCCGCAATTGAAGGCCGGCGTCGTCTGGGTCAACGGCACCAACATGTTCGACGCCGCCTGCGGCTTCGGCGGCTATCGCGAGAGCGGCTTCGGCCGCGAAGGCGGGCGCGAGGGCATGTTCGAGTACCTCTCGGCAAAACTGCCGCTCGGCCCGATCATCAAACCGGCTGTGGCCACTGCCCAGCCCATCGAGCGCCCGGAAGGCGATGCCATCGACCGCACGGCAAAGCTGTTCATCGGCGGTAAGCAGGTCCGGCCGGACGGCAATTATTCCCTTGCCGTCGCCAGCGCCAAGGGCAAGCTCGCCGGCGAGGTCGGTCTCGGCAACCGCAAGGATATCCGCGACGCCGTCGCGGCCGCGCGCGCCTGCAAGGCCTGGCCGGAAGCGACCGCCTACAATCGCAGCCAGGTGCTTTACTATCTGGCCGAAAACCTGTCCGGCCGCGCCGACGAGTTTGCCGCCCGTCTGATCCAGCTCACCGGCGCGACGGCCAAGGCGGCGAGTGAAGAGGTCGAGCTATCGATCGAGCGGCTGTTCCTCTATGCCGGGCTTGCGGACAAGTTCGAGGGCCGCGTCCACCAGCCGCCGGCCCGTGCCGTCACATTGGCGCTGCACGAACCGGTCGGCGTCGTCGGCATCGTCGCGTCGGACAACGCACCTTTGCTCGGCCTGATCTCGCTGGTTGCGCCGGCGCTCGCCATGGGCAACACCGTGGTCGCCGTGCCGTCCGAACGATATCCACTGCTTGCCACCGACCTTTACCAGGTCATCGAATATTCCGACGTTCCGGCGGGCGCCATCAATATCGTTACGGGCCGTAGCGCCGAGCTGGCCGGCGTGCTGGCCAAGCACGACGATGTCGACGGGCTCTGGATGTTCGCCGATGCCGAGACCTGTGCCAAGGCGGAGGCCGAGTCCATCGGCAATCTCAAGCGTGTCTGGACCGGCAACGGCCACAGCCTTGACTGGACATCGGGCGAAGCAGCCGGCGATGCCTTGCTGCGCCGTGCGATCGAGGTCAAGAACGTCTGGGTGCCCTACGGCGACTGAGTGTCCCGGAGGGACGTCCGGGCTTGACGGGCCAAAAGATGTTCTTTACCGAGAAAAAACATTTGGCCGGCAGGGCGAATATCGAAACAGGCGGAATGGTGGTGCCCGTCTGGCACATTGCGCCCCGGCCTTGTGCCGGTAAAAAGCCGAACGATCACAGACGGGCGAGGAGAAAAGCATGGCGGATCTGACAGGCAAGGTCGTTGTCGTCACGGCGGCGGCGCAAGGCATCGGCCGGGCAAGTGCGCTGGCTTTCGCCAAGGCCGGCGCCGTCGTCCATGCCACCGACATCAACGAAGTGGTGCTCGCCGACCTCGGCAAGACCCCCGGTATCAAGACCCGCAAGCTGGATGTCCTAAACGACGAGGCGGTGAACGTCGCTTTTGCCGAGATCGGCGCCGTCGACGTGCTGTTCAACTGCGCCGGCTTCGTCCATTCCGGCTCGATCCTCGAGATGAAGGACGGCGATCTCGACTTTGCCTATGATCTCAATGTCCGCTCGATGATCCGCACCATCCGCGCCGTGCTGCCCGGCATGCTTGAGCGCGGCGACGGCTCGATCATCAACATGGCGTCGCTGGCCAGCTCGACCAAGGGCGTGCCCAACCGTTTCGTCTATGGCCTGACCAAGGCGGCCGTTATCGGCCTGACCAAATCGGTTGCCGCCGACTATGTCGGCAAGGGCATACGCTGCAATGCGATCTGCCCGGGCACGGTCGAAAGCCCGTCGCTGCACGACCGCATGCACGCGCAGGGCGACTACGAAGCAGCCCGCGCCGCCTTCATCGCCCGTCAGCCGATGGGCCGGCTCGGCACGCCCGAGGAAATCGCCGACCTCGCCGTCTATCTCGCCGGTGCCACCTATACGTCGGGGCAGGCCTATAATATCGACGGTGGCTGGTCGATCTAGGAGTCTGAAAATCCAATTCTGCCGGGCGCCTGGCGCGGCGTCCGCGCTTGCCTAGGCTCACGTACTTTAAGTACGCTCCGCTCCGGTTCTCGAAACCCACGCCATTCGCCGCAGCGGAGCGAGTTTGCAAACGGCCTCTGGTCGCAACTGGGAGAAAACTGCATGAAACTGCTACGCTATGGCGAGGCGGGGAGCGAACGCCCTGGCCTCCTTGATGCGGATGGAACGATCCGCGACCTCTCCGCCCATGTCACCGACATTGCCGGCAGGGCGATCGACCCGGCATCGCTCGAGTCATTGTCGAAGCTCGATCCGAAATCGCTGCCGGCAGTTTCCGGCAAACCGCGCATCGGCGCCTGCGTCGCCGGCACCGGCAAATTCATCTGCATAGGCCTCAACTATTCCGACCATGCCGCAGAAACCGGCGCAACCGTGCCGCCGGAGCCGATCATCTTCATGAAGGCAAGCTCGGCCATTGTCGGGCCGAACGACGACGTGCTGATCCCGCGCGGCTCGGTGAAGACCGATTGGGAAGTCGAGCTCGGCGTGGTCATCGGCAAGACCGCTAAATATGTCACCGAAGCCGAGGCGCTGGACTATGTCGCCGGCTACTGCGTCGCACATGACGTCTCTGAACGCGCCTTCCAGGCCGAGCGGCAGGGCCAGTGGACCAAGGGCAAGTCCTGCGACACATTCGGGCCGATCGGCCCGTGGCTGGTGACCAAGGACGAGGTCAAGGACCCGCAGAACATTCCGATGTGGCTGACGGTCAACGGCAAGACCATGCAGAACGGCTCGACCAAGACCATGGTGTTCGGCGTCGCTTATCTCGTGTCTTATCTCAGCCAGTTCATGTCGCTGCATCCAGGCGACATCATCTCGACCGGCACGCCGCCCGGCGTCGGCCTCGGCATGAAGCCGCCGGTGTTCCTGAAGCCCGGCGATGTGGTCGAGCTCGGTATCGAAGGGCTGGGTATCCAGAAGCAGACGTTCAGGGCGGATGCGTAGAAACCTTCCCTTCTCCCCTTGTGGACCTGTTGGGCAGTCATGAGCAAAGCTTGCGGCGGCGGGGTTGCGGCGGTTGTTCGCTTGTTTGCGGGGGATTTGACGTCTTGTTTGGGGTTTC